>NZ_PIYS01000005.1:90737-319666 GCF_002835605.1 Pseudomonas fluvialis | reverse complement strand
GCTCATTTACAACACGTAAACTGCGCTTTTTCGGCCGTTTTCGCCTTGTCTTGCCTGCCTCGCTTACGTTTTTCAATGACCTGCTAGCAGGCCGTGCGATGCGGCATTGTTTTTGCTTTTTCTGTAAGCCTCCGGCCATGCGCCGGGCGTGGGTTTGCCTTCTTCATGTATCAATTCATCCGGTGCCTGCCGGCTGACTACGGGAATGTTGTCCTTGTCCGATCTTGCACACATGCCAGCCACACCGGTTCAGCCTCCCTCCCAGGGGCGTGGCGCCTACCAGGGCATGCTGGTCGTGCTGTTGCTGGTGATGTTGTTGCTACTTGCCTGGCAGCTGCACCAGCAGTACCGGCAGGCGCAGGAAGCAGCGCAGCAACGCAGCCTGGATAGTGCCGAGCAACTGCTCAGTCAGGTGAGCCTGACCCTTGAGCTCAAGGCGCAAGTAGCTAGTGCCCTGCTCAGTCGGCAGGCGGCGCAGCCGCTGCAGGGCGCGCTGCGTGACGAGCTGCTGTTCAGTCTGCAGCAGCTGTTCCCCAACCTGCACAGCCTGGCCTGGGTTGGCCCACAAGGGTTGGTGGACAGTGCCGAGCCGACCTTGCCGGTCGAGGTGTGGCAAACCATACGGCAGCGACAGGCTGAGCAGCCCTATTACCTAAGCTGGCTGGAGGCGCCGCAGTTATTGCAGATGAGTCTGCGTCAGGCGGAACGTCCGGGGCACTACTGGCTGTTGCGCATGCATGCGCAGGCCTTGCCGTTGTGGTTGCCGGCCAGCCAGAGCGAACAGGCGCAATGGCTGCTGTTCGATCAGGTCAGCCAACAAGTGCTTTGGCACAGTCGCGGAGGGCGTGTACAACCCGCCCCGCTGAGTGCCGAGCAGGCGGCTCGCAGCCTGCGCCGTCTGCCCCTGCCGCACAGCGATGGCGAGATCATTGCCTTGAGCCCGGCACCCGGCCTGTTGCAGGGGTGGCGGCAGTCGCTGGCCATGCAGCTGCTGTTCTTCGTGCTGTGCCTGCTGCTGGCCTTGCTGGTGCTTTATGCGCTGTTGCGTGAGCAGCGCCGCCTGCGCGAGTTGCATGCCGGCTCGCAGCGCTCGCTGTTGCAGGCCGCCAGTGCTCTGGCGGCGATCGACGAGCAGGTGCTGGTCAGTGACTGTCAGGGCCAGCTACGTTTTCTCAATCGGCGTGCCGAACAGATGTTTGGCCTGAGCTCCGCCCAGGCCGGCCAGTATCGCCTGGCTGAGCTGCTGCCTGGCGTGCAGCTGGATGCTGACGCGTCGAGCGAGGATGAGCTATTGCCGCTGCTGCAAAATGGCACGACGCGTCTGTTTGCCGTGCACCGCAGCGAGTTGCAGGATGCTGGTGAGCGTCTCGGGCTGGTCTGGGTGTTGCGTGATGTCACCGAGCAGCAGCAGGCCCTGGCGGTGCTCGATGACACCCGGCGGCGTTACCAGGATATTTTCCAAGGGGCCGGTTGCGGTTTGTGCGTGCTCGACCTCAGTGCCTTGCGTCAGCGCCTGCAACAACTGCAGGTGCGCGACCAGGCGCAGTTGCTCGACTGGTTGGCGGAGGATGGCCAACGTCATGCCGAGTTGCTGCAATTGCTGCGCATCAGCGAGATCAATCAGCTGGGCAAACAGTTGCTGGGGGTGGCTGATGCCCGCCAGGCCTGGCGGCTACTGATCGACCATGGTCCGCTGGAGGCCGGCTCGGCGCGCCTGCAGTTGCTAGTGGCACTGCTCGGGCGTCCGCAGCACCTGGCCATGGAAAGCTGCATTCGTACTGCCCAGGGGGAGGCGCGCTACCTGTGGCTGACCCTCAATCTGCCGGATAACGTGGCTGATCTGGATGCGGTCACCCTGAGCATGAGTGACATCAGCAGCCGCAAGAGCAGCGAGCTGGCCCTGGTCGAGCGTGAGCACTTCTGGGGTGAAGTGATTCGTGCCGTGCCCGACCTGTTGTATGTGCACGATATTCCCGGACGTCGCGTGCTGTTCAGCAACAATCACTTGATGACGCAGTTGGGCTACGACACGGCGCAGTGGCGTGCGCTGGGCAACAATCCCTGGGAGAAACTGCTGCACCCCGACGACGGAGAACTGTACGGGCGCCTGCGTAATTTGCAGAAGGTGATTGGCAATGGCCAGCTGATGCAATTCGAGCTGCGCTGGCGACATCGTAACGGGCATTGGCACTGGTTCGACATCCGCGAGCAGGCGCTCAGTCGTGATCACAACGGGCGGGTCAGCCGGCTGATCGGTATCGCCAAGGACATTACCGAGCAGATTGCCGCCCGCGAGGCGTTGCGTGCCAACGAACAGCGCTACCGACTACTGGCGGAAAGCACCAGCGATGTGATCGTCACCACCGACCGTGACCTGCGCCTGAACTACGTCAGCCCTTCTGCAGAAAAACTCTTCGGCTACGATGGCGATTGGCTGCTGGCACATGGTTTCGACAGCCTGATCGCCGTGCCGGCGCAGCTGCAACCTCTGCTCGCGCTGCTGGCCCAAGTTCGCCAGTTGCAGGGACAGCCGGCGCGCCTGCAGGCCTGGCGGGCGCGGTTCAATACCGAGGTGTTCGTCCTCGACTGCCTGCGTGCCGATGGCAAGAAGATTCCCGTCGAGCTGCGGGTCAGCCTGCTCTGGGACGAACAACAGCGCTTGCTCGGCCTGCTCGGCGTGGGGCGCGACATCAGCCAGCAGCGCCGTGCCGAGAAACAGCTGCGCATGGCGGCCACGGTGTTCGAACACTCTACCGCGGCGATTATGGTGACCGATCTGGCCGGCTACATCGTGCAGGTTAACGAAACCTTCGGGCGCATCAGCGGTTTTGCCAGTGGCGAGGTGATCGACCAGCAACCGGCCATGCTCATGGCTGACCGTCAGCAGGCTGCCAGCCTGCAGTTCATCCGCCAGCGCCTGGCCGAGCAAGGCAGCTGGGAGGGGGAGTTGTGGTTGCGCCGCAAACAGGGTGAGCCTTTCCCGGCCTGGGTCGGGATTACCGCAATTCGCGATGATGATGGCGACCTGGTCAGCTACGTGTGTTTCTTCAACGACATCAGTGAGCGCAAGGCCAGCGAGCAGCGTATCCATCGACTGGCCTACTACGACAACCTCACCCAGCTACCCAACCGCACGCTGTTCCAGGACCGCCTGCATACCGCGCTGCAGCATGCTGCACGGCATGAGCAGTGGGTGGCATTGATGTTCCTCGACCTGGACCGCTTCAAACCGATCAACGACTCGCTGGGCCACGCGGCGGGTGACCGCATGCTCAAGGAAGTTGCCCAGCGCCTGCTGACCTGCGTGGCCGATGAAGATACGGTGGCGCGCATGGGCGGCGACGAGTTCACCCTGTTGCTGGTCGCCCAGGAAAGCCGCGACCAGGCGCTGCACCGGGCCATCCGGGTTGCCGAGCGTATTCTGGAACGCCTGCAGCAGGCTTTCGTACTGGAGGGGCGCGAGTTCTTCATCAGTGCCAGTGTCGGCATCGCGCTGGCCCCGCAGGATGGCACTGAACTCAGCCAGTTGATGAAGAATGCCGATACCGCGATGTATCACGCCAAGGAAAAGGGCAAGAACAACTTCCAGTTTTACCAGGCCGAGATGAACGCCCGCGCGCTGGAGCGCCTGGAGCTGGAAAGCGACCTGCGCCATGCCCTGGAAGCTGGGCAGTTCTGCCTGTACTACCAGCCGCAGTTTTCCGGTGACGGCAAACGCCTGATCGGGGCCGAGGCTCTGCTGCGCTGGGCGCATCCACGCCGCGGCCTGGTGCGCCCTGATGAGTTCGTGCCGGCGCTGGAGGAGTTGGGCCTGGTGGTGCAGGTCGGCGACTGGGTGTTGCAGGAGGCTTGCCGCCAGCTGCAGGCCTGGCAGATGGCGGGCCTGCAATTACCCAAGGTGTCGATCAACCTGTCGGCGCGGCAGTTTGCCGATGGCCAGCTGGGGGCGCGGATCGCCGCCACCCTGGCGCAGGTCGGCCTGGCGCCGGCGGCCCTGGAGCTGGAGCTGACCGAAAGTATCCTGATGCGTGATGTGGCTGAAACCCTGCAGGTCTTGCGTGGCCTCAAGCGCCTGGGCGTGGGGGTGGCGGTGGATGACTTCGGTACCGGCTATTCGTCGCTCAACTACCTCAAGCAGTTTCCCATCGATGTGCTGAAGATCGACCGCAGCTTTGTCGACGGGGTTCCCGATGGCGAGCAGGATGCGCAGATTGCCCGCGCCATCATCGCCATGGCGCACAGTCTCAATCTGCGGGTGATTGCCGAAGGTGTCGAAGAGCAGGCGCAGCTGGACTTCCTGCGCGAGCATGGCTGCGACCAGGTACAGGGCTACCTGTTTGGTCGGCCTATGCCGGCAGCCTCATTCGCTGCGCGTTTCAGCGGGGCGGCCCTGTTCATCCTTGAGTAGCGGCCGCCGGGCAGGTCGGGGTCAGCGACGCTCGGCGGCGCGCCAGAGGATTTCGCCAATATGCATGCGCTTGCCAATCAGCCGACTGCCGACAAACAGCAGGTCGGAGAGACGGTTGAGGTAGGCCAGGCCCGTACCACGTAGCGGCTCCAGGGCGTTGAGCTGCTGGCAGCGGCGTTCGGCGGTGCGTGCCTGGCTACGGCAGACATGCGCCTGGGCGAGCAGCCGTGAGCCGCCCGGCAGGATGAACTCCTTGAGCGGGCCGACCTCTTCGTTCCAGCGGTCGATGGCCTGTTCGAGGCGCTCGATGTCGCTGTCCTGCAGGGCCTGGTATTCGGGCATGGCCAGCTCGCCGCCCAGATCGAACAGGCGATGCTGGCAAGGCTCGAGGACCTCGAGCAGTTCGCCGAGGGCCGGCCACATGCTCTGTTGTTCGACCAGTTCGGCGATCAGCAGGCCCAGCTGGCTGTTGAGCATGTCCACCTCGCCGATGGCTTCGATACGTGGGTGATCCTTGGCAACCCGGCGGCCATCGGCCAGCCCGGTTTCACCCTGGTCACCGGTGCGGGTGTAGATCTTCGATAGGCGATAGCCCATGACTGGCAGTCCTTCTCGACATGACGGGGCGGGCATTATTCCGTGTCTGCCCCTGCTTGTGCAGGGGGCGACGGTAAAACGCCAGGTAGCGGCAGGCGCAGGGTGAAGCAGGTGCCCTGGCCGGGGCGGGCCTGTACGTCCATCTGCCCCTTGTGGTTGTTGGTGATGATGAAATACGACACTGACAGGCCCAGGCCGCTGCCCTGGCCGACATCCTTGGTGGTGAAGAACGGCTCGAAGATACGCTTGCGTACCGCGTCATCCATGCCCACGCCATTGTCCTGCAACTCGATCTGCGCCCAGGCACCACAGCGTCGGGTGCGCAGCAAGATGCGTCCGGGCGGGCTACCTGCGGGGCGCTGCTGGATGGCCTGCGCAGCGTTCTTCAGCAGGTTGAGCAGCACCTGTTCCAGTTCGCTGGCAATCACCGGCACGGCGGGCAGGTCGCTGGCATAGTCGCGCTCGATGTGCAGGTGCTTGAAATCCAGGCCTTCGACCAGCGCAAAGTCGTTGCCGGCGATTTCCAGCGCTTGCTCGAGCAGGGGCTCCAGTGCGCAGGGGTGCAACAGGTGGTCGCTGCGCCGGCTGAAGCTGAGCATGTGCCGCACGATGCGACTGGCCCGGCTGCCGGCCTGCTGGATACCTTCCAGCAGGTGGGGGATGTCACGCGCCTGCAGGTAATGGTTGACTGCTTCCAGGCGCACGCCGCTGCTCAGTGCAGCGTCCTGGTTACGGGGCAGGTCGACAGACAGGCGCCGGCGGATGTTCTGTACATTGTGCAGGATGGCGCCCAGTGGATTGTTGATTTCATGGGCCATGCCGGCTGCCAGGCCGCCGATCGACAGCATCTTTTCCGACTGTACCATCAGCGCCTCCATGGCCAGACGTTCGGTGATGTCGTCGATGCGGATCACCAGACCATGTTTGCCGCTCAGTGGGTAGAGGGTCAGGTCATAGTGACGTGGCTGGCCCTGGGCATCGGGCCAGCAGACCCGCTCGATACGCTGTACCTGCTGGCGGGCCAGGCACTGTTGCAAGGGCAGCAGGTAATCGCGCAGCGCGGCAAAGGCCTGGGTACAGGGGCGGTGCAGGGCCTGTTCGGCCGTGCAGCCGGCCAGGCGGCTGGCCTGCTGGTTCCATTGGCTGACATAGAGTTGCTCGTCGACGGCGATCAGTGCCGAGGGCATGGAGTCGATGATGTCGTTGAGGTATTTCTGGAAACCGGTGAGCTTCTTCTCGATCTTGCTGCGCACCTGCACTTCCAGGGCCAGCTTACGGTTGCTGCGTTCGTGCGCCTCGCTCTGCTGGCGGGTTTGTGCATGGGCCTCCTGCAGCTCGCGTTCGCGGTTGGCCATCCGTTCGAGCATGGTGTTGAAGGCCGTGGCCAGGCTGCCGATCTCGTCCTGATTACCGGGGCGGGCGCGCAGTGCATAGTTTTCTTCGCGGGTGACCCGCTGCGACAACTCTTCCAGGCGGCGGATCGGCCGGGTGATCAGGCGGCGTACCTGGCGCAATACCCAGACGCCGAACAGCAGGCTGCACAGCAGGATCACCAGGCTGGCGCTGAGCGTACCGGTATAGAAGGCGCCCGGTACTTCGCTACTGGCCACCAGGAGCAGGTAGCCGGGCTGCCTGGCCTGTTCGGGCAGGGCCTGCAGCAGGCTGGCGCGAAACTCCTGCTGTTGCCAGCTGGCCAGTGCGCTGGCCTGTTCCGGCAGTGGCAAGGGGCTGCCGCGCTGCAGTTGCGCGAGCAGGTTGCCCTGGCGGTCGTACAGTGCGGCGGCACGCAGGCTGGTATAGCTATCCAGGTGCTGCAGCACGGCCTGCGCGGCCTGTGGCGAACTCAGCGCCTGCTGGCTGAGGGCCGGGCTGGCGATCAGGCGAGCCAGGGTGTGCAGCGATTGAGGGGTCAGGCTCTCCCGGGAGATCCAGTAGGCGGCACTGATGAACGCCAGGTTGGCCAGCAGCAGTACGGCCAGCAGGAGCACCAGCAGGGCTGCCAGCAGCTTGTGGCCGACCGGCAGGTTGTCGAGGCGTTGACGCAGCTTGTTCACACGGCAGTCTCCACGGCTGTGCGGCAGGGTAGCCTGTGTGCCGGACGGCCGCCAGCCTAGGCGCGGGCTGCTGCCTGACGCTCCTGCAGGCGTTGCAGGAGGTCTTCCAGTACCGCTAGGTGCAGTCCGTGCAGGCGCGCCTGCTGGCAGGCATAGCCGAGCAGGTAATCGGTCTCGGTGCGCCGGCCCTGGCTGACGTCCTGGTGCATCGAACTGAAATTGGCGGCGGTGGCGGCGATCACTTGCATGACTTCTGCCAGCAGGCCCTGGGCGGCGCTGCTTTGCCCGCAGGCCTGGAGTAACTGCTGGAGGGCCTGACAGAGGGTCTGCAGCGCCTCCTGATGGTCGCGCAGCTGGCCATTGCGGCAGTCGTGCAGCACGCTGAGTGGATTGATGGCGCAGTTGATGGCCAGCTTGCGCCACAGTCGACTGAGGATGTCGTCGCTCCAGCTGTGGGCAATGCCGGCCTGCTGCAGCTCTGCCAGCCAGCTGGGCGCCGCACTGGCGCCGCGCAGGTCGCCCAGCCAGGTATGCCCCTGGCCGGCAAATACCACCTGGAAATCTGCCTGGCGGAAGGCCCCTTCGGTACTCGACGCGGCCAGGCAGCGTACACCGGGCAGGCTGTCGGCAACGGCCTGCTGACTGCCCAGGCCGTTCTGCAGGAGGATCAATTCGGCGCCAGGTTGCAGACGTGGGGCCAGTTGGCGTGCCGCTGCTGGCGCGTCATAAGCCTTGCAGGCCAGTAGCAGGCGCTGGATGGGCGGGCTGTCCGTCACGCTGTGCGCGGGGAGGCGGTAATGCTGCGCCTGGCCGTGCTCGACCAGGGTCAGCCCGCCGGCACGCTGATAGTCGGCCAGGCGTTGCCGGTCGCGCAGCAGCAGGCCCACTGGCAATCCGGAACGGGCCAGGCGACAGGCCCACAGACTGCCCAGGCTGCCGGCTCCGAGGATATACCAGGTCATTCAGTGAGGCAGGCGGGTGGCAGCCATGCGGCCGCTGGCAATGGCTTCCGGAAGCAACTGGCGGGCTTCGGCGAACAGTTGCTCGGCATTGATCGGTAGCGCCTTGCCGTCCATGCCGACCAGAGCGATGGCCGCCTTGACGCTGACGAAGCCTTCGCTGGTCTTGAAGGCCTTGAGATTGAGCCCCTCATGCAGGCGCTTGAAGCTGGTCGGCGAGCATTCCTGGAGGTTTTCCAGCAGGGTGATGACGGCAAAGTGCTCGTCGTCCAGGCGCGCCAGCACATCCAGCGGGCGGACCAGTTGCTGCAGGCGGCGGGCCACGCCACGCTGCAGTTCCTGTAGATAGGCAGGGCCATGTTGCAGGCGCAGGTTGTCCACGCCCTGCAGGGCGACCAGCAGGAAGCATACGGCGCCGCCGCGGGTGTCGACCTGGCGCAGGCTGTCCTGCAGGCGCTGTTGCAGCAGGCGGGCATTGCCCAGCCCGGTCAGTGGGTCGACCAGATTGCGCTGTTCGAGGCTGGCGATGTTCTGGGTGAGCAGGCGGTTTTCGATGAGCAGGCGCTGCAGGGTGTTGCACAGGCGATCAGCGGCAAAGACCCGGGGTAGCAACTGCTCGTTCATCTGGCCCTTGTTGATGAAGTCGTCGACACCGTGGTCGAAGGCTTCGCTGAGGGCGTTGTCGCCTTCCTTGCCGGTGAGCAGGATGACATAGGTGTAGTGATTGATGCTTTCGTCGAGCTGGCGTACCTGGGCGGTCAGTTGCAGGCCGTCGGTTTCCGGCATCAGCCAGTCGGCGAGCAGCACGCTGGCCGGGCGCTGTTCCAGCTGCTGCAGGGCATCGGCCGCGCTGTGGGCAAAGCGGATGTCCTGGTAGCCGGCCTGGCGCAGGCTGCGGCCGATCATGGCGCTGGAGAACTTGGCGTCGTCCACCACCAGGATGCTGAGTTGAGGATTGGGCATGCGTGTCTCGCTGGTCGCTGAGGCGGAGCGGATCATGAGGTGGCATGCTGCCGAATCCGCAGTGTTTTGGGAGGCTCAGTTATAATGAGCCGGCCTTTTTATCGTCAAGCCAGGTACGCCCCATCCGTGATGGGCTTCGTACCGTTTATCAGGAGAGTTTTCATGCCTTCGTTCGACGTGGTGTCCGAACTGGACAAGCACGAGGTTACCAATGCCGTGGACAACGCTGTCAAGGAACTGGAGCGGCGCTTCGACCTGCGTGGCAAATGCAGCCTGGAGCACAAGGACAAGACCGTGACGATTACCGCCGAGGCCGAGTTCATGCTTGAGCAGGTGCTCGACATCCTGCGCGGCAGCCTGATCAAACGCAAGATCGATTGTCAGTGCCTGGAAGTCAAGGACGCCTATGCCTCGGGCAAGGTCATGAAGCAGGAGGCGCTGCTGCGCGAGGGGATCGACAAGGAGCTGGCGAAAAAGATCGTCGCGTTGATCAAGGACTCGAAGATCAAGGTGCAGGCGGCCATTCAGGGTGAGCAGGTGCGGGTGACCGGCAAGAAACGCGATGAGCTGCAGGAAGTGATTGCCCTGCTGCGCACGCAAAGCCTGGGGATGCCCTTGCAGTTCAACAACTTCCGCGACTGATGCGCAGCGCCGGGGGAACCCGGTGGCTTGTCACGGGTCGGACAATGGACGTCGCCTGGTTGCGCCAGGCGACGTCTTTTTTTTGTGGCAAACCAAGGAGGTAGGCATGGAGATGAACGTGCAACAACTGGAACACTGGCTGGATCGCTCGGAGGCCTGGTTGCCGGTTGTCATGCAATATGCCGGACAGTTGCTGCTGGCTTTGCTGACCCTGACGGTGGGCTGGTGGCTGGTCAACGGTTTGACCCGACGGGTCGGCAATTTGCTGCAGTCGCGTCAGGTGGACCCAACCCTGCATGGTTTTATCGGTAGCCTGGCGAACATCCTGCTCAAGGTCCTGCTGCTGGTTAGCGTGGCCTCGATGATCGGCGTGGAGACCACGTCGTTCATTGCCGTGATCGGTGCCGCCGGCCTAGCTATCGGCCTGGCGTTGCAGGGCAGCCTGGGCAATTTTGCCGGCGGGGTGTTGATTCTGCTGTTTCGCCCTTTCCGGGTGGGGGAGTGGATTGAGGCACAGGGGGTCAGTGGTACGGTGGACAGTATCCAGATCTTCCACACGACGCTGCGCAGTGCCGACAACAAACTGCTGGTATTGCCGAATGGCAGCCTGTCCAACGGGGTGATCATCAACCACTCGCGGCAGCCGACCCGTCGTGTGGACATCAACCTGGGCATTGCCTACGGTAGCGATGTGCAGCAGGCCCGCAGCGTGTTGCTGGCGGTGGCCGAGGACAGCAGGGTGCTGCGTGATCCCTCGCCACAGGTGGTGGTAACCGCGCTGGGCGACAGTGCCATCAACCTGTCGTTGCGCCTGTGGGTCAATTCGCCGGACTACTGGCCAGTGCTGTTTGCCTTTACCGAGCAGGCCCAGCAGCGTCTGGCTGCGGCCGGTATCGAGATCCCCTTTCCGCAGCGCGTGGTGCACCTGCGCCAGGCGTGACGGGCGGCGCGTCAGCGGCCACGCCGGCTGCTGATGCGCACCAGGCGGTTACCCTCGAAACGCAGGAAGTAGTACATGCCATTGTACGGCCCGTAGCTCCATTCCTCGACGGCCACTTCGTGAAGGAAACCGTAGTCGTCGCGGCGTTCCCGGTAGCCCAGCGGGTCGCGGCTGTTGGGTTCGCCGCACTTGCTGTGTACTTCATGGCTGCTGTCGTCCAGGCTGACCAGCTGGTTGCCGCAGCGGTGGGTGGAGGCGGCCTGGAGCAGTGCGGGACTGCCCAGCAACAAAACCAGGCTCAGCAGGTGGCGGGGCGACATCTCAGCGGTTCCTCTTGCGTTCGATGCGCACCAGGCGGTTACCTTCGAAGGTCAGGATATTGAGCATGCCGTTGTTCGGGCCGTACACCCATTCCTCGATCAGCAGCTCGCGGCGCTCGTAAGGGCCGAGGGTATAGCCTACCGGGTCGCGGTAGCGCGGCTCGCCGCAGGCCTGTAGTACTTCGAACTTGCGATCACCCTCGCTTACCAGGCTGCTGCCGCAGCGCAGGCTGTCGGCCTGCGCTGGCAGGCTGGCGCCGCTCAGCAGCAGAAGGGTGAGGGCTAGGTGAGGTAGCGCACGGTAGTGGTTCATAGGCTATCCAGATGCAGGCGGGTTTCGCTGGCCCGCTCGGGCTCGCCGGCTTCGACGCTGACGTCGAGCAGGTAGACGCGGCTGTCTTCCAGGCCGGCTTCACTGACCAGGAAGTCCTTGATGGCGGTAGCACGGGTCTGTGCCAGTTGGCGCAGTAGCAGGTTGCTGTCTTGCCAGTGTTGCAGCAGGGCCTGGCGCAGTTGCGCAGTGCGTTGCTCATCGTCTAGCTCGCGCCAGGCCGCTGGGGGCTGTTGCTTGAGGCGCGCGCGGTAGATGCCTTCCAGCAGCGCCGGCTTGTCGTCTTCGGGAACCTGCAGTTCACGTGCCGAGGCGGGCACTCGCTCACCACGCCGTTGCAGGAGACGGTACCAAGTGTACTGGTATTCGCGCTCCAGGCGGGCTGCAGCGACGTGCGGGCCGTCGGCGGCCGTGCTGGCCAGCGCTTCGATTTCCAGGCGCAATGCCGGGCGGTCCTGCAGCGCCTTGCCCAGCGTGCGTAGATTGTCCTGGGCTGCACCATCCAGTTGCTGGCTGCCGGAGGCGAAGGGCACCACACTGAGGTCGGCGTTGTTGCCGCCGACCAGGCCGGCGACGAACTTGAAGGGCGCCTGGGCAGCGCGCAAGACCAGGTTGCGCAGGGTCTGCCAGACGATCGGCATGACACTGAACTCGGGGTTGTTCAGATCGCCCTGCACGGGTAGGCGGATCTCGATCTTGCCTTCGGTATCCTTGAGCAGGGCCACGGCCAGACGGATGGGCAGGTCGACGGCATCCGGGCTGTCGACTTTCTCGCCCAGTTGCAGCTGCTCCAGCACCACAGCGTTGTCGGCATTCAGCTTGCCCTGTTCGATGCGGTAGTGCAGGTCGAGGTTGAGCCGGCCCTTGCGAATGCGGTAGCCGGCGAACTTGCCGGAGTAGGGGGTCAGGGTGGTCAGTTCGACGCGCTTGAACTGGGTAGCGATGTCCAGTTTGGCCAGCGGGTCGAAGGGGGTGAGCTGGCCCTTGATGCTTACCGGCGCATATTTGTCGACCTTGCCGCTGATATCCACTCGGGCGGCACTGTTGCGCTGGCTGTCGAGCGTACCAATGCGTCCGTGCAACTGCTGGATGGCGGTGGCGAAGCTGGGCATCAGGCTGAAGTCGGCAAAGTTTGCCGAGCCGTCGTTGATGGCGATACCGCCGATGCGCAGGGCCAGGGGGCTGC
The DNA here is from genome assembly GCF_002835605.1 of Pseudomonas fluvialis. NCBI lineage: Bacteria > Pseudomonadati > Pseudomonadota > Gammaproteobacteria > Pseudomonadales > Pseudomonadaceae > Pseudomonas > Pseudomonas fluvialis. The sequence continues at coordinate 307,266 of NZ_PIYS01000005.1, read as the reverse complement.
CCGGGGCGGCTGCGGGAGGCGCGCTGGCGGGCTGGGGTATCAGCAGTTCACCCAGGTTGGTCGTGCGGTCTTCATTGATGATGAAGCGCACATAGGGCTGTTGCAGGTCGACGCTGGCGATGTGCAGGTGCTCGCCGTGCTGGTAATCCAGGCCGTCGAGGTTGAGTTTTTTCCAGCGTACGAAATCGCGTCCCTTGAGCTTGTCGAGGCTGTGCAGTTGCTCGACCTGCGCGGCGCCGCGTACCTGCAGTTGCAGGGGCGTGCCGTCGCGCAGGCTGACCTGCAGCTGGCTGCCGAGCAGGCCGCTGCGCAGCTCAAGGCGCACATACGGATTGAGATAGCCCTGGGCCAGGCGTAGATCGAGCTGCTGGGCATCGATGGTCAGCTCCACGGCCAGGGGTTGCAGTTGTATCTGGCCACTGCTTTTGAGGCGGCCCTGTTTGCCGACCTGGCTCTGCAGGCTGACCGGGAAGGCTTGGGCTGAGCGGCTGTCGAAGTTCTGCAGGCTCAGTTGCAGCTGGCTCAGCTCCAGAGCCAACGGCGGGTTGACGGTGCGGTCGGCGAGGTGCAGCTGGTAGTCGCGTAGGTCAAGCGCCTTGACCTGGATATGCCAGGGCTGGCTACTTGTTTCAGCCGTTTCACTGGACTCGTTTGGCGGCGTTGCTGCGGGCGGCGCAGCGGGCGTCGTGCGGCCAGGCGGTTGAGCCAGCAATTTCTGCCAGTTCAGCTGGCCGTCGGCTTCGCGGCTTAGCCAGGCTTGCAGTGCCTGGCTGTCGATACGCCCGAGGTGCAGCTGCTGCTTGGCCAGGTCCAGTTGTCCATCGTGCAATTCCAGGCTGGCCAGCTTGAGCAGGGGCTGGTCGCTGTCGCTGTGCAGGGCCAGGGCGTTCAGGCGGGTATGCAGCTGTTGCAGGCGCAGGTCGGTGCCCTGGCTGAGATCCAGAGTGTACTGAGCGGCTACCTGTAGTTCTCCGCCCTTCAGCTTCAGCGGCAGATGTTCGCGGACATAAGGCCAGAGCGCCTGCAGTTGCACATCGCGCAGGCTGAGCTGGCCGCTGGACTGCAGCGGTTGCAGCTGCAGCGTACCCTGCCAGTCGAGCTTGCCACCTTGCGCTCCCTGGGCGCTGAGCTGCAGTGCGGCGTGCTCCGTGGCGCGTGTGTCGAGGTGCAGCAGCTGCAGATCGAGGTCCTGGTAGTCCAGGGCAATGGGTTCGGCGAGGCGCTGGTCGGCGAAGGCCAGGGCGCCCTGGCGGATGGCTAGACGCTCCAGACGTATTGCGGGCATGGGGCTGTCAGCGGATTCGCTGGGCGGCTCGCTGGTCGGGCCGGGTTTGAACAGCTGTGCCAGATTGAGTTGACCGTCCGCGGCAAAGGCTACGGCAATCTGCGGCTGCTGCAGGCGTACTTCACCTAGGTGCAGGCGACCTTGCCACAGGCTGCTCCATTGCAGGTCGGCATACAGCTGCTCGAGACGAATCGGCTCCTGCTCGGGTGTGCCGATACGTAGCCCCCAGGCCTGTACTTCCAGGGTGAAGGGATTGAGCTGCAGGCGTTGCAGACTGGCAGCTTCGCTGGCCTGCAGGCTGAGCTGCTGGTTGATCAGGCGCAGGGCCAGACCGGGAATCAGCAGAAAGCCCAGCAGGCTGTAGAGGGTGAGGGTTACGGCAAGCGCGCGCAGGGCGCGGGTCAATCCTTTGGGCATGGCGAACGGCCTGTGTGACTCATGCATAAACGCGCTGGCATGCCAGCTCGCTCGAGTATGGCACGCCTGGGCCGGGCGACGAATGATCAGAAGCGCAGAATGAGCGTCTTCAGCGGCGGTTGAGCGTCGTGCGAGGGAAAGTCAGCGGCTGGCAGTAGTTGTTGCCAGTCGCGCACCGGGCGCCCCAGTTTGCTGGCGCAGCGCAATACCTGTTCCAGCCAGTCGCTGAAGGCTACCTTGGCCAGGTTGTTGTTGCAGACCAGGATGCCGTCACGTGCCGTGGTGAGGATCGCCGGTTTGAGCAGGCTCTGATAGTCGCGCAGCAGGTCCACCGTGCCGAAGGCACTGCGCGCCCAGGCCGGCGGATCGAGGAACACCATATCAAACTTGCGTTGTTCCAGGCGCGGGTAAGCCGGCAGGGCCTGGCCGCGGCGCCGCGCCAGGGGCAGGCCGGCCCACTGGCGGATGGCCGGAAAATAGTCGGACTGCACGAACTGCATGGCCGGCAAGTGCGGGTTGAGTTGGGCATTCTCCCGGCCAACCTGCAGGTTGCCCTCGGCAAAGTCGAGGTTGACCACCTCGCGGGCGCCACCGGCGGCGGCACACAGGCCGACACCACAGGTGTAGGCGAACAAGTTGAGCACGCGTTGCCCGGCGCTGTTGGCCTTGACCCAGGCACGTGCCTGGCGCAGATCGAGGAACAGCAGCGGATCCTGCCCGGCATGCCGGCCGCGCACCCGGTAGTGGATGCCCCATTCCTGACCCTGCTGATCGGCCAGCGCCTCGGCGCTGGCGCTGTACACGCTGTCACGCCGGTCGATACGCGAGTTGCCAGCGCTACGGTCGTTGTAAACCAGCTGCAACGGGCTGGCGAGTTGTGCGCAGCACAGGGCATGCAGGTCCAGCAGGGCTTCGCGGGTCAGTGGCTGGTGGAAACTCTGCACCAGCAGCTGGCTGCCATAGCGATCCACGGTCAGGCCGGGCTGGCCTTCCTGGCTGCCGTGGAACAGCCGATAGCAATCGGTCTGTTGTTGGTGCAGTTCGGCCAGCAGCGGCCGGCGGGCATCAAGGGCGGCGCGCAGCGCCTGGTCGAGAGAGGACATGCGCGGCGTCTCGAAATGAAAGGGTGCGCAGTCTACCAAGAAAAACGCCGGCTCCAGGCCGGCGTTACTTGGTGATCAGCGCAGCTTCTGAGCGCTACACCTATTCGCGAGCAGGGCTCGCTTCTGTGCTACAGGGCTGCGCTGTGGCGTATTGCGCCAGGATCAGCTGCGCTCGATGGCCAGTGCGACACCCTGACCGCCGCCGATGCACAGCGTGGCCAGGCCCTTCTTGGCGTCGCGCTTGATCATCTCGTGCAGCAGGGTCACCAGTACGCGACAGCCGGAGGCGCCAATGGGGTGGCCGAGGGCGATGGCGCCGCCGTTGACGTTGACCTTGGTGGCATCCCAGCCCAGCTCCTTGCCTACGGCCAGGGCCTGGGCGGCGAAGGCTTCGTTGGCTTCGATCAGGTCGAGGTCGGCCAGTTGCCAGCCAGCCTTGCTCAGGCAGCGCTGGGTGGCGCCGACCGGGCCGATGCCCATGATTGCCGGATCGACGCCGGCATTGGCGTAGGCGGCAATGCGCGCCAGTACCGGCAGGCCGAGGGCCTGGGCCTTGCTTGCGCTCATCAGCAGCACGGCAGCGGCGCCGTCGTTGAGGCTGGAAGCGTTGCCGGCGGTAACACTGCCATCCTTCTTGAAGGCCGGCTTGAGCTTGGCCAGCGACTCGGCTGTGGTGCCGGCGCGCGGCTGCTCGTCGCTGGCGAAGCTGACCGGCTCGCCTTTGCGCGAGGGGATGAGGATCGGGGTGATTTCATCGGCGAAGCGCCCGGCTTCGATGGCGGCCACGGCCTTCTGCTGCGAGGCGGCGGCGAAGGCATCCTGCTCCTCGCGGCTGATGGCGTACTTGTCCACCAGGTTCTCGGCGGTGATGCCCATGTGGTAGTCGTTGAAGGCGTCCCACAGGCCGTCCTGGATCATCGTGTCGATCAGCTTGCCGTGGCCCATGCGCTGGCCGGTGCGTGCGGCGGGCATGACATAGGGCGCCTGGCTCATGTTTTCCATGCCACCGGCGATTACCACCTCGGCGTCACCGCAACGAATCGCCTGGGCGGCCAGGTGCAGGGCCTTGAGGCCGGAGCCACAGACCTTGTTTAGGGTGAGGGCCGGTACGGCGTGCGGCAGGCCGGCCTTGAGCGCGGCCTGGCGAGCGGTGTTCTGCCCGGCGCCGGCGGTCAGTACGTGGCCGAGGATTACCTCGTCAACCTGGGCCGCCTCCAGCCCGGTTTGCTCCAGCAGGCGGCGGATGACCGCGGCGCCCAGGTCTACGGCGGCGACATTCGCCAGTGAACCCTGGAAGCTGCCAATGGCGGTACGGCTGGCGGCTACGATGACGACGTCTTGCATGCAATTCTCCTCTGCGCCCGGGTGCGGGCAGGGTGGGCCGAAAACACCGGCCATCTTGGCATAGCCGCGCTAGAGCGGCCAGTTCAGCCGCGATGGCGGTTACGGAAGAAACTCACCAGGCCGGCCGTGGAGGCATCCAGTGGCTGTCCACTGTCCTGGCCCTGTAGGTGCTGATAGACCTGACGTCCCAGCTGCTTGCCCAGTTCTACGCCCCACTGGTCGAAGGCATTGATGCCCCACAGCACGCTCTGTGCATAGACCTTGTGTTCGTAGAGGGCGATCAGTGCGCCGAGGCGGCGCGGGCTGACGCGCTCCAGAATCAGCGTGTTGCTCGGCCGGTTGCCGGGAATCACCTTGTGCGGGGCCAGGCGTTGTACGTCCTGCTCGTCCAGGCCCTGGGCGCGCAGTTCGGCGGCGGCCTCGGCGAGGGTCTTGCCGTGCATCAGCGCCTGGCTCTGCGACAGGCAGTTGGCATACAGCCACTGGTGGTGATCGGCCAGCGGCTGATGGCTGACCACCGGCACGATGAAGTCGGCGGGAATCAGCGGCGTACCCTGGTGCAGCAACTGGTGGTAGGCATGCTGGCCGTTGCAGCCCACGCCCCCCCAGATCACCGGGCCGCTCGGCGTGTGCAGCGGGCTGCCGTCCTGGCGTACCGACTTGCCGTTGGATTCCATGTCGAGTTGCTGCAGGTGGTCGGTGAAATTGCGCAGGTAATAGTCGTAGGGCAGGATCGCATGGCTCTGAGCGCCCCAGAAGCTGCCATACCACAGGCCCAGCAGGGCCAGCAGTACCGGCATGTTGCGGGCCAGCGGCGCCTGCAGAAAATGCTGGTCCATGCAGTACGCGCCGGCCAGCAGTTCCTTGAAGTTGGACATGCCGATGGTCAGGGCAATGGGCAGGCCGATGGCCGACCACAGCGAGTAGCGTCCGCCCACCCAGTCCCACAGCGGGAAGATGTTCTCGGCACGCATGCCAAAGTCGATGGCCGCCTGCGGGTGGCTGGTGACGGCGACAAAGTGCCGGTGCAGGCCGCTTTCGCTGCCCCCCTGGGCGAAGTACCAGGCGCGTGCCGCCTCGGCATTCTTCAGGGTCTCCAGGGTCGAGAAGGACTTGCTGGAAACGATGAACAGGGTGGTGGCGGCATTCAGCTGGGCGGTGACTTCGCGGAACTCGCTGCCATCGATGTTGGCCAGGTAGTGACAGTGCACGCCCTTCTGGTTGAACGGCTGGAGCGCTTCGGAAACCAGTTGCGGTCCGAGGAACGAGCCGCCGATACCGATGTTGACCACGTCGGTGATGGCCTGCTCGCTGTAGCCGCGCCACAGCCCGTTATGGATGCGTGCGACCAGTTCGGTCATCTGCTGCAGCACCTGATGGACCTGCGGCATGAGGTCCGTGCCCTGCAGGTACAGCGGCTGGCCAACCGGGCGGCGCAGGGCCGTGTGCAGCGCCGGGCGGCGTTCCGAGGTATTGACCTCGGCACCCTCGAACAGCGCGCCGATGGCTTGGGGCAAGCCAGCCTGCTCGGCCAGTTGCAGGAGCAGCGCGAGGCTCTGCTCGTCGATCAGGTTCTTCGAGTAGTCGAGAAACAGTCCGCAGCTTTCCAGGGAGTAGCGCTCGAAGCGCTGCGCATCGCTGGCGAAGGCTTCGCGCAGGTTGAAATGCTGCATGGCCTGGCGCTGCGCATGCAGGGCCGGCCAGGCGGGCAGGGCGGTGATGTCCACGGGGTTGAGAAAATGCGCCATGCCGGCAAAGTCCTTATGTCCTGCGGGAAATGCCCGGGCAGAAAAAGGCCCGGTGCTGACCGGGCCTGATTCTAACCGCAGTTGCCGGGTTTCAGGCGAGCTGCACGGGAATCGCGTTGCTGGTGTGGCTCAGCTCGTTGCCGGGCGCCATGTACAGCATGCGCGGCTGGAAGTGCTCCAGTTCGGCTTCGCTGTAGTGGGCATAGGCGCAGATGATCACCCGGTCGCCTACCTTCGCCTTGTGTGCCGCGGCGCCATTGACCGAAATGATCCGCGAGCCTTCCTCGCCACGGATGGCATAGGTGGTGAAACGCTCGCCATTGTCGACGTTGTAGATCTGGATCTGTTCGTATTCGCGGATGCCGGCCAGGTCCAGCCATTGCCCGTCGATGGCGCAGGAGCCTTCGTAGTCGAGCACGGCGTGGGTGACTTCGGCGCGGTGCAGCTTGGCCTTAAGCATGATGGCGTGCATGGCGTTTTCCTCCTCGGGACGCGGCGGCGGCAGAGTGTGCCTAAGGGGGCTGCGCCGATCAAGCGCAGCACGCAGGGATTCAGTCGAGACTGAACTGCAGGTTGTCGATCAGTCGGGTTGTGCCCAGGTATACGGCGGCGAGCAGGACCAGTTGGCGATCGCTGTCCTGTACCTCGCGCAGCCGGACGGCCTCACGCAGCTCCATGTAGTCGGGGCGCAGCCCTGCATCCTCAAGTTGCTGGCGGGCGGCAGCCAGCAGAGTGGACTGCGCAGACGGCTGGCGACGGATCTCTTCGGCCAGTTGCTGCAGGGTGCGATACAGCAGGGGCGCCAGGGCGCGTTGGCTTTCGTTCAGATAACCGTTGCGTGACGACAGCGCGAGGCCGTCGGCGGCACGCACGGTGGGCTCGCCCATGACCTGGATGGGTAGGTTGAGGTCGCGCACCAGCTTGCGAATGACCGCCAGTTGCTGGAAGTCCTTTTCGCCGAATAGCGCCAGGTCGGGTTGCACCATGTTGAACAGCTTGCAGACCACTGTGGCCACGCCCTCGAAGTGTCCAGGGCGACTGGCGCCGCACAAACCTTCGGAAACCAGCGGCACGCTGACGCGTGTCTGCTGCTGCATGCCGTCCGGGTAGACTTCCTCGACATCAGGGGTGAACAGCAGGTGACAACCTGCGCCGACCAGCTTTTCCTGATCGGCGACCAGGGTGCGTGGGTATTTGTCGAGGTCTTCGTTGGCGCCGAACTGCAACGGGTTGACGAAGATGCTGGCGACCACGAAATCAGCGCGCTGGGTGGCTTTTTCCACGAGAGCGATGTGCCCGGCGTGCAGGTTGCCCATGGTGGGTACCAGGGCGATACGCTTGCCCTCGCTGCGGGCACGGCTGACGGCGGCGCGCAGTTCGCGCAGGCTCTTGACGGTGATCATGCGGAGAATCCGTGTTCGGCGGCAGGGAACTCGGCGGCCTTGACCGCGCGGACATAGGCGCTGAAGGCGCCGAGCAGGCTGTCCTGGCCGCTCATGAAGTTCTTCACGAATTTCGGCGTGCGCCCGGATAGCGACAGGCCCAGCAGGTCGTGCATGACCAATACCTGGCCATCGGTATCCACGCCGGCACCAATACCGATTACCGGGATCTGTACGGCGCGGCTGATTTCGGCGGCCAGTGCGCTGGGCACGCACTCCAGCAGCAGCATCGCCGCGCCGGCCTGCTCCAGGGCCATGGCATCGGCGAGCAGTTGGCGCGCCTGGGCTTCGCTGCGTCCCTGCACCTTGTAACCGCCGAACACATTGACCGACTGCGGAGTCAGGCCAAGATGTGCGCAGACCGGTACGCCGCGTTCGGCCAGGCGGCTGATCGGCTCGGCCAGCCAGGCGGCGCCTTCCAGTTTGACCATGTGCGCGCCGGCCTGCATCAACGCTGCGCAGGAGGCGTAGGTCTGTTCCAGGCTGGCGTAGCTCATGAACGACAGGTCGCTGAGAATCAGCGCGCCCTGGTTGCCACGTTTGACGGCGGCGGTGTGATAAACCATGTCGGCCAGGCTGACCGGCAGTGTGCTGTCATGGCCTTGCACTACCATGCCCAGTGAGTCGCCAATCAGCAGCACATCGACCCCGGCCTGGCAGGCCAGTTGGGCGAACGTGGCATCGTAGGCCGTGAGCATGGCGATTTTTTCGCCTTTTTGCTTGAGCGCCTGCAGGGTGCTCAGGGTTACAGCGGGCATTTTTCTCGTCCTCATCGGCGCCGCCGGCACGGGGCTCGGGGCAACGGGACGCCTATAGTCCAGATGGGGGGGCGCCAAGTCAATTGCGGGTGTTACCCCGGTGTTACGCCGTTACCTCGTCGAGCAGGCGCTCTTCCAGGCGCTCCAGGCCCTGGTAAGGGCACTGTGCGAGCAGTTCGGTCAGCCGCCGTCCGTCGGGCAGGATCAGTTCCCCGGCGATCTCTGCCAGCGGATAGAGCACGAAGGCGCGGGCGTGCATGTGGTAGTGCGGTACCTGCAGGCGTGGCAGGTCGATACGCTGTTCGCCATACAGCAGGATATCCAGGTCGAGGGTGCGCGGCCCCCAGCGCTCCGCCTTGCGTTGACGGCCGTGGGCCTGCTCGATGCCTTGCAGGGCGTCGAGCAGCGCTAGTGGGGGCAGTTGGGTGTGCAGGCAGGCCACGGCATTCAGGTAGCGGGGCTGGTCGGGCGGGCCGAGTGGGTCGCTGGCATAGGCCGAAGACAGAGCCAGCAATTGACTGTCGGGCAATCTGGCCAGCGCCTGACAGGCATCGCGCAGTTGTGCCAGGGGCTGGGCAAGGTTGCTGCCCAGGCCGATGTATACCTGTGGCACCTTACTCGCCTGCCTGCTCGCTACGTGGCCCGCGTCGCCGCTTGCCGCCACGGCGGCGTTTGCGTGGTGCGGCACTGGCGGGCTCATCTGGCGTGGCACTGTCGCGCTGGCCTAGCTGGCGAATCATCTGGCGCCGCTGGCTGTCGCTGGCCTCCTGGTAGAGCGTCCACCATTCGCCCAGGCCATCGGTCTGCTCGCCGGCACTTTCGCGCAGGAGCAGGAAGTCGTAGCCGGCGCGGAAACGCGGATTCTCCAGCAACAGGTCGGCACGCTTGCCGCTGCGCCGAGGCAGGCGTTCCTGCATGTCCCAGATTTCCCGCATGGGGATGGTGAAACGCTTGGGTACGGCGGTGTGCTTGCATTGCTCTATGACCAGTTCCTGAGCCGCATCCTGCAAGGCCACGCTGGCCGGCAGGCCGCGCTCCTGCAGTTGTGCCGCGCGCGGTGCCAGTGCCGGCCAGAGCAGGGCGGCGAACAGGAAGGCCGGGGTGACCGGTTTGCCCTCGGCAATACGCTGGTCGGTATTGATCAGTGCCTGGCGAATCAGTGCCTCGCTGTAGCGCGGGTTGCGCTGCAGCGCCTTGGCGCTGGCCGGGAACAGCGGGGCGAACAGGTCGTACTGGCAGAGCAGGTCGAAGGTGATCTCGGCCTGGCCACTGAGGAACAGCTTGAGTACTTCCTCGAACAGTCGTGCCGCAGGAATGTCGCGCAACAAGGGGGCGAGGCGGCGAATCGGGGCGGCGGTGTGCCGCTCGATGTCGAAGTCCAGCTTGGCGGCAAAGCGTACCGCGCGCAGCATGCGTACCGGGTCTTCCTGGTAGCGTTGCTCGGGGTTGCCGATCAGGCGAATCAGCTGATTGCGAATGTCGTGGACACCATGCGCGTAGTCGAGGATGCGCTCGCTGCCCGGGTCGTAATACAGCGCGTTGATGGTGAAGTCGCGGCGCTCGGCGTCTTCTTCGAGGGTGCCGTAGACGTTGTCGCGCAGGATGCGTCCGCTTTCGTGATGCGCCGACTGCTGGTTGTCGGGGCGTGCCTGCTCGACATGGCCGGCGCGGAAGGTCGCTACTTCGATGATTTCGCGGCCAAAGTGCACGTGCACCAGCTTGAAGCGCCGGCCGATCACCCGGGCATTGCGAAACGCCGCGCGTACCTGTTCCGGGGTGGCGCTGGTCGCTACATCGAAGTCCTTGGGGGGCAGGCCGAGCAGCAGGTCGCGCACACAGCCACCCACGGCATAGGCCTGGTAACCGGAGTGCTGCAGTCGTTCGATCACGCTCAGCGCGTTACGACTGATCTGCTGGCGCCCCAGCGGATGCTGGCGCTTGCTGAGCACCAGCGGCGTGGTGCGTGGATGGGGCTGGCGTTTCCGTGGTGAACGCAAAGACTGGATCAGCTTTTTCAGCATGGGGGGCACTGTGTGGCGAATGAGGCGGCCGTTTACAGGCTTGACCGCAGAAGTGCCGCGGATTCTAGCACCGCTCGCCGGCAGGGTGAACGAAGTGGGTAGTCCAGGAAGCACAAGGGGGAGCCTAGGCTCCCCCTCAAATCACTGCGTGCTCTATTGTTATTATTGTCGTGGGCTTGCTTTTCTTGTTGTTTGACCCGGTCCCACTGGCTTGTGACCTGGGACAGCCCTCAGATCGAGGGGTAAGAGCAAACGGATTGCTTTGGTCGCTGGTGGATCTCGGAGCCAAGGCTCTTTGCAGTTCGGGCGCTGCCTTGAGGCAGTTTTATTGTTCTCGGACTGCTGCCGGGATTCCCTGGCCGACCAACCCTCTCCAAAAGAATCAGTTAGCTGCGCCTCCGCCTTGTTGTTCTTGTTGTGCTGGAGTCGTTGCGTGTTGTTCTTGTTATGGGTGTGCGGTTCTTCTTGTTGTTGTGCCTGACATAAAGCATTTGCTGTGCCAGTTTTTGTTTTTTATTTTAAAACAATGAGTTATGTTTTTGTCATTACTGAATGAGCATAAAAAAACCGGGGCCTCGTTACCGTAAGCCCCGGTTCTGTTACGTCTCGGCTTGTGGGTAACAGGCTGGTTGCGGATTATTCGCTGCCCGCTGCGCTCTTGCGGCGCGGAATACCCAGGCGCTGGCGGCGCTCCCACAAGCACTTGCGACTGATGCCCAGCTTGCGGGCCAGTTCGGTCTCGGTCATGTGATCCTGGTGCTCGAGCACGAAGTGCTGGAAGTAATCCTCCAGCGACAGGTCTTCACTGGGCTCCAGGCTGACGGCGGCCGCGCTGTTGGCGAAAGGATCGCCGTCGACTTCGAGATCCGGCTCGATATCGATACCCAGCAGTTCGGTGGAAATCTGCGGGCCTTCGCAAAGAATCACCGCGCGTTCAATGGCGTTCTCCAGTTCCCGCACGTTACCCGGCCAGCTGTACTGGCGAATCGCCTGTTCGGCTTCGCTGGCAAAATGCAGGGGTTCACGCTCCATGCGCTGACATTGCCGGGCGAGGAAAGATTGTGCGATTTCCAGCACGTCATTGCCGCGTTCGCGCAGCGGGGGGAGGCGCAGAGATATCACATGCAGCCGGTAGTAGAGGTCTTCGCGGAACTGGCCGATCTTCGACAGGGCCTTGAGGTCGCGGTGGGTCGCGGCGATCAGGCGCACATCGACTTTCTGTGACTGTACTGAACCGACCCGGCGGATCTCGCCTTCCTGGAGCACCCGCAGCAGGCGGGCCTGCGCCTCCAGAGGCAGTTCGCCGATCTCGTCAAGGAACAGGGTGCCACCATCGGCGGCCTCGACCAGGCCGGCCCGGCCGGCGCTGGCTCCGGTAAAGGCGCCTTTTTCATGGCCGAACAGCTCGGATTCGATGAGGGTTTCCGGAATGGCGGCGCAGTTCACCGAAATCAGTGGCGCTTTGGCTCGCCGTGACAGGTTGTGCAGGGCGCGTGCCACCAGTTCCTTGCCGGTGCCCGACTCGCCCTGGATCAGTACGTTGGAGTCGGTGGGGGCTACTTTGCGAATCTTGTTGTACAGCTCCTGCATGGGCGCGCAGGAACCGATGATGCCCAGCTCGCCAGTGGCCTGGCTGGGCGGTGTGCCAGTGGGCGAGGAGGACTGTTCGACGCTGGTTGGGCCGCGCTCGCCGCGCTGGCGTTCGCTGAGGATACGCGCCACGGCCTGGAGCATTTCGTCGTGGTCGAAGGGTTTGGCGATGTAATCGACGGCACCCATTTTCATCGAGTCCACGGCCGAACGCAGACTGGCATAACTGGTCATGATCAGCACCGGGGTGCCCTGGGCCAACTTGATCAGTTCGGTGCCGGGCGCGCCCGGCAGGCGCAGGTCACTGACCACCAGGTCGAATCCGGGGATGTTGAAGCGCTCCTGGGCTTCCTGTACCGAGCCTGCCTCGCTGACCTGATACTGGTTGCGCTCCAGCAGACGGCGCAGGGCCGAGCGGATGATGGTTTCGTCTTCGACGATGAGGATGTGTGACATCAATGCGTTTCTCTCGACGGTCTGGCGGCCTGGTTACGGCCTGCTAGTTCGCTGGGGACGTCGTGTCGACATGGCGCGGCAGGCTGATCCGCAGGCGTGTGCCACGCCCGCTGTGCGGATCGACCGGGCTGTCGATGCTGATCTGTCCATAATGCTCTTCCACGATTGAATAGACCAGCGCCAGGCCGAGCCCGGTGCCTTTGCCAGGGTCCTTGGTGGTGAAGAAGGGCTCGAAAACCTGCTGGAGAATCGCCTTGGGAATCCCGCTGCCCTGATCTTCCACCAGCCACTCCACGCTGTGCTCGCTGGCCTGGCTGCTGATGCGGATCAGCCCGCCGGCGGGCGAGGCATCGCGGGCGTTGCTCAGCAGGTTGATGATGACCTGCGCCAGGCGTTGCGAGTCGCCATCCACCCAGTGTTGTGGGTCGCACTGGTTGCGGAATTCGACGTCCACGGCATGTCGGTTGAGCGAGAGCAGGGCAATGGCTTCCTCGGTGACTGCGGCCAGGCACACCGGCTCGCTGCTTTGCTGGCGGCCGCCGGCATGGGCAAAGTTCATCAGCGACTGGACGATGCGTGACACCCGGCGGGTCTGCTCGATGACTTGGCTGCTGATTTCGTTGATCTCCGCATCGCCCTCCCGCTCTTCACGCAGGTTCTGCGCCAGGCAGGCGATGCCGGTAATGGGGTTGCCGATTTCATGGGCCACGCCGGCGGCCAGGCGGCCAATGCTGGCTAGTCGCTCGGAGTGGGCCAGGCGATCTTCCAGCAGACGGGTTTCGGTGACGTCCTCGACGAGGATTACCAGGCCGCTGTTGCCGGGAGCCAGTGGTTCCTCAATGGCCGCCTTGTGCAGGTTCAGCCAGCGTGCCTGGCCATCGACACTCAGGCGCTGCTTGTGGCGGTGCGGCTCGCTCTGTCGGCTGAACTCTTCCAGCAGGTTGCGCCAGGGCGCTTCCAGGCTGCCCAGCCGCGAGCCGACCACGCGTTGCGCAGATATTCCGGTGAGTTGCTCCAGGGCGCGGTTCCACATGAGGATTTCCTGGTCCTTGGCCAGTGAGCAGACCCCCATGGGCAGTTCCTGCAGGGTTTGCCGGTGGTAGCGGCGCAGGCTGTCCAGTTCGGCGGCCAGGCCGGTGAGGCGCGACTGATAGTCCTCCAGGCGGCTTTCAATGAAGTGGATGTCTTCGCTGACGTAGCTTTCGCTGCCGGATTTGTAGGGCAGGAAGGTTTCGATCATGTCCTGTGCCACGCTGGGCCCCATCAAGCCGGACAGGTTGGCTTCCAGGCGGTCGCGCAGACGGCGCAGGGCGTAGGGGCGGCGCTCGTCGAACGGCAGTTGCAGGTCCTGCAGGGCCTGCTCGACTTCGCGCTGAGCGGTGATGGCGCCCAGTGGCTTGCTCAGTTGCGCAGCGAATTCCTGCGGCGAATTGGCCAGCAGTTCGCGTCGCTGCGGGCGACGAACGTTATCCACGGTGCAGGCGTCGGCGGCGCTTTGTTCCTCGGCGCTGCTGCGGCTGAACAGCGAAACCAGGGTGAACACCGTGACGTTGGCGGCCAGTGAGGCGATGGCGGCGAGGTGCCAGTTGTTACTGTCCAGGTGCAGGGTGTAATCGGCCAGGTGCAGGCTTTGCAGTTCCGTGATCAGCGGCAGCAGCATGCTGACCAGCCACAGGGCGATACCGGTGAGCAGGCCGGCGATGAAACCGCGGCGATTGGCGCTGGGCCAGTAGAGGACGGAGAGGGTGGCGGGGAGAAACTGTAGTGTGGCCACGAAGGCGACGATGCCCAGATTGGCCAGGTCCTGTTCGGCCGCCAGCAGCAGGTAGAAGCCATAGCCGGCCATGATGATGGCAATGATCAGCAGGCGACGTGTCCATTTCAGCCAGCGATAGATGTTGCCGCCAGCAGGTGGCTGGTACAGCGGCAGCACCAGGTGATTGAGCACCATGCCGGACAGTGACAGGGTCGAGACGATGATCAGGCCGCTGGCGGCAGACAGGCCGCCGACGTAGGCGACCAGGGCCAGCAGATCATTATCCAGTGCCATGCCCAGGCCCAGGGTGAAGTATTCCGGGTTGGTGGTAGCGCCCAGGCGCAGGCTGGCCCAGAGGATCAGCGGTACCGCCAGGCTGAACAGCAACAGCAGCAACGGCAGGCCCCAGCTGGCGCTGACCATGGCGCGTGGGTTGAGGTTCTCCGTGAAGGTCATGTGATACATGTGCGGCATGACGATGGCCGAGGCGAAGAACACCAGCAGCAGGGTGCGCCATGGTCCCTCCTGCAGGGGCGTGTGCAATTCGCTGAGGCTGGCCTGGTTCTGTTGCAGCCAGACCTGCAGTTCCTGCGGGCCGTCGAACACGCCATACAGCGCATACAGGCCAATGGCGCCCAGGCAGAGCAGCTTGACCAGCGATTCGAAGGCAATGGCGAAGACCAGTCCCTGGTGTTTCTCGCGGGTGGCGATATGGCGTGCGCCGAACAACATGGTGAACAGCGTGATCAACGCACAGAAACCCAGGGCAAAGCGCTCCTGCAGTGGTTCGCGGGTGAGGATGCCTACCGAGTCGGCGACGGCCTGGATCTGCAGGGCCAGCAGCGGCAGCAGGCCGAGCAGCATGAACAGGGTGGTCAAAGCGCCGGCCCAGCTACTGCGAAAGCGGAAGGCGAACAGGTCAGCCAGCGAGGACAGCTGGTAGGTGCGGGTAATGCGCAGGATCGGGTAGAGCAACACTGGAGCCAGCAGGAAGGCACCGGACACCCCGAGAAAGCTGGCCAGGAATCCATAGCCGTACTGGTAGGCCATGCCTACGGTGCCGTAGAAGGCCCAGGCACTGGCGTAGACCCCCAGTGACAGGGTGTAGGTCAGCGGATGACGCATGATCCAGCGCGGAATCAGGCCACGGTCGCTGATCCAGGCAACACCGAACAGGGTTAGCAGGTAGAGGCAACTGATCAGGATCAGTTGGCCGAGGTCAAAGCTCGTCAGCATCGCGTTGGCTCTGCAGGATAAGGGTTACCACGATGAGGATCAGCCACAGCAGGTAGGGGCGATACCAGGCGCCGCTGGGCTCGATCCACCAGTCCATGATGGCTGGAGAGAACAGGTAGATGCCGACCACCAGGATCAGCACAAGGCGATAGATGTACATGACGAGCGATGAGTCTCAGGCAGCAGGCTGCCAGTTATAAGCGCTGGGCTTCGGCTTGGCGAGTGCTGCGTGGCGTCGTCACGGCAATTGTGCTTCGGCCAGGCTCGCGCAGCGTGGAATGCGCGCCGCCTGCCAGTGCGTGATGGCCCAGCGCATCACCTCGTGCGGCATGGCGTCGTGCAGCGCTCCGGGAGGCTGCTGGCCGAGCGCACGCAGGGCGCGCAGCAGCAGGGGGGCAGCCTGTTGCGCGGGCAGCGGTGGCGAACGGTAGCGCTTGCCCAGCTTCTGTCCGTCCGGCTGGATGATCAGCGGAACGTGCAGGTAGCGCGGCTCCGGCAGGCCGAGCAGTTGTTGCAGGTAGAGTTGGCGTGGCGTGGAATCGAGCAGGTCGGCGCCGCGCACGACATCGGTCACACCTTGCCAGGCGTCATCCACAACCACTGCCAGCTGGTAGGCGAACAGGCCGTCGCGGCGGCGAATGATGAAATCGCCGGCCTCTTGCAGTGCCTGGCTGAACATACCCTGCACGCGATCGGTGAAGTGGTAGGTGCAGTCCGGGACACGCAGGCGGATGGCCGCACCCTGTAGGGCATGACCGGCTGTGCGGCAGGTGCCGGGGTAGCGGCCGGCATGGCCTTCCAGTTGCTTGCGCGAGCAGGTGCAGGCATAGGCCAGGCCACGTTCCAGCAGCTGTTCGACAACTGCGGCGTAGGCCGCCAGGCGCTGGCTCTGGTAGAGCACCTGACCATCCCATTCGAAGCCGTAGTCTTCCAGGGTGCGCAGGATGGCCGCCTGCGCGCCGGGCATCTCGCGGGGAGGGTCGAGGTCCTCCATGCGCAGCAGCCACTGGCCGCCGGCATGGCGGGCATCCAGGTAGGAGGCCAGGGCGGCGACCAGCGAGCCGAAGTGCAGGTAGCCGCTGGGCGTCGGGGCGAAACGCCCGATGTAGGCAGAGTCGGTCATGGCGCGCAGGCTAGTGGCTGTGGCAGATACATGCCAGTCTGCAAAATGCCGACGGGGCGCCTTGGCGCCCCGTCGTGCTGCAGCGAGTGGCCTCAGGAGCCGAGCTGCTTTTCCTTGATTTCCGCAAGGGTCTTGCAGTCGATGCACAGGGTCGCTGTCGGACGGGCTTCCAGGCGGCGGATGCCGATTTCGACGCCACACGAGTCGCACCAGCCGTACTCGTTGTCTTCGATCAGTTGCAGGGTTTCGTCAATCTTCTTGATCAGTTTGCGCTCGCGGTCGCGGGCGCGCAGTTCAAGACTGAACTCTTCTTCCTGGCTGGCGCGGTCGGCCGGGTCGGGGAAGTTGGCGGCTTCGTCCTGCATGTGATGCACGGTGCGATCCACTTCCTGCATCAACTCAAGTTTCCACTTGTTGAGGATGTCGGTGAAGTGGGCGCGCATGGCCTCGCTCATGTACTCCTCGCCCTTCTTTTCTTTGTAGGGTTCGAAGCCACGAATCAGTTGGCTGTTTTGTTGCTTTGCTTTTGTGGCCATGGATGGCTGCCTCTCACTTGCTCTAATCCATCGCGCAGGGGCGTGTCCCTTGCTCGCGGTGCGAGCCCTGCGGCTGCGAGCGGGCGAACTTACCAGAAGCCTAGCAACGATGCCACTCCCGCATGTCGCACGTGCTGCCGCTTTGGCAGGCCTTGGGTACAATCGCGTGTTTTATCCTTGAAGGATAGGCCAATGGCCCGGATTTACAGTGCGCGCAGTCGCGCCATCGAACCTTTCCATGTCATGGCGCTGTTGGCGCGTGCCAACCAGTTGCAGGCGGCCGGGCATGATGTGATCCATCTGGAGATCGGCGAGCCGGACTTTTCCACGGCCGAGCCGATTGTGCGTGCCGGCCAGGCGGCGCTGGCCGCCGGGCACACCCGCTACACCGCGGCCCGCGGCCTGCCGGCGCTGCGCGAAGCAATTGCCGGTTTCTATGCGCAGCGCTACGGGGTGTCGGTCGACGCCGAACGCATCCTGATTACTCCCGGTGGCAGCGGTGCCTTGTTGCTGGCTGCTGCCTTGCTGGTTGATCCGGGCAAACACTGGCTGCTGGCTGATCCGGGCTATCCCTGCAACCGGCACTTCCTGCGGCTGGTCGAAGCGAGTGCGCAACTGGTGCCGGTCGGTCCGCAGCAGCGCTACCAGCTGGATGCAGACAGCGTGGCACAGTACTGGAACGCCGACAGCGTCGGGGCTCTGGTTGCTTCGCCCGCCAACCCGACCGGCACCCTGTTGCAGGCAAACGAGCTGGCCGCGCTGTCCGGCGCGCTGAAAGCGCGTGGCGGGCATCTGGTGGTGGATGAGATTTATCACGGCCTGACCTACGGCTGCACGGCCGATACGGTGTTGCAGGTGGATGACCAGGCGTTTGTCCTCAACAGCTTTTCCAAGTATTTCGGCATGACCGGCTGGCGTCTCGGCTGGCTGGTGGCGCCTGACGATGCGCTGGGTGAGTTGGAGAAGCTGGCGCAAAACCTCTATATCAGCGCGCCGAGCATCGCCCAATATGCGGCGCTGGCCTGCTTCAGCGATGAAAGCCAGGCGATTTTCGAGCAGCGTCGCCAGGCCTTTGCCGAGCGCCGCGACTACTTGCTGCCTGCGTTGCGCGAGCTGGGTTTTGCCATCGCGGTAGAACCGCAGGGCGCGTTCTATCTGTATGCCGATGTTTCGGCCTTCACCGACGATGCCTTTGCCTTCTGCCGCTATTTTCTCGAAGAGCAGCATGTGGCTTTTACCCCGGGGCTGGATTTTGGCCAGCACCTGGCGAGCCGGCATGTGCGTTTTGCCTATACGCAAAGCCTGCCGCGTCTGGAACAGGCGGTCGAGCGGATTGCCCGCGGTCTGCGTCAGTGGTCAGGTCATGCACTTTGATCCGCCCTTGCAGGAAGCGCGCCTGCTGCGCCGTTACAAGCGCTTCCTGGCCGATGTCGAGACGCCGCAAGGCGAGTTGCTGACCATCCACTGCGCCAACACCGGCTCGATGCTCAACTGCCAGGGCGAAGGTGCTCGTTTGTGGTTCAGTCGCTCGCAGGACCCCCGACGCAAACTGCCGGGCACCTGGGAACTGGTGGAAACCCCGCAGGGGCGCCTGGCCTGTGTGAATACCGCGCGCGCCAATGCGCTGGTGGAGGAGGCGCTGCTGCAGGGGGTGATCAGTGAGCTGGCAGGCTTCACCCGGCTGCGTCGTGAAGTGCCGTTTGGCGAGGAAAACAGCCGCGTGGACTTTTGTCTGGACTACCCCGGCGGGCCGGCCTATGTCGAGGTGAAGAGCGTCACCCTGGGCTTTGCCAACAGCCCGTTGGCGGCTTTTCCCGATGCGCGCAGCGTGCGGGCCTGCAAGCATCTGCGCGAGCTGGCGCGTCTGGCTCAGCAAGGCGTACGGGCTGTGCAGCTGTACTGTGTCAACCTCAGCGGGGTCGATGCTGTGCGGGTCGCCGAGGAAATTGATCCCGCGTATGCCGCCGAGTGCCGCCGCGCGCGGGACGCCGGGGTCGAGTTCCTGGCCTATGCCAGCCACCTGGATGTACAGGGTGTCTGGCTGCGCGAGTCTCTGCCGGTGTCCTGCGCTTAGGCTGGGGGCCTTCAGCGCAAGCCGCGCTGGCGCTCGTCGAGTTCGCGGATGTACTTGAAGACCTTGCGTGCGGCGGCCGGTGGCTTGTTGTGGGCCGCTTCATGCTGGGCATGGCGGATCAGCCCGCGCAGGTGCTGGCGGTCGGTGTCCGGGTAGTCGCTGACGAACTGTTCGAGGGTCTGGTCATCGCCATTGAGCAGGCGGTCACGCCAGCGCTCCAGGGCATGGAAGCGTTCGTTGTATTCGCGGGTGGAGGCGTCCAGCTGGTCAACCAGCGCGCGAATCGCCTCGACATCGGCGCTGCGCATCAGTTTGCCGATGTATTGCAGGTGGCGTTTGCGGGCAATATGCGCATGGTGCTTGGGGGCGTCGAGCAATGCCTTGTGCAGGGCGTCGCTGAGTGGCAACTTGGCCAGCATGTCGGGCGTCAGGGTGGTCAGGCGCGCGCCCAGCTCCTGCAGTTCGTGCAGTTCGCGCTTGATCTGGGATTTGCTCTTCTCGCCAGAGAAGTCGTCATCGAAAAATTCGGCCATGGGCAGGGTCCAGTGGGAAACCTGCCCATGATAACCAGTCCGGCAGCGCTTGTCCGAGCGACTGCCGGGTAGTGGAGTAAGGCAATGAGTGCAGTGCAAGGGGTAGGGCCGCAAGCTCAGCAACAGCTGGCCGAGCAGGTCGAACAGATTATCGATGAAGCGCGCCGGCAGGGCGCCAGTGCCTGCGAGGTGGCGGTGTCGCTGGAGCAGGGGCTGACCACCAGTGTACGCCAGGGTGAGGTGGAGACCGTTGAGTTCAATCGTGACCAGGGCTTTGGCATTACCCTCTATCTAGGGCAGCGCAAAGGCTCGGCGAGCACCTCGGCCAGCGGCACAGAGGCCATTCGCGAAACCGTGGCCGCCGCGCTGGCGATTGCCCAGCATGCCAGCGAGGATGACTGCGCTGGCCTGGCCGACGCGGCGTTGATGGCCCGCGAGCTGCCCGACCTGGATCTTTACCATCCCTGGTCGATCGAGCCTGAGCAGGCCATCGAGCTGGCCCTGCAGTGCGAGGCCGCAGCGTTTGCCCATGATCCGCGCATCCGCAATGCCGATGGCAGCAGCTTGTCCAGTCACCAGGGCTGCCGGGTCTATGGCAACAGTCACGGCTTCATCGGCGGCTACACCAGCAGCCGGCACAGCCTGAGCTGCGTGATGATTGCCGAGCAGGCCGGGCAGATGCAGCGTGACTACTGGTATGACTTGAACCGTCGCGCTGAGCGCCTGGAAAGCCCCGAGCTGATTGGTCGGCGTGCTGCTGAACGGGCGGTTCGGCGTCTGGGTGCGCGTTCGGTGCCGACCTGCGAGGTGCCGGTGCTGTTTGCCGCCGAATTGGCTGGTGGCCTGTTTGGTCATCTGCTGGCGGCGATTTCCGGTGGCAACCTGTACCGGCGCTCCTCGTTCCTGGTGGATGCATTGGGCCAGACGCTGTTCCCTGAGTGGATGACCATCGATGAACGCCCGCGGCTGCCGGGTGGACTGGCCAGTGCGGCGTTTGACGGCGATGGTCTGGCCACCTACGACAAGGCGTTCATTGCGCAGGGCCGTCTGGTCTCCTACGTGCTGGGTACCTACTCCGGGCGCAAGCTGGGCATGCCCAGCACCGCCAATGCGGGCGGTGTGCACAACCTGTTCGTCAGCCATGGCACGGATGACCAGGCCGCGCTGCTGCGGCAGATGGGGCGTGGCCTGCTGGTCACCGAGCTGATGGGGCAGGGCGTGAACTTGGTGACCGGTGACTATTCGCGGGGAGCGGCAGGCTTCTGGGTGGAAAACGGCGAGATCCAGTTCCCCGTCGAGGAAGTGACGATCGCCGGAAACCTGCGCGATATGTTCCGCCAGATAGTCGCGGTGGGCGCTGATCTGGAGTGGCGCGGCAATGTGCGTAGCGGTTCGCTGCTGATCGAACGGATGACCGTGGCGGGCAGTTAAGAGCAGGGTGCAAACACCAGCCCTGCACTGCACATCGCGGCGGGGCTTGGTTGCTCAGGCGGGCCGTGGACGGGCCGTTGATGTGCTGGCGACGTGCAGTCGCTATTCGCCTTCCTCGAAGAAGTCCTCGATCAGCGCGCACAGCGCGTCCAGCGCTTCTTCGGCCTGTTCGCCTTCACCATGCAGGCGCAGCGCGGTGCCCTTGCCGGCCGCCAGCATCATTACCGACATGATGCTCTTGCCATCCACCAGGCTGCTGTCGCAGCGCCCCAGGCGAATCTGGCAGGGGAAGCGATTGGCCACGCCGACGAACTTGGCCGCGGCGCGGGCATGCAGGCCGAGCTTGTTGATGATGGTGATGTCGCGCGCGGGCATGGGCTGGTCCTTAGTGCAGATCGCGATGGCGAATTTGCACGTTCTTCAGCAGTGGACGCAAGGCTTGTCCGAGGCGTTCGGCCAGGTAGACCGAGCGGTGTTGGCCGCCAGTGCAACCAATAGCCACGGTGACATAGGCGCGATTGCTTGCGGCAAAGCGTGGCAGCCACTTGTGCAGGTAGGCCAGCAGGTCGTTAAGCATTTCGCCGACATCGCTCTGCGCGGCCAGGTATTCCTGTACGCCCTGATCCAGTCCGGACTGGGCGCGCAGTTCAGGCTTCCAGTAGGGGTTGGGTAGGCAGCGCACATCGAATACCAGGTCGGCATCCACGGGGGCACCGCGCTTGAAGCCAAAGGACTCGATCAGGAATGCGGTGCCGGGCTCGGGGGTGTTGAGCAGACGCAGCTTGAGAATGTCGCGCAGCTGATAGAGGTTCAGCTGGGTAGTATCGATACGCAAGTCGGCCAGGTCGGCAATACTGCCGAGCAGGACCTTCTCGTCGGCAATAGCCTCGCCCAGTGAGCGCTGGTCGTTGGTCAGCGGGTGGCGGCGCCGGGTTTCGGAAAAGCGCTTGAGCAGGGTCTCGTCCGCAGCATCCAGATACAGGACATGGCATTGGATATGCCGGGCGCGTACGTCAGCCAGGAGTTCGGGAAAGCGTTGCAACTGGCTGGGCATGTTGCGCGCATCGATGGATACGGCGACCCGTGGATGCATCAGTTCGGTATGCAGCAGAGCGCGTTCGGCCAATTCCGGCAGCAACGCCGCCGGCAGGTTGTCGATGCAGTAGAAACCATGGTCTTCCAGCACGTCCAGTGCCGTACTCTTGCCCGAGCCGGAGCGGCCGCTGACGATGATCAGCTGCATGGCCAGGCTTAACTGCCGCTCTGCACGGCCAGTACCACCTGCAACAGGGCCTCGTTGCTGTCGGCCTGGCGCAGGCGCTCCCGCACGTCGGCGCGATCGAGCATGCTGGCGATCTGTCGGAGTAGTTCCAGGTGTTCGTCGGTAGCTGCTTCAGGAACCAGCAGGACAAACAGCAGATCCACCGGGGCGCCGTCGATGGCGTCGAAATCCACGGGGGCATCCAGGCGCAACACGGCGCTCAGTGGCTGGCTGCAACCGGGCAGACGACAGTGGGGGATGGCGATGCCGTTGCCAAAGCCGGTCGAGCCAAGCTTCTCGCGGGCAATCAGGCTTTCAAAGATTTGTTGTGCATCCAGGTCGGGCAGGTCGCGGGCAATCAGCTGAGCGATCTGTTCGAGGACGCGTTTCTTGCTGCCGCCCGGCACGTTCACCAGGGAACGGCCGGGGGTCAGGATATTTTCGAGACGGATCATGGGATCAGCGGACGGTTGCGCCCTGCTGGCGGTCGAGGTGCTTTTCCTTGTGCTTGATCAGCTGGCGGTCCAGTTTGTCAGCCAGCAGATCAATGGCCGCGTACATGTCTTCATGCTCGGCGTTGGCGACGACTTCGCCGCCGGCGATGTGCAGGGTGGCTTCGATTTTCTGCTTGAGCTTCTCGACCTCAAGGATGATCTGCACGTTGGTGATCTTGTCGAAATGGCGCTCCAGACGGCTGAGTTTCTCGCCGATGTAGTCGCGCAGGGCGTCGGTCACATCCAGTTGGTGTCCACTGATGTTGACTTGCATACCGCTTCTCCTTGTTGCCCGGTGGGTAGTGACAGGCTAGCTCAGCCGTCGGGGTAATTACTTGGCCTGAATCAATTTCCGGCCGTTGTCTGAGTGTGTTCAGAGTAGCCGCTTGCGTTCGCTGGAGGGTGCAATACCCAGTGACTCGCGGTATTTGGCCACTGTGCGGCGGGCTACCTGAATGCCTTGTGCTTCCAGTAGACCAGCGATCTTGCTGTCGCTCAATGGCTTTTTGCTGTTCTCCGCCGCCACCAGTTTCTTGATGATGGCACGTATTGCAGTGGATGAGCATTCGCCGCCTGCTGCCGTGCTCACATGGCTGGAGAAGAAGTATTTCAGTTCGTAAATGCCCCGTGGGGTGTGCATGTATTTCTGCGTGGTGACTCGCGAAATGGTTGACTCGTGCATGCCCACTGCTTCGGCAATGTCATGCAGCACCAGCGGCTTCATGGCCTCGTCACCGTAGTCGAGGAAGCCGCGTTGGTGTTCGACGATCTGGGTCGCCACCTTCATGAGGGTTTCATTGCGGCTCTGCAGGCTTTTGATGAACCAGCGGGCTTCCTGCAGCTGGTTGCGCATGAAGGTGTTGTCGGCGCTGGAGTCGGCGCGGCGAACGAAACCGGCGTATTGCGGGTTGACGCGCAGGCGTGGCATGGCCTCCTGGTTAAGTTCGACCAGCCAGCGCTCATTGTCCTTGCGCACGATGATATCGGGCACGATGTATTCGGGTTCGCTGCTTTCGATCTGTGCGCCGGGGCGTGGGTTGAGGCGCTGGATCAGTTCGACGACCTGGCGCAGTTCGTCTTCCTTGAGGCGCAGGCGCCGTCCCAGTGCGGCATAGTCACGGCTGCCCAGCAGGTCAAGATGTTCCTCGACCAGGCGTTTGGCTTCTTCCAGCCAGGCGGTTTGCGCAGGCAGTTGACGCAGTTGCAGCAGCAGGCACTCACGCAGATCGCGTGCGCCAATACCGGCGGGCTCGAATTGCTGGATGCGGTGCAGAACGGCCTCGATCTCGTCGAGTTCGACATCCAGTTCGGGATCGAAGGCTTCGAGGACTTCTTCAAGGGTTTCCTCAAGGTAACCCTGGGGGTTCATGCAATCGATCAGGGTGACCGCGATCAGCCGGTCCTTGTCGCTCATCGGCGCCAGATTGAGCTGCCAGAGCAGATGGCTGTGCAGGCTTTCGCCGCTGCTGGTGCGGCTGGTGAAGTCCCATTCGTCGTCATCATTGCTCGGCAGGCTACTGGCGCTGGTCTGGTAGACATCTTCCCAGGCGGTATCGACCGGCAGTTCGCTGGGAATGCGCTCGTGCCACTCACCTTCTTCGAGCTGTGCTTCGTGTTGTTCGCTGCTGGTACTGGCAATTTCCTGCGGGCTGGTCAGGGTCAGGCTGTCGCCTTCGGCCAGCGGGTCGCTGTTGTCGAAGTCTTCGCCTTCTTCCTGGCGTTCGAGCATCGGGTTGGATTCCAGCGCTTCCTGGATTTCCTGCTGCAGGTCCAGTGTCGAGAGCTGAAGCAGGCGAATGGCTTGTTGCAGCTGCGGTGTCATCGTCAGCTGCTGGCCCATCTTGAGTACGAGCGATGGTTTCATAGCAGGGGGCTAGCACCTTGTTTGCCGGCGCCTTCGCGCCATCCACTACAGGGCGCCTTGAGGCGCCGCCAGGAAGCAAGATATATGCCTGATTTTTTGCGCTTTGCCTAGCAGGCCGTTGCCTGCGAGGCGCGGCTTTATAAGCGGAACTCGTGGCCGAGGTAGACTTCCTTGACGTGCTGGTTGGCCAGAATGGCTTCAGCGTTACCTTCGGCAATCAGTCGCCCTTCGCTGACAATATAGGCGGTTTCACAGATGTCGAGGGTCTCGCGGACATTGTGGTCGGTGATCAGGATGCCGATGCCGCGATTCTTCAGGTGGTGGATGATCTGCTTGATATCGCCCACCGAGATGGGGTCGACACCGGCAAAGGGTTCGTCGAGCAGGATGAACTTGGGTTCGGTGGCCAGGGCGCGGGCAATTTCCACGCGGCGCCGTTCGCCGCCGGACAGGCTCATGCCCAGGCTGTCACGAATGTGGTGAATATGGAACTCCTGCAGGAGGTCCTCCAGGGCCTGGCGGCGACCGGCGCGATCGAGGTCCTTGCGGGTTTCCAGGATCGCCATGATGTTGTCGGCAACGCTCAGCTTGCGAAAGATCGAGGCCTCCTGGGGCAGGTAGCCGATGCCGGCACGGGCGCGGCCATGCATGGGCTGGTGGCTGAGATCCTGCTGATCGATGAGGATGCGCCCCTGATCAGCCTGTACCAGGCCAACGATCATGTAGAAGCAGGTGGTTTTGCCGGCGCCGTTGGGGCCGAGCAGGCCGACGATCTGCCCGCTGTCGATGCTGAGGCTGACGTCGCGAACCACCTGGCGGCCTTTGTAGCTCTTGGCCAGGTGCTGAGCTTGGAGAGTTGCCATTATTGGGCCTGGTTCTTGCGCGGTTGCAGGATCATGTCGATGCGCGGACGCGGCGTGCTGATGGCATTGCCGCTGGCACGACCGGCGTTGACGATCTGGCGGCGCGTGTCATAGACGATTTTTTCGCCCTCGAAGGTGTTGCCCTGCTGCACGACCTTGGCCTGATCGATAAGGATGATCCGTTCGTTGGCGGCAAAGTACTGGATAGTGCGGCCGTAGGCCTTGACGATGTCCTTGTCGACGGCCGGCTTTTGTTCGTAGTAGGCGCGATTGCCGACCGCCGTGAACACTTCGATATCACCATTCTTGTCTTGGGTGATGGTCACTGTGTCGCCGGTGATCTTCAGGGTGCCCTGGGTGATCACCACGCTGCCGCGGTAAACGGCTACACCCTGGCGTTCGTCCAGTTCGGCACTGTCGGCCTGCACGCGGATGGGTTGCTCGCGATCGCTGGGCAGGGCCATGGCGACGCTGCTGGCGCAGGCCAGGGCGAGCGAAAAAAACAGGGGGATTGGGTTATCGAACCTCATGCTGGCCTCTTACGTTGGACAGCAGGTGCATCCGGCTGTCTTGCAGGTACGCTTTCATTCCTTGTGCCGTGGTCACCCCGTTGGCGGCGTCGATTCTAACGGCTTGCCGGGTTTCGGCATATTCCTTGTCGGGAAAAACCGTCAGCCGGCTGGTGGTCAGCAGGGTCGGGCGGCCGCGTGCGTCGGTACGGGCAATGCGTACATTGTCGATCAGTTCCACCTCGCTGCCGTCGCCCTTGGCTTCGCCGCGGGTGCTTTGTACATGCCAGGGATGTGGGTTGCCGCGGTATAGCAGCAGGTCGGGCTGCTCGACCAGGGTTAGTTCGCTGCGCTGCAGGTGCTCCAGGCGCGGGGCCTGCAGGCGGTAGTCGAGGGTGCCGTCGGCCTGGTACTGCACGGTTTCCGTGCCGATGATGTAGAAGTCCACCTGCTCGGCGCTGCTGGTGTTGGCGGTCCGGGCCAGGAAGGTTTCCGGTCGGATGTTCCAGTAGCCCAGCGCCAGCAGACCGATAAGCACCGGCAAGCCCAACAGGGCCAGGCGCAGGTTTTTGTTCGGTCGTTTCACAGGTAGGCCGCCTGTGCCTGTTCGAGGGTGCCCTGGGCGCGCATGATCAGTTCGCAGAACTCGCGTGCGGCGCCCGCGCCGCCGGCGGCACTGGTAATGCCGTGAGCGTGCTGGCGTACGAAGGCATCGGCGCTGGCTACGGCCATGCCCAGGCCCACCCGGCGGATCACCGGCAGGTCGGGCAGGTCGTCGCCGAGGTAGGCAACTTCCTCGTAACCCAGGCCCAGTTCGCCGAGCAGCTGCTCCAGTACCACCAGTTTGTCCTCACGCCCCTGGATGAGGTGTTGGATGCCCAGGTTGGCGGCGCGTCGTTCAACCACTGGCGAACTGCGTCCGCTGATGATCGCGGTTTGTACGCCGCTGGCGATCAGCATCTTGATGCCGTGGCCGTCCAGTGTGTTGAACGTCTTGAATTCACTGCCGTCGGCCAGGAAATACAGGCGCCCATCGGTCAGCACGCCGTCGACGTCGAAAATGGCCAGGCGTACGGCCTTGGCGCGTTGCAGCAGGGCATTGCTCATGTTCAGAGAACTCCGGCACGTAACAGGTCGTGCATGTTCAGGGCGCCCACCGGACGGTCGTTACCGTCGACTACCACCAGGGCGTTGATCTTGTGGTCTTCCATGATTTTCAAGGCTTCCGCGGCGAGCATCTCGGGGCGAGCGGTCTTGCCGTGCGGGGTCATCACCTCGTCGATTGCCGCGCTGCGCAGATCAATGCCCTTGTCCAGGGTGCGACGCAGGTCGCCATCGGTGAAGACGCCGGCCAAACGGCCGTCACCTTCAAGAATTACCGTCATGCCCAGTCCCTTGCGGGTCATTTCCAGCAGGGCTTCACGCAGCGAGGTGCCGCGGGCGACGCAAGGCAGGCGCTCGCCGCTGTGCATGACGTGCTCAACCTTGAGCAGCAGGCGCCGACCCAAGGCTCCGCCGGGATGCGAGAAGGCGAAGTCTTCGGCGGTGAAACCGCGTGCCTCGAGCAGGGCAATGGCCAGGGCATCGCCGAGCACCAGGCTGACCGTGGTAGAGGCGGTGGGTGCCAGGTTCAGCGGGCAGGCTTCCTGCTCGACGCTAGCGTCAAGGTTGACTTCCGCGGCCTGTGCCAGCGGAGAGGCGCTATTGCCGGTCATGCTGATCAGGGTGATGCCCATGCGCTTGATCAGTGGTAGCAGCGTGACGATTTCCGAGGTGCTGCCCGAGTTGGACAGAGCCAGCACCAGGTCATCACGGGTGATCATGCCCATGTCGCCGTGACTGGCCTCGGCGGGATGCACGAAGAAGGCGGGGGTGCCGGTGCTGGCCAGGGTGGCGGCGATCTTGTTGCCGATATGCCCGGACTTGCCCATGCCGACCACGACCACGCGGCCCTTGCAGGCGAGGATCAGCTCGCAGGCACGGGTGAAGTCGCCGTTGAGGCGGGCACGCAGGCTGTCGATGGCTTGGCGTTCCAGGTCGATGGTGCGTTGCGCGGAGTGCAGCAGGGTGCGTGTGTCGGTCATGGGCGTAACAGCTGGCAACAAAAGATGCAGAGTATACCGCCAAAGCCCGGTATGCCTGCCAGTGCCTGTGTCGCAGGCTGTGTGCTGCAGATGCTGCCGGATGTTGCCGGATGTTGCCGGATGTTGCCGGATGTTGCCAGGTTGGGGTGCGCGGGGGGGCGGTGGTATAGTGCGCGGCCAATTCGCCGGGGCGCGAGATGCCGGCCCGGCCAGCGACAGGACGAGGGTCGCCAAGGAGAGATGATGAGCGTCGATAATGCCTATGCCGTCGAACTGAAAGGACTGACCTTTCGGCGCGGTGCGCGCACCATTTTCGACAAGGTGGATATCCGTATCCCGCGTGGCAAGGTCACCGGGATCATGGGGCCGTCCGGTTGCGGCAAGACCACCTTGCTGCGCCTGATTGCGGCACAGTTGCGCCCACATGCCGGCGAGGTATGGGTGAACCAGTGCAACCTGCCGCAACTGTCGCGTAGCGAGCTGTTTCACATGCGCAAGCAGTTCGGTGTGCTGTTCCAGAGCGGCGCGCTGTTTACCGATCTCAATGTATTCGAGAACGTGGCCTTTCCGCTGCGGGTGCATACGCGCCTGCCGGAGGAAATGATCCGCGACATCGTGTTGATGAAGTTGCAGGCGGTGGGCTTGCGAGGTGCCGTGGAACTGATGCCGGACGAATTGTCTGGCGGTATGAAGCGTCGTGTGGCACTGGCTCGGGCGATTGCTCTGGATCCGCAGATTCTCATGTATGACGAACCGTTCGTCGGTCAAGACCCGATTGCCATGGGGGTGCTGGTGCGCCTGATCCGGTTGCTCAACGATGCGCTGGGAATTACCAGCATCGTGGTGTCCCATGATCTCGCCGAGACGGCGAGCATTGCCGACTATATCTATGTGGTCGGTGATGCACGGGTGTTGGGGCATGGCACGCCGGCGGAGCTAATGGCCTCGCAGGATCCGCAGATTCGCCAGTTCATGCAAGGGATTCCTGATGGGCCGGTGCCTTTCCATTTTCCCGCCGTGGATTATCGGACCGACTTGCTGGGAGGTGCGCAATGAAGCGCCGCAGCCTGTTGGAACGGGTGCGTCTGCTCGGCGTCAGTGGCCTGGCGGTGCTGCAGGCCATGGGGCGTGCCGTGCTGTTCCTCGGCCATGCGCTGATCGGTCGCAGCGGTACGCGCAATGGTTTTGCCCTGTTGGTCAAGCAGCTGTATGGCGTGGGCGTGCTGTCTCTGCCGATCATCATCGTCGCCGGCGTTTTCATCGGCATGGTGCTGGCCCTGCAGGGCTATAGCATTCTGGTTGACTACGGTTCGGCGCAGGCCGTCGGGCAGATGGTCGCGCTGACTCTGCTGCGTGAGCTGGGGCCGGTGGTCACCGGCCTGCTGTTTGCCGGGCGTGCCGGTTCGGCGCTGACCGCGGAAATCGGCAACATGAAGTCCACCGAGCAGATTTCCAGCCTGGAGATGATCGGCGTCGATCCGCTCAAGTACATCATCGCGCCGCGTCTGTGGGCCGGCTTCATTTCCATGCCGCTGCTCGCCGCCATTTTCAGTGTGGTGGGAATCTGGGGAGGCGCCATGGTCGCGATCGACTGGCTGGGTGTGTATGAGGGCTCGTTTTGGGCCAACATGCAGAACAGTGTCAGCTTCTATGACGATGTGCTCAATGGCGTGATCAAGAGCGTGGTGTTTGCCTTCGTGGTGACCTGGATTGCGGTATTCCAGGGCTATGACTGCGAACCCACCTCGGAAGGTATCAGTCGTGCCACTACCCGTACCGTGGTCTATGCCTCGCTTGCCGTGCTGGGACTGGACTTCATCCTGACTGCCCTGATGTTTGGAGACTTCTGATGCAAAACCGCACCCTGGAAATCGGTGTCGGCCTGTTCCTGCTGGCCGGACTGCTGGCGTTGTTGCTGCTGGCCCTGCGGGTCAGCGGGCTGACGGTCAGCCCGAGCGCCGAGACCTATCGCATACAGGCCTATTTCGACAACATCTCCGGCCTGACTGTACGGGCCAAGGTCACCATGGCCGGCGTGGTGGTCGGCAAGGTCACGGCCATCGATCTGGATCGTGACAGCTACATGGGGCGTGTGACTCTGGAGATCGATAAGCGCGTCGATAACCTGCCGGTCGACTCGACGGCTTCGATTCTTACTGCGGGCCTGCTCGGCGAGAAGTACATCGGCCTGAGCGTAGGGGGTGAAGAAGAGGTTTTGGTGGACGGCAGTACCATCCACGACACCCAGTCGGCCCTGGTTCTCGAAGACCTGATCGGTAAGTTCATGCTCAATTCGGTCAACAAAGACAGCGAGTGATGGCGGCGCGGGCTGCCTGGAGGAAAAACAGATGTTCAGTCGTGTTCGTCAACTGGCCCTGGGGCTGCTGCTGGCCCTGCCGCTGAGCGCCCTGGCAATGCCGGCTGCACAGCAGGTTGTGCAGCAGACCACCGACACCCTGCTGGCTGACCTGAAGGCTAACAAGGTGCAGTACAAGGCTGATCCGGCGGCGTTCTACGCCAGCCTGGAACGCATTCTGGGCCCGGTGGTCGATGTGCAGGGAATTGCCCGTGGGGTGATGACTGTGCGCTACAGCCGGCGCGCCAGTGCCGAGCAGTTGCAGCGTTTCGAGGAAGAGTTCAAACGCAGCCTGATGCAGTTCTACGGCAATGCCCTGCTTGAGTACGACAACCAGGATATTCGCGTGCTACCGGTGGCCAATGCCCAGGATGCCCAGCGCAGCACGGTAAACATGGAGATTCGCGATGCCCGCGGCACGGTCTACCCGCTGTCCTACACCATGGTGCGCCTGGATGAGCAATGGAAGCTGCGCAACATGGTGATCAATGGCATCAACGTCGGCAAACTGTTCCGTGACCAGTTTGCGCAAAGCATGCAAAGCAATCGCAACGACCTGGACAAGACCATTGCCGGCTGGGCCGAGCTGGTGGCGCGCTCCCGCCAGGGCGAGCAGGCTGCAGCGCAATGAGTGAGGCCCAGGTCAATCTGCAGGGTAACTGCCTGAGCCTGAGCGGTGTGCTCGACTATACCAGCGGGCCGCAGTTGCGCGAGCAGGGCGGGCGCTTGTTGCGAGGGCTGGCTGGCGAGCAGCTGCAGATCGACTGTCAGGCCGTCAGCAAGTCGAGTAGTGTCGGTCTGGCGTTGTTGCTGGCCTTCATGCGTGACGCTCAGGCGCAGGGCAAGACGGTACGCATTGTCGGCCTGCCCGAGGACATGCGGCAGATTGCCGAGGTCTGTGCGCTGGATGAATGCTTGCCGCTGGGCGACAGCTGAGGTTTCGCCGGCGCGGGGCTTTTTGTATGATGGCCGGCTCCGAGAGGGGCCGTAGTCGGCTCCTTGGTTACCCGCTCGAATGAGGACGCCCATGCAGGCTGTTGAAGTGAAGCGCCTTCTTGAAGAGAAGATGGCCAATACCCAAGTCGAGATCGAAGGTGAAGGCTGCAACTTCCAGCTCAACCTGATCAGTGACGAACTGGCAGCCCTGAGCCCGGTCAAGCGCCAGCAACAGGTATATGCCCATCTCAATCACTGGATTGCCGATGGCAGCATTCATGCCGTCAACATGAAATTCTTCTCCCGCGCCGATTGGGCGCAACGCACCTGAGCGCCCGGCGGGCCAGAGACCCTATATGGACAAGTTGATCATTACCGGCGGCACACGCCTGGACGGTGAAATCCGTATTTCCGGCGCGAAGAACGCCGCGCTGCCGATCCTGGCAGCTACCCTGCTGGCCGATACGCCGGTAACGGTCGGCAACCTGCCGCACCTGCATGACATCACCACCATGATCGAGCTGTTCGGTCGCATGGGGGTGCAGCCGGTGATCGACGAAAAGCTCAATGTCGAGGTGGATGCCAGCACCATCACCACGCTGGTGGCACCTTACGAGCTGGTCAAGACCATGCGCGCCTCGATCCTCGTGCTGGGGCCGATGGTGGCACGCTTTGGTGAAGCCGAAGTGGCCCTGCCGGGCGGCTGCGCGATTGGCTCGCGTCCGGTCGACCTGCACATTCGCGGCCTCGAAGCGATGGGCGCGAAGATTGATGTGGAAGGCGGCTATATCAAGGCCAAGGCCCCTGAGGGTGGCCTGCGCGGCGCGCACTTCTTCTTCGATATCGTCAGCGTGACCGGTACCGAGAACATCATGATGGCAGCAGCCCTGGCCAAGGGTCGCAGTGTGCTGGAAAATGCCGCGCGCGAGCCGGAAGTGGTCGACCTGGCCAACTTCCTCAATGCCATGGGCGCCAAGGTCAGTGGTGCCGGCACCGATACCATTACCATCGATGGCGTCGAGCGCCTGGGTGGCGGGCGTTACAACGTGATGCCTGACCGCATCGAGACCGGCACCTATCTGGTGGCGGCGGCGGCTACCGGTGGACGCGTCAAGCTCAAGGATACCGATCCGACCATCCTCGAAGCGGTACTCGCCAAGCTGCAGGAAGCCGGTGCGGAAATCACCAGCGGCAAGGACTGGATCGAGCTGGACATGAAGGGCAAGCGTCCGCGTGCGGTCAACCTGCGTACCGCACCCTATCCGGCCTTCCCGACTGACATGCAGGCGCAGTTCATTGCCCTCAATGCGGTCGCCGAGGGGACGGGTACCGTGATCGAGACCGTCTTCGAGAACCGCTTCATGCATGTCTATGAAATGAACCGCATGGGCGCGCAGATTCTCGTTGAAGGCAATACCGCGGTGGTCACGGGCGTGCCGAGCCTGAAAGGGGCTCCGGTGATGGCTACCGACCTGCGGGCATCGGCCAGTCTGGTGATTGCTGCGCTGGTAGCCGAAGGCGAGACGCTGATCGACCGCATCTACCACATCGACCGTGGCTACGAGTGCATCGAGGAAAAACTGCAGCAGCTGGGCGCGAAGATTCGCCGCGTGCCGGGCTGATTAGCCAACCCTTACTGCCTGCCCGGCTTAGCGCCGGGCTGCCCGTTGCCAAGGAATTCGCTGCATGCTGACCATCGCCCTGTCCAAAGGCCGTATTCTCGACGACACCCTGCCGTTGCTGGCGGCGGCGGGTATCGCGCCGACCGAGAATCCGGAAAAGAGCCGGAAGCTGATCATTCCCACCACGCTGGAGGATGTGCGCCTGTTGATCGTGCGCGCCACCGACGTCCCGACCTATGTCGAGCACGGTGCCGCGGATATCGGCGTGGCCGGCAAGGATGTGCTGATGGAGTACGGTGGCCAGCTGTACGAACCGCTGGACCTGCGCATTGCCCAGTGCAAACTGATGACCGCCGGTAAGGTGGGCGCTGCCGAACCCAAGGGGCGCCTGCGCGTGGCCACCAAGTTCGTCAACGTTGCCAAGCGTTACTATGCCGAACAGGGGCGCCAGGTAGACATCATCAAGCTGTATGGCTCGATGGAGCTGGCGCCGCTGGTCGGCCTGGCCGACAAGATCATCGATGTCGTGGATACCGGAAACACCCTGCGTGCCAATGGCCTGGAGCCCCAGGAATTGATTGCCACCATCAGCTCGCGGCTGATCGTCAACAAGGCGGCGATGAAGATGCAGCATGCGCGCATCCAGGCACTGATCGAGACCCTGCGCGAGGCGGTCGAGGCGCGACATCTGGGCTGACTTTTCGCACGGCACTGCGCTGCCCGTGCATATCCCGGCCCTATCCGTGTCATAGAGACTTTTCTCGGGCGTCCAGGCGGAGGGCTTGCTAGTCTAGCGACGCCCGAGTATTTGCCATCAAGAGGCTCGTCATGACTGCACCTACCGCTATTCGCCGACTCAATGCCGCTGACCAGGACTTTGCCCAGCATCTGGATCATCTGCTGAGTTGGGAGAGCGTTTCGGACGACGCGGTCAACCAGCGCGTGCTGGAGATCATTCAGACGGTACGCGTGCGTGGCGATGCCGCGCTCGTCGACTTTACCCGGCAGTTCGATGGCCTGGACGTCGCCAGCATGGCCGAGCTGATCCTGCCACGTGAGCGTCTGGAGCTGGCGCTGACGCGGATCAGCAGCGAGCAGCGTGCGGCTCTGGAAAAAGCCGCCGAGCGCGTGCGGGTATACCACGAGCGGCAGAAACAGGACTCCTGGAGTTACACCGAAGCCGACGGCACCGTACTGGGGCAGAAGGTCACTCCGCTGGATCGCGCCGGCCTGTATGTGCCGGGTGGCAAGGCCTCCTATCCCTCGTCGGTGCTGATGAATGCCATTCCGGCCAAGGTGGCCGGGGTGCCGGAAGTGGTCATGGTGGTGCCGACGCCGCGTGGCGAGGTCAATGAACTGGTACTGGCCGCCGCCTGTATCGCCGGTGTCGACCGGGTCTTCACCATCGGTGGGGCGCAGGCGGTTGCTGCGCTGGCCTACGGCACCGAGAGCGTGCCGCCGGTGGACAAGATTGTCGGTCCGGGCAATATCTATGTGGCGACTGCCAAGCGCCACGTGTTCGGCAAGGTCGGTATCGACATGATCGCCGGCCCGTCGGAGATTCTCGTGGTCTGCGATGGGCAGACCGACCCGGACTGGATCGCCATGGACCTGTTTTCCCAGGCTGAACATGATGAGGATGCCCAGTCGATCCTGGTCAGCCCGGATGCAGCGTTCCTCGACCGCGTAGAGCAGAGCATCGAACGCCTGCTGCCGACTCTGGAGCGCGAGGCGATAGCACGTACTTCGCTGCAGGGGCGCGGCGCGCTGATTCAGGTCGCCGATATGGCCCAGGCTATCGAGGTGGCCAACCGTATCGCTCCCGAGCACCTGGAGCTGTCGGTAGAGAACCCCGGGCAATACCTGGCGCAGATCCGCCATGCCGGTGCCATTTTCATGGGGCGCTACACCGCCGAAGCACTGGGCGACTACTGTGCCGGGCCCAACCACGTGCTGCCGACCTCCGGTACTGCGCGCTATTCCTCGCCGCTGGGTGTGTATGACTTCCAGAAGCGCTCGTCGATCATCCATTGCTCGGCTGACGGCGCCTCGGAACTGGGCAAGGTGGCGTCGGTGTTGGCGCGTGGTGAGTCGCTGACCGCGCATGCGCGCAGTGCCGAATACCGCATCAAGGGCTGAAAAGCCGATAAAAGCGCCGGGGGCTGAAGGTTGGACGAGGTACATGCTGCTTTCGTCCAGCCTCCAGCCTCCTGCCTCCAGCGATTTTTAGAGGAGAGAAGGGCAGATGAGCAAATTCTGGAGCCCCTTCGTCAAGGACCTAGTGCCCTATGTGCCGGGCGAGCAGCCCAAGCTGAGCAAGCTGGTCAAGCTCAATACCAACGAGAATCCCTATGGGCCTTCGCCCAAGGCGATTGCCGCCATGCAGGCCGAACTGAACGATGACCTGCGCCTGTATCCTGACCCGAATGGCGAGCGCCTCAAGCAGGCGGTGGCCGACTACTACGGGGTGAGCAGCAAGCAGGTGTTCGTCGGCAACGGCTCCGACGAGGTGTTGGCGCATGCCTTCCATGGCCTGTTCCAGCATGGCCAACCCTTGCTGTTCCCGGATATCAGCTACAGCTTCTACCCGGTGTATTGCGGTCTGTACGGCATCGACTTTGTGCGGGTGCCTCTGGATGAACAGTTCCAGATCCGCGTGGAAGATTACGCTCGGCCCAATGGCGGGATTATCTTCCCCAACCCCAACGCCCCGACTGGCCGGGTCTTGGCGCTGCAGGCCATCGAACAGCTGCTCAAGGCCAATCCGCACAGTGTGGTGCTGGTGGATGAGGCCTATATCGATTTCGGGGGCGAAACGGCAATCAGCCTGGTCGATCAGTACCCCAATCTGCTGGTCACCCAGACCCTGTCCAAGTCGCGTTCCCTGGCCGGGTTGCGGGTTGGCCTGGCAGTGGGGCATGCCGATCTGATTGAGGCGCTGGAGCGGATCAAGAACAGCTTCAATTCCTATCCGCTGGATCGCCTGGCGATTGCCGGCGCTGCGGCGGCGTTCGAGGACAAGGCGTACTTCCAGCAGACCTGCCGGCAGGTGATCGATAGCCGCGAGCGCGTGGTGGCCGGGTTGCAGCAGCTGGGATTCGAGGTATTGCCGTCCGCAGCCAACTTCGTGTTTGCCCGCCATCCGCACAAGGAAGCCGCCCAGCTGGCCGCCGGCCTGCGCGAGCAGGGGGTGATCGTGCGTCACTTCAAACAGCCGCGCATCGAGCAGTTCCTGCGCATCAGCATCGGTGACGAGGCGCAGAACAGCGCGCTGCTGGACGCCCTGCGCGGGCTCTGAAAGCAGGTATTAAAAAGCCTCTGTCAGGTTGCCCTGGCAGAGGCTTTTTTGTGGCGCGTTGACTTAGTCGAGCAAGCCAAAGGTCAGGCGGCTGAACCAGCTGCGCTTGGCCGGCTGCTCCTGTTGAACGCCTTCGAGCAGTTCGCTGGGGATGGCCTCGGCGGCGTCTTCGTATTGCTTGATGACGTCCTGGCTGGCACGGGTCTGGCCCGGTGGCAGCGGGTCGCTGCTTTCCAGGAAGCCCAGTGCGGTGCGCGACAACCAGTTGCGCTCGTCGGCTTCGCTGACGCGCGGCTGGAAGCTGCCGCTGGCCAGCGACGGATGCTCTGGGTAGTTGAGCTGCAGGGTTTCCAGGCTGCTGGCGGCCAGATCATCCAGGGTCAGGCGCTGGTAGGCTTCGACCATGATGGCCAGGCCATCGCCGACGGCCGGGGTTTCCTGGAAGTTCTCCACCACGTAGCGGCCGCGGTTGGCGGCGGCGACATAGGCCTGACGCTTGAGGTAGTAGTGGCCGACATGCACTTCGTAGGCAGCCAGCAGGTTGCGCAGGTAGATCATGCGCTGCTTGGCATCCGGGGCGTAACGGCTATTCGGGTAGCGGCTGGTGAGCTGGGCAAACTCGTTGTAGGAGTCGCGTGCCGCACCGGGATCGCGCTTGGTCATGTCCAGCGGCAGGAAGCGCGCCAGCAGGCCGCGGTCCTGGTCGAACGATGCCAGACCTTTCAGGTAGTAGGCGTAGTCGACGTTGGCATGCTGCGGATGCAGGCGAATGAAACGCTCGGCGGCGGCGCGTGCAGCCTCCGGTTCAGCATTCTTGTAGTAGGCGTAGATCAGTTCCAGCTGGGCCTGCTCGGCGTAACGGCCGAACGGATAGCGTGATTCCAGGGCCTTGAGGCGGGCGATGGCGCTGCTGTAGCTGCGCGAGTCGAGATTGTCCTGGGCCTGCTGGTACAGCTGGGCTTCACTGAGGTTCTCGTCCACCACTTCCTTGGACGAACAGGCGGCGGTGAGGCCGAGAATGGCGATCAGCAGCAGGTGTTTCACGTGCATGGCGGCTTGCGTCCCTGTGACGGCCGGCTGTCGTGTGCGTAGCCGTCCTGTTATGATGAGCGCCCCGCTTCGGTCGGGGCAAAGACGCCGTATTTAACCACAAGCGTGCCGCCGAAACCAAAGGCCGCACCCCGCCGCAGTAGCCCATGCCCAACTCGCCGATCCAGACTATTCATTTGCAGGCCGAAGTGCCTTACGAACTGGGCAGCCAGCGCCTTGACCAGGTCGCCGCGCAGCTGTTCCCGGAGCACTCGCGTTCGCGCCTGAGCGCCTGGATCAAGGAGGGGCGTCTGACCGTGGATGGCGCCGTGTTGCGTCCGCGCGACCCGGTACATGCCGGTGCGCTGCTGGCGTTGCAGGCCGAGCAGGAAGCCCAGGGCGAATGGCTGGCCCAGGACATTGCACTGAATATCGTCTACGAAGACGAGCACCTGCTGGTCATCGACAAGCCTGCCGGGCTGGTGGTGCATCCGGCTGCCGGGCATGCCGACGGTACGCTGCTCAATGCCCTGCTGCACCATGTGCCGGATATCGTCAATGTGCCGCGCGCCGGTATCGTGCATCGCCTGGACAAGGACACCACCGGGCTGATGGTGGTGGCCAAGACCATCGAGGCGCATACCCAGCTGGTGGCGCAATTGCAGGCACGCAGTGTCGGGCGCATCTACGAGGCCATCGTGATAGGCCAACTGACCTCCGGCGGCACGGTGGATGCGCCGATCGGGCGCAGTTCGGCGCAGCGTCAGCGCATGGCGGTGACCGCCGGAGGCAAGCCCGCGGTGACCCACTACCGGGTGCTGGAGCGCTTCCGCTCGCATACCCATGTGCGCGTCAAGCTGGAGACTGGGCGTACCCACCAGATTCGTGTGCACATGAGTCACATCGGTTATCCGCTGGTGGGCGATCCGGTATATGCCGGGCGTTTTCGCATTCCTCCGGGCGCTAGCCCGACCCTGGTGCAGGAACTCAAGAGCTTCCCTCGTCAGGCGCTGCATGCGCGCTTCCTCGAACTGCAGCACCCGGCCACCGGGCTGCGCATGAAGTGGCAGTCAGCGCTGCCGGATGACTTCGTGTGGATGCTCAGCCTGCTGCGACAGGATCGTGAGTCCTTTGTCGGCTGACTGGCTGTGCCCGGACTGGCCGGCGCCGGCCCGGGTGCGCAGCTGTGTGACGACCCGTCAGCCCGGGGTGAGCCTGCCGCCCTATGACGCCTTCAACCTGGCCCTGCATGTCGGCGATGATCCCCGGCGGGTGGCGCACAACCGTGCCTTGCTGTGCCAGCGCCTGGGTTGCCAGCCGGGCTGGCTGGAACAGGTGCATGGTACGCAGGTGATGGCGGTCGATCCGCAGCGGGTGCTGGTGGCTGATGCCAACTGGACCGATCAGCCGGGGCTGGCTGCCTGTGTCATGACGGCTGACTGCCTGCCGGCGCTGTTCTGTGATCGCACCGGCCGTTGCGTCGCGGCAGCGCATGCCGGGTGGCGCGGTCTGCTGGATGGCGTGCTGGAAGCGACGCTACAGGCCTTGCCGGCGGCGCCCGAGGACGTGCTGGTGTGGCTTGGTCCGGCGATTGGGCCGGCGTCCTTCGAGGTGGGTGATGAGGTGCGCGAAGCCTTTGTGGCCCGCCAGGCGCAGGCGGCGCAGGCCTTCCAGCGTGCCGTGCAGCCTGGCAAATGGCTGGCCGATCTGTACCTGCTGGCGCGTCAACGCCTTGCCGGCTACGGAGTGACGGCCATCTATGGCGGTGGCTTCGATACCTTCCGTGATCCGCGCTTTTACTCCTATCGCCGTGGCACGCCGACCGGGCGTTTTGCTTCGCTGGTCTGGCTGCAGGACTGATTCGCGGCCGCTACGTCTCGCGTGCGGCGTCCGCCGAACGGGGTATTGACCCCGGCCCCGCTTGAAACCCTGTTAAACGCCCCTATGTTGAGTGCATCTCGGCAGGTTTTTCCCAGGGGGCGTTTGTCTGGCTCCGCCTGCCCAACACGAGGAAGGAAAGCCCTATGCGTATCGATCGTTTGACCAGCAAGCTGCAATTGGCCCTGTCCGACGCCCAGTCCCTGGCGGTGGGGATGGATCATCCGGCCATCGAGCCTCTGCACCTGCTGCAGGCCCTGCTGGAGCAGCAGGGCGGCTCGATCAGGCCGCTGCTCCTGCAGGTTGGCTTCGACATTAACGGCCTGCGCCAGGCGCTGGCCAAGGAGCTGGATCAGCTGCCGAAGATCCAGAACCCGACAGGTGACGTCAACCTGTCCCAGGATCTGGCGCGCTTGCTCAATCAGGCCGATCGCCTGGCCCAGCAGAAAGGCGACCAGTTCATTTCCAGCGAGCTGGTGTTGCTCGCCGGCATGGATGAAAACACCCGTCTTGGCAAGCTGCTGCTGGGCCAGGGCGTGACCAAGAAGGCCCTGGAAAATGCCATCGCCAACCTGCGCGGCGGCGAGGCGGTAAACGACCCGAATGCCGAGGAGTCGCGCCAGGCGCTGGACAAGTACACGGTCGACCTGACCAAGCGCGCCGAAGACGGCAAGCTGGATCCGGTGATCGGCCGTGATGATGAAATCCGCCGCACCATCCAGGTGTTGCAGCGCCGTACCAAGAACAACCCGGTGCTGATTGGTGAACCAGGCGTGGGCAAGACCGCCATCGTCGAAGGGCTGGCCCAGCGCATCGTCAATGGCGAGGTGCCGGATGGTCTGAAGGACAAGCGCCTGCTCTCGCTGGATATGGGCGCGCTGATTGCCGGCGCCAAGTTCCGCGGCGAGTTCGAGGAGCGCCTCAAGGCCGTGCTCAATGAGCTGGGCAAGCAGGAAGGGCGGGTGATCCTGTTCATCGACGAGCTGCACACCATGGTCGGTGCCGGCAAGGCCGAGGGCGCCATGGATGCTGGCAACATGCTCAAGCCGGCGCTGGCGCGTGGCGAACTGCACTGCGTGGGTGCCACCACGCTGGACGAATACCGCCAGTACATCGAGAAGGATGCCGCGCTGGAGCGGCGTTTCCAGAAGGTACTGGTCGATGAGCCGAGCGAGGAAGACACCATCGCTATCCTGCGTGGCCTTAAGGAGCGCTACGAGGTGCACCACAAGGTGACCATCACCGACGGGGCGATCATCGCCGCCGCCAAGCTCAGCCATCGTTACATCACCGACCGCCAGCTGCCGGACAAGGCCATCGACCTGATCGATGAGGCGGCCAGCCGTATCCGCATGGAGATCGACTCCAAGCCCGAGGAGCTGGATCGTCTGGAACGCCGGCTGATCCAGCTGAAGGTGGAGCGTGAGGCGCTGAAGAAGGAAGACGACGAGGCTGCGCTCAAGCGTCTGGAGAAGCTCAAGGAGGATATTGCCCGCCTGGAGCAGGAATATGCCGACCTGGAGGAAATCTGGAAGTCGGAGAAGGCTGAAGTGCAGGGCTCGGCGCAGATCCAGCAGAAGATCGAACAGGCCAAGGCGGATCTTGAAGCGGCACGCCGCAAGGGTGACCTCAATCGCATGGCCGAGCTGCAGTACGGCATCATTCCGGATCTGGAACGCAGTCTGCAGATGGTCGATCAGCACGGCAAGCCGGAGAACCAGTTGCTGCGCAGCAAGGTGACCGATGAAGAAATTGCCGAAGTGGTTTCCAAGTGGACCGGTATCCCGGTCAGCAAGATGCTCGAGGGCGAGCGCGAGAAGCTGCTGAAGATGGAAGGCCTGTTGCACCAGCGGGTGATTGGTCAGGAGGAAGCCGTGGTAGCGGTCTCCAATGCGGTGCGCCGTTCGCGCGCCGGATTGGCGGATCCGAACCGGCCGAGCGGTTCCTTCCTGTTCCTTGGCCCGACCGGGGTGGGTAAGACCGAGTTGTGCAAGGCGCTGGCCGAGTTTCTCTTCGATACCGAGGAAGCGCTGGTGCGCATCGACATGTCCGAGTTCATGGAGAAGCACAGCGTGGCGCGGCTGATCGGTGCGCCGCCCGGCTACGTGGGCTACGAGGAGGGCGGCTATCTGACCGAGGCGGTGCGCCGCAAGCCGTATTCGGTGGTGCTGATGGATGAGGTGGAGAAAGCTCACCCGGATGTGTTCAACGTGCTGCTGCAGGTGCTGGAGGATGGCCGGTTGACCGACAGCCACGGGCGTACCGTGGACTTCAAGAACACGGTGATCGTGATGACCTCCAACCTCGGCTCGGCGCAGATCCAGGAACTGGTCGGTGACCGCGAGGCGCAGCGGGCGGCGGTGATGGATGCGGTGAGCGGCCATTTCCGCCCCGAGTTCATCAACCGTATCGACGAAGTGGTGGTGTTCGAGCCGCTGGGCCGCGAGCAGATCGCCGGTATCGCCGAAATCCAACTGCAGCGCCTGCGTCGCCGTCTGGCCGAGCGCGAGCTGAGCCTGGAGCTGACGCCGCAGGCGTTGGACAAGCTGGTGGCGGTCGGCTACGACCCGGTGTATGGCGCGCGTCCGCTCAAGCGGGCGATCCAGCGCTGGATCGAGAACCCGCTGGCCCAGCAGATCCTGTCCGGGCAGTTTGCCCCGGGGGCGGTGGTGCGCGCCGAGGTGTCCGGCGAGGAGATTATCTTCGCCTGAGCTATCGGCACCTGAAAAAAACCGGCCTGCGGGCCGGTTTTTTAAGGGC
The DNA here is from genome assembly GCF_002835605.1 of Pseudomonas fluvialis. NCBI lineage: Bacteria > Pseudomonadati > Pseudomonadota > Gammaproteobacteria > Pseudomonadales > Pseudomonadaceae > Pseudomonas > Pseudomonas fluvialis. The sequence goes on along the minus strand of NZ_PIYS01000005.1, from coordinate 265,459 downwards.
TGTCTGCGTGTCGCTTAGTGGCTGCGTGCTACCGCGAAACGGGTCAGTTCGATGAGCGCCTGGCGGTGTGCGTTGTCCGGCAGTTCCTGCAGGCAGGCGATGGCCAGTTCGGCGTGTTGCTGGGCCAGGCGGGCGGTGTAGTCGAGTGCGCCGGCGGCTTCGACAGCGGCGCGAATACCTTCGATATCCTGGCTGCCGCCCTGCTGGATGGCTTGGCGCACCTGCGCGGCCTGCTCGGCGTTGCCGTCGCGCATGGTGACGATCAGCGGCAGGGTGGGCTTGCCTTCGGCCAGGTCATCGCCGACGTTCTTGCCCAGTTCGCTGGCGTCGCCGCGGTAGTCCAGCAGGTCGTCAACCAGTTGGAAGGCGATGCCCAGGTGGTCGCCGAAGCGTTGCAGGGCCTGGCGTTGACTGTCGCCGGTCTGCGCCAGGGCGGCAGCGCTGTGCGTCGAGGCTTCGAAGAGCATGGCCGTCTTGCCGCGGATAACCTCCATATAGGTTTCTTCGGTGGTGCTGGCGTCGCGCACCTTGGAGAGCTGCAGGACTTCGCCTTCGGCGATGACCCGTGTGGCATGCGAGAGAATCTGCATGACCGACATGGAACCGAGCTCGACCATCATTTCAAAGGAGCGTGAATAGAGGAAGTCGCCGACCAGTACGCTGGGCGCGTTGCCCCACTGGGCGTTGGCAGTGGCGCGCCCGCGGCGCATGCCCGACATGTCGACTACGTCGTCGTGCAGCAGGGTTGCGGTATGCAGGAACTCGATGGTTGCGGCCAGCAGGCGCAGGTCGTCGGCCTGATAGCCGAGCGCACGGCCGCTGAGCAGTACCAGCAAGGGGCGCAGGCGCTTGCCGCCAGCGGAGATGATGTAGTCACCGATTTTCTGTACCAGCGGTACACGCGACACCACCTGCTGCCGGATGATCTCGTCAACCGCCTGGAAATCCTCGGCGACTACACGGTAAAAGGCGGGCGACTGCATGGTGGACGATACTCCTGGCGACGTGCGCGGCATGCTAGGCGGCAGGTGGGGGGGTGTCAAGGAAAGCCCCCGGCGGGAGCCGGGCTGCGCGCTGTGGATGGCTTGCAGTGCGCGCGGCGCTTGCGTACAATCGCGGCCCCTAACTTTCTTGGGCATTTCCCTGCCTTACGCAATTGCACAGGTGTCAGTCCGGCCTTGTGCAGCCATGCCGGCCAATAGCTATTTTCATAAAGCGTCGGGTGAGCAGGTTTAACGGAGAAGATCCATGTACGCAGTAATTGTTACCGGTGGCAAGCAATACAAAGTCGCCGAAGGTGAATTCCTGAAGGTCGAGAAGCTGGAAGTCGCTACTGGCGAATCCCTGACTTTCGATCGCGTTCTGCTGGTCGCCAATGGCGACGACGTCAAGATCGGTGCGCCGGTCGTAGATGGTGCCAAGGTGACTGCCGAAGTGGTCAGCCAGGGTCGTCACGACAAGATCCGCATCATCAAGTTCCGTCGCCGTAAGCATCACATGAAGCGTCAGGGCCACCGCCAGTGGTTCACTGAAATCAAAATCACCGGCATCCAGGCCTAATATTCCTTTTTGGAGGATTTGACACATGGCACACAAAAAAGCTGGCGGTAGTACTCGTAACGGCCGCGACTCAGAAAGTAAACGCCTTGGCGTGAAGATGTACGGCGGTCAGGCCATCAAGGCCGGCAACATCATCGTGCGTCAGCGCGGCACCCAGTTCCACCCCGGTGTAGGTGTGGGCATGGGCAAGGATCACACCCTGTTCGCCAAGGTCGAAGGCGTGATCAAGTTTGAAGTGAAGGGCGCTTTTGGCCGTCGCTATGTAAGTGTTGTGACTGCCTAAGTCCGCGCTTGCTGGAAAAGCCCTGTCTTGCGACGGGGCTTTTTTGTTTGTAGGCCTGCTGTGGGCCGCACTGTATTCTTTTGTTGTTTCTGACCCGCTGCCTGGCGGGAGGCGCCTAGATGAAATTCGTCGATGAAGTATCCATACACGTGAAAGCGGGCGACGGCGGCAATGGCTGCATGAGCTTCCGTCGCGAGAAATTTATCGAGAAGGGCGGCCCCAACGGCGGCGATGGCGGCGATGGCGGCTCGGTCTTCCTGGTGGCTGACGAGAACCTCAATACCCTGGTGGACTATCGCTATACCCGCCGTTTCGATGCCCAGCGTGGGCAGAATGGTGGTAGCTGTGACTGTACCGGGCGCAAGGGTGATGATCTGGAACTGCCGGTGCCGGTGGGAACCACGGTGATCGATGCCACCACCCAGGAAATCATTGGCGACCTGGTCAAGCCGGGGCAGCGCCTGCTGGTGGCTCAGGGCGGCTGGCACGGGCTGGGCAATAGCCGTTTCAAGTCGAGCACCAACCGTGCGCCGCGTCAGACCTCGCCGGGCAAGCCGGGTGAGGCGCGCGATCTCAAGCTGGAGCTCAAAGTGCTGGCCGATGTGGGGCTGCTTGGTCTGCCCAATGCGGGCAAGAGCACCTTCATCCGTGCCGTCTCGGCGGCCAAGCCCAAAGTGGCGGATTATCCCTTTACCACCCTGGTGCCCAACCTGGGGGTGGTCAGTGTCGGTCGCTACAAGAGCTTCGTGGTTGCCGATATCCCCGGCCTGATCGAGGGCGCTTCCGAGGGCGCTGGCCTGGGGATTCGCTTCCTCAAGCACCTGGCGCGCACCCGTCTGCTCCTGCATCTGGTGGATATGGCGCCGCTGGACGAGTCCGATCCGGCCGAAGCGGCAGCGACCATCATCGAGGAGCTGGCGCGCTTCAGTCCGGCGCTGGCCGAGCGGGATCGCTGGTTGGTGCTGAACAAAGCCGATCAGTTGCTGGACGAGGAGCGTGACGAGCGCCTGCGCGCCGTGGTCGAGCATCTTGACTGGCAAGGGCCGGTGTTCGTGATTTCTGCACTGGAGCGCGAAGGTACCGAGGCGCTGAGCCAGGCGATCATGCGTTACCTGGATGAGCGTGACCTGCGTATCGCCGAGGATCCGGCCTATGCCGAGGCGTTGGCTGAGCTTGACGAGCGTATCGAGGGCGAGGCGCGTGCCCGTCTGCAGGCTCTGGATGACCGTCGTGCGTTGCGCCGTGCCGGGGTGCGTAGTGTCGATGATCTGAGTGATGAGGATTGGGGCGACGACTTCCTGGATGAAGAAGATGGTCCCGAGATCATCTACGTTCGCGACTGATTGCGATGTTTTGTTCGGCGCCGCTGTCTCCAGCGGCGTTGTGCTATCTGGCTGGGGTTGGATGAGATGCGAGACAAGGTGACTGGCGCGCAGCGCTGGGTGGTGAAGATCGGCAGTGCCTTGCTGACTGCCGATGGCAAAGGGCTGGATCGTGCCGCCATGGCGGTATGGGTGGAGCAGATGGTGGCGCTGCGCGAAGCTGGCGTAGAGCTGGTGCTGGTGTCTTCCGGTGCGGTGGCGGCAGGCATGAGTCGCCTGGGCTGGGCGGCGCGGCCCAGTGCCATCCATGAGCTGCAGGCGGCGGCAGCGGTCGGCCAGATGGGCTTGGTGCAGGCCTGGGAGTCGAGCTTTGCCGAGCGCGGCCGGCAGACCGCGCAAGTACTGCTGACCCATGATGACCTCTCCGATCGCAAGCGCTACCTGAATGCGCGCAGCACCCTGCGCACCCTGGTTGAGCTGGGCGTGGTGCCGGTGATCAATGAAAACGACACGGTGGTCACCGACGAGATTCGCTTCGGTGACAACGATACCCTGGCGGCCTTGGTAGCCAACTTGGTGGAGGCTGACCTGCTGGTGATCCTCACCGACCGCGATGGCATGTTCGATGCCGATCCGCGGCATAACCCCGATGCACAGCTGATTTTCGAGGCGCGTGCCGACGATCCTTCGCTGGATGCGGTGGCTGGTGGCACCGGTGGTGCGCTGGGGCGTGGCGGCATGCAGACCAAGTTGCGTGCGGCGCGTCTGGCGGCCCGTTCGGGGGCCTATACGGTGATTGTCGGTGGGCGTATCGAGCGGGTGCTGGATCGCCTCAAGGCGGGCGAGCGCCTGGGCACGTTATTGGCCCCCGAGCGTGGCTTGCTGGCGGCACGCAAGCAGTGGCTGGCCGGCCATCTGCAGACGCGTGGTGCGCTGCAGCTCGATGAGGGAGCGGTCAAGGCGCTGTGCGAGGGCCGCAAGAGCTTGCTGCCGGTGGGCGTGCGCGGCGTGCAGGGCAGTTTCCGGCGTGGCGAGATGGTGGTGTGCCTGGCGCCGGATGGTCGTGAGGTGGCGCGCGGGCTGGTTAATTACAGTGCCCTGGAGGCACAGAAGATCATGGGGCAGCCTTCGGATGCCATCGAGCGCCTGCTGGGCTATGTCGATGAACCGGAGCTGTTGCACCGCGATAACCTTATCCTGGTCTGAGGAGTCGTCATGCGGCGTAGCATTCTGCTGGGTGGCTTGCTGTTCGGTCTGTGTGGCAGCGTGCAGGCCGAGTCGATTGGCGAGGTGTCGACGGTCTTCAAATGGTTGGGGCCGAACGACAAGGTGGTGGTAGAGGCGTTCGACGACCCCAAGGTGGCCGGGGTGACCTGCTACCTGTCGCGGGCCAAGACCGGCGGCGTCAAGGGCGGCCTGGGGCTGGCCGAGGATCGTTCGGAGGCTTCGCTGGCCTGTCGTCAGGTGGGGCCTATCGAGTTCCTGGCGCCGCTGGAGGAGGGTGAGGAAGTCTTCAAGGAACGCACCTCGCTGGTCTTCAAGACCCTGCAGGTCGTGCGCTTCCATGACCGCAAGCGCAACACGCTGGTGTACCTGGCCTACAGCGACCGGGTCATCGAGGGCAGCCCGCAAAACAGCATTACCGCCATTCCGCTGATGCCCTGGCCAGCGGGGCGTTGAGTCGGCAGGCATAAAAAAACCGGCGCTGGGCCGGTTTTTTTATGACAAGAACGAACGCTTAGGCAGCAGCTTGGCTGAGAGCCTTGATGTGCGCGTTCAGGCGGCTCTTGTGACGAGCGGCCTTGTTCTTGTGGATGATACCTTTGTCGGCCATGCGGTCGATCACCGGAACAGCTGCAGTGTAGGCAGTCTGAGCCTTGGCGAGGTCTTTGGCATCCAGGGCCTTGACCACGTTCTTGATGTAGGTACGGACCATGGAGCGCAGGCTGGCGTTATGGCTACGACGCTTCTCAGCCTGTTTGGCGCGTTTTTTGGCAGAAGGTGAGTTGGCCACCGTCAAGCTCCTCGAAAAAAAACAGGGGGGTTACAAACAAATAAGGCCGCGAATCATGCGGATCTTAACCCGGCTTGTCAACCCCGCTAGCGGGGTGGCGGGCTGGCTGTGCTGCCCGGCTGTCGGTACACTCGGCGACCTTGCAGGCGAGGTGGTCGATGTCCGAGAAATCCGGTTCAGGCGGTTTGTTGCGTTCCAGTGCGGTAGTCAGCCTGATGACCCTGCTGTCGCGGGTGCTGGGCATGGTACGCGATGTCGTGGTGGCTGCCTACTTCGGTTCCGGTGCCGCGGCCGATGCCTTCTTCGTAGCGTTCAAGATTCCCAATTTCCTGCGCCGTCTGTTCGCCGAGGGCGCTTTTGCCCAGGCTTTCGTGCCGGTCTTGTCGGAATATCGCGAAAAGTACAGCCCGGCGCAGGTCAAGCAGCTGATCGACCGCACCGCCGGTATGCTTGGCCTGGTGCTGACGGCCCTGACCGCGTTGTGCGTGGTGGCCTCGCCCTACCTGATCATGCTGTTCGCACCGGGTTTTCGTGGCGAGCCGAGCAAGCTGCAGTTGGCAGGCGAGCTGCTGGCCATCACCTTTCCCTACCTGCTGCTGATTTCGCTCACGGCCTTCTGTGGCAGCATTCTCAACAGCTTCGGTCGCTTTGCTGTGCCTTCCTTTACCCCGGTGCTGCTCAATCTCAGCCTGATCGGCGCCACGCTGTTCCTTACGCCATTCTTCGCTGAGCCGGTGATGGCTCTGGCATGGGGGGTGTTCATCGCGGGGGTGGCGCAGTTGCTGTTCCAGTTGCCTTTTCTCGCACGCATGCAGCTGCTGCCCGTGCCGCGGCTGGTGCCGGGTGACCCGGGCGTCAAGCGGATCATGCTGCTGATGCTGCCGGCGCTGTTCGGCGTCTCGGTCAGTCAGATCAATCTGCTGCTGGATACGGTGCTGGCTTCGTTCCTGGCCACCGGCAGCGTGTCCTGGCTGTATTACGCGGATCGCCTGACCGAGCTGCCGCTGGGGGCCTTCGGGATTGCCATCGGTACGGTGATCCTGCCCAGCCTGTCGCGCCAGCATGCGGCGCAGGACCCCAAGGCTTTTTCCGCCACCCTCGACTGGGCACTGCGTATGGTGTTGCTGGTGGGTGTGCCGGCCGCCCTGGCCCTGGCGCTGCTGGCCGAGCCGCTGATCGCCACGCTGTTCCTGCGTGGCGCGATGACCAGCGAGGCCGTGGTGCAGTCGGCGGCGGCCTTGCAGGCTTACTCACTGGGGGTGCTCACCTTCATGCTGATCAAGGTCTTGGCGCCGGGCTACTTTGCCCGCCAGGACATGAAGACCCCGGTGCGCATCGCGGTGATCAGCATGATCGCCAATATGCTGTTCAATCTGCTGCTGATCTGGCCATTGCAGCATGTTGGCCTGGCCCTGGCGACCTCGTTGTCCGCCATGCTCAACACCAGCCTGTTGTTCTGGGGGCTGTACAAGGCCGGCATCTATCGCCCGCAGGCCGGCTGGCTGGCGTTTGCCATGCGCCTGCTGGCGGCCTGTGCACTGATGTGTCTGGTGCTCTGGCTGCTCGCGGGCGATGCCGGGCAATGGTTCGTCTGGGGCGAATGGCGGCGCATCGGCGAGTTGAGCCTGCTGGTGGTGGCTGGCTTGCTGGCCTATTTGCTGGGGCTCGGCCTGGCCGGGCTGCGCCCACGCCATTTGCGTCATTGAGCAGCCTTGCGCGGGCTTACCGCGGGGGGCTGGAGTGTCTATAATCGACCACTTTTTCGACAAGTAGCGGGCTATGCAACTGGTTCGGGGTCTCCACAATCTGCGCGCGGAACATCGCGGCTGCGTTGCCACCATCGGTAACTTCGATGGGGTGCATTGCGGTCATCAGGCGATTCTGGCGCGCTTGCGCGAGCGTGCTGCGGCCCTTGGCGTACCGGCCTGCGTGGTGATCTTCGAGCCGCAGCCGCGTGAGTTCTTCGCGCCGGACAGCGCGCCGGTGCGCTTGTCGCGTCTGCGTGACAAGCTGCAGCTGCTGGCTGCGCAGGGTGTGGAACGGGTGCTGTGCCTGGCTTTCAACCGCCGCCTGCGCGAACTGAGTGCCGCGCAGTTCGTTCAGCAGGTACTGCTCGATGGGCTGGGGGTGCGTCACCTGGAAATTGGTGACGATTTCCGCTTCGGTTGCGATCGCGCCGGGGATTTCGCCTTCCTGGAGCAGGCCGGGCAGCAGCACGGCTTTACCGTCGAAGCCGCCGCCACGGTAGCTCAGCAGGGACTGCGAGTGAGTAGTACCGGCGTGCGCGAGGCGCTGGCCGTAGCGGACTTTGCTTTGGCAGAGCGTCTGCTTGGGCGTCCCTATGCGATTGCCGGGCGGGTGTTGCATGGCCAGAAACTGGGCCGCCAACTCAATGCGCCCACCGCCAATGTGCAGCTCAAGCGCAAGCGTGTACCGCTGAGCGGGGTATACCTGGTCAGCGTGCGCCTGGATGGGCGCCTGTTGCCTGGAGTGGCCAATATTGGTGTGCGGCCTTCAGTGCAAAGCGATGGCTTTGCCCATCTGGAAGTGCACCTGCTGGATTTCAATGGCGACCTGTATGGTCGCCGCCTGGAAGTGATCTTCCACCGCAAGCTGCGCGATGAGCAGCGCTTTGCCTCGCTGGAGGCACTGAAAACGGCGATCGATGCGGATATCGCTGCCGCCCGGGCCTACTGGCTCGGTCAACCGCTTCAATAACGAGCCTGACTGACGATGACCGACTACAAAGCGACCCTCAACCTGCCGGAAACGGCATTCCCGATGAAGGCCGGCCTGCCACAACGCGAGCCGGAGATGCTGGCGCGCTGGGACAGCATTGGCCTGTACCGCAAGCTGCGGCAGATCGGCGAGGGGCGCCCGAAGTTCATCCTGCATGACGGCCCGCCCTACGCCAACGGCAGCATTCATATCGGCCACGCGGTGAACAAGGTGATCAAGGACATGATCATCCGTTCCAAGACCCTGTCCGGTTTCGATGCCCCCTACGTGCCGGGCTGGGACTGTCACGGTCTGCCGATCGAGCACAAGGTCGAGGTCAGCCACGGTAAGAACCAGCCGGCCGACAAGACCCGCGAACGTTGCCGCGAGTACGCCGGCGAGCAGGTCAAGGGGCAGATGGCCGACTTTATCCGTCTCGGCGTGCTGGGCGAGTGGGACAACCCCTACAAGACCATGGAGTACGCCAACGAGGCCGGCGAGATCCGCGCGCTGGCCAAGATGGTCGAGGCTGGCTTCGTCTTCAAGGGGCTGAAACCGGTGAACTGGTGCTTCGACTGCGGCTCGGCGCTGGCTGAAGCCGAGGTCGAATACCAGGACAAGAAGTCCGATGCCATCGACGTCGCCTTCGTCGTCGAGGATGCCGACAAGCTGGCCGCGGCCTTCGGTCTGTCCAGCTTGGTCAAACCGGCCAGCATCGTCATCTGGACCACCACGCCCTGGACCATCCCGGCCAACCAGGCGCTCAATGTCCATCCCGAATTCATCTACGCGCTGGTGGATACCGGCGAGCGGCTGCTGGTGCTGGCCGAGGAGCTGGTCGAGTCCTGCCTGGCACGCTACGGCCTGTCCGGCGAAATCATCGCGCGTTGCGAAGGCCGTGCGCTGGAGCTGATCCGCTTCCGTCATCCGTTCTACGAGCGCTTCTCGCCGGTATACCTGGCCGACTACGTCGAGACCGGCTCGGGCACCGGCATCGTTCACTCGGCGCCGGCCTATGGCGAGGACGACTTCCGTTCCTGCAAGCACTACGGCATGCAGAATGACGACATCCTCAGCCCGGTGCAGAGCAATGGCGTATATGTGGCCGACCTGCCGTTCTTCGGCGGCCAGTTCATCTGGAAGGCCAACCCGGCGATCGTCGAGAAACTGCGCGAAGTCGGCGCCCTGCTCAGGCATGAACCGATCCAGCACAGCTACATGCACTGCTGGCGGCACAAGACGCCGCTGATCTACCGCGCCACTGCGCAGTGGTTCGTCGGCATGGACAAGGTTGCCCACGACGGCAGCACCCTGCGTGCCCGTGCGCTCAAGGCGGTGGAAGACACCGCGTTCGTCCCGGCCTGGGGTCAGGCGCGTCTGCACGGCATGATCGCCGGACGCCCGGACTGGTGCATCTCGCGTCAGCGCACCTGGGGCGTGCCTATCCCGTTCTTCCTGCACAAGGAAAGCGCCGAGCTGCATCCGCGTACCGTCGAGTTGATGGAGGCGGTGGCACAGCGCGTCGAGCAGGGTGGTATCGAAGCCTGGTCGAAGCTGGATGCGGCCGAACTGCTCGGCGAGGAAGCGGCGCAGTACGAGAAGATCAGCGACACCCTGGACGTCTGGTTCGACTCCGGCACCACCCACTGGCACGTGATGCGCGGTTCGCACCCTATGGGCCACGACCAGGGGCCGCGTGCCGATCTTTACCTGGAAGGCTCCGACCAGCACCGCGGCTGGTTCCACTCCTCGCTGCTGACCGGCTGCGCCATCGACGGCCACGCACCCTATCGTGGCCTGCTGACTCACGGTTTTGTGGTCGACGAGAACGGCCGCAAGATGTCCAAGTCGCTGGGCAACGTGATCGCCCCGCAGGAGGTCAATGACAGCCTGGGCGCCGACATCCTGCGCCTGTGGGTGGCTTCGAGCGACTATTCCGGGGAGATGGCGGTGTCCAAGACCATCCTCACCCGCAGTGCCGATGCCTACCGGCGCATCCGCAATACCACGCGCTTTTTGCTCTCCAACCTCAATGGCTTCGACCCGGCGCGCGACCTGCTGCCGGCCGAACAGATGCTTGACCTTGATCGCTGGGCGCTGGACGCCGCGGCGCGCCTGCAGGACGAGATCATCGAGGCGTACGAGCAGTACCGCTTCTGGAACGTCTACCACAAGGTACACAACTTCTGCGTGCAGGAGCTGGGCGGCTTCTACCTGGATATCATCAAGGACCGCCAGTACACCACGCCGGCCGACAGTGTGGCGCGTCGCTCCTGCCAGAGCGCGCTGTATCACATTGCCGAAGCGCTGGTGCGCTGGATCGCTCCGGTGCTGGCCTTTACCGCCGACGAGATCTGGCAGTTCCTGCCGGGTGAGCGCAACGAGTCGGTAATGCTTAACACCTGGTACCAGGGGCTGGTACGCCTGCCGCAGGGCATTGCTCTGGATCAGGCCTACTGGGAGCGGCTGATGGCTGTGAAGGGTGCGGTCAACAAGGAGCTGGAAAACCTGCGGGCGAACAAGACCCTGGGGGGAAGCCTGCAGGCCGAGGTGACCCTGTATGCCGATGCCGCACTGGCGGGCGAGTTGGCCAAGCTGGGCGATGAGCTGCGTTTTGCGCTGATCACTTCGGCAGCCTGTGTGGCGCCGCTGGAGCAGGCACCTGCCGATGCGGTAGTTAGCGAGGTTGAAGGTTTGCGCCTGAAGATCGTCAAGTCGCAACACGCCAAGTGTGCACGCTGCTGGCACCTGCGTGCCGATGTGGGCAGCCATGCGGAGCATCCCGAGTTGTGTGGACGCTGTGTCGACAACATCGACGGTGCCGGCGAAGTTCGCCGGCACGCCTGACGGGGGAGTTGGCGCATGAGCCGTTTTGGCAAGCTGCCCTGGTTGGCATTGAGTGTGCTGATTTTTCTGCTCGACCAGTGGAGCAAGTTGTACTTTGAAAACAGCCTGCAGCTGTACCAGCAGATCGTGGTCATCCCGGATTACTTCAGCTGGACGCTGGCCTATAACACGGGCGCGGCTTTCAGCTTCCTGGCTGATGCGGGAGGCTGGCAACGCTGGTTTTTCGCGCTGATCGCCCTCGTGGTCAGTGCTGTGCTGGTGGTCTGGCTCAAGCGTCTGCAGGCTCATGAACACTGGCTGGCCCTGGGCCTGGCGCTGGTGCTGGGCGGGGCGCTGGGTAACCTGTTCGATCGCGTGGTCTATGGCCATGTGATCGACTTCATCCTGGTGCACTGGCAACAGCGCTGGTACTTCCCGGCGTTCAACCTGGCCGACAGCGCCATTACCCTGGGGGCCATTCTTCTGGCCCTGGACATGTTCAAGGCACAGCCGAGCGGAGCCACCAAAGATGACTGAGCAACGTATCGGGTCGCAGACCCAGGTTACCCTGCACTTCGCCATTCGTCTGGAGAACGGCGATCTGGTAGACAGCACCGAGGGCAAGGCCCCGGCCACTTTCTGCGTGGGCGATGGCAACCTGTTGCCTGGCTTCGAGCAGGCACTGTTCGGTCTCAAGGCCGGCGACAAACGCAGCCTGCCAATCAGTCCGGAGCAGGGCTTTGGCCAGCCTAATCCACAGAATGTACAGGTCATGCCGCGCAGCCAGTTCACCGACATGCCGCTGAGCGAAGGTCTGCTGATCATCTTCCAGGATGCCGCCAAGGGCGAGCTGCCGGGGGTGGTCAAGGCGTTCGACGAGCAGCAGGTCAGTATTGACTTCAACCATCCGCTGGCCGGCAAGCCGCTGACCTTCGAGGTAGAGATCATCGAGGTCAAAGGGCTCTGAACGCCTGACGCGCGGCCTGTGCTGTCGCGCCGCGCCTTGCTCGACTCACCTATCCCTTATCGAGATCACCTGCATGCAGATCAAACTCGCCAACCCGCGTGGCTTCTGTGCCGGCGTCGATCGCGCCATCGAGATCGTCAACCGCGCACTGGAAGTATTCGGGCCACCCATTTATGTGCGTCACGAAGTGGTGCATAACAAGTTCGTGGTCGAAGACCTGCGTGCACGTGGCGCAGTGTTCGTGGAAGAGCTGGATCAGGTGCCGGATCAGGTGATTGTCATCTTCAGTGCCCATGGGGTTTCCCAGGCGGTACGCCAGGAAGCCGAGCGACGTGGCCTGAAGGTGTTCGATGCCACCTGCCCGCTGGTGACCAAGGTGCACATGGAGGTGGTGCGCTACAGCCGCGAAGGCCGTGAGTGCATTCTCATCGGCCATGCCGGGCATCCCGAGGTGGAAGGCACCATGGGGCAGTATGACAGCAGCCAGGGTGGTGCCATCTACCTGGTGGAAGATGAGCTGGATGTGCAGCGCTTGCAGGTGCGTGATCCGCAGCGCCTGGCCTTTGTTACCCAGACCACCTTGTCCATGGACGATACCAGCCGGGTCATCGATGCGCTGCGTGCACGCTTCCCGGCTATCGGCGGGCCGCGCAAGGATGACATCTGCTACGCCACACAGAACCGCCAGGATGCCGTGAAGCAGCTGGCTGCCGAATGCGATGTGGTGCTGGTAGTCGGCAGCCCGAATAGCTCCAACTCCAATCGCCTGCGCGAGCTGGCAGAGCGCCTGGATACTCCGGCTTATCTGATCGACGGCGCTGATGACCTGCGCGAGGAGTGGTTTGCCGGCCTGCAGCGTATCGGCATTACCGCCGGTGCCTCGGCGCCCGAGGTGCTGGTGCAGGGCGTTATCCAGCGCCTGCAGTCCTGGGGGCTTGGCGAAGCACTGGAGGTCGAAGGACGCCCGGAGCATGTCACCTTCTCGATGCCCAAGGAATTGCGTGTCAAGCAGCTGTAGCCGAGCCTGATGTATACAAAAAGGCCCAATCCGAGGATTGGGCCTTTTGCATTACGCGGTGCAGCTTATCGCCAGCATTCGGCAGCGGTTTTCTTGGTGCCAGTTCGGTTACGAACACCCAGGGCATTGAGCGTCAGGTTGCCACAGTCGGTATCACTGAATTGCTGGGTAGCTGTCAGCAAATAGCCTCCGTCAGTGGCAGCACCTGCACCCAGCGTCAGGTTGTACTTGCCAGTGGGGGAGCTGGTTTTGCCCTTGAGCTTGGTGGCGATGTCGGCGGTGGCCGTTACATAAACAAAGTTTTGTGCATAGTAACGTTCCTGCAAGGCCGCCGTGTCGTTGAGCAAGGCCTGCCCTTCACTGCGGTTGCCCCGTTTCACGTACTCGCTGTAACTCGGGTAAGCCACCGCCGCCAGGATGGCGATGATGGCAACCGTGATCATCAGTTCAATCAGGGTAAAGCCCTGTTGCTTCGCATGTCTGCTCACTTACTGCTCCTCAATGGAGCGCCAGGTTTGGCGTCCATGACTGTCTGGCGGTGTTGGGACAGGAAGGCACTCTTTGCCTGTGCACAGAAGAAAACTACCGTCCGGCTTTTGCGAAATGGTAATGCCGCCTTCACCGTCCTGCTTACGCCCAGAAATGACGTCGTTTGTTTTGTCTGCCGCAGTGAAGCGTAGATCAAAGGCGTGATGTGAAGTTTTCCCTCCGGTTACCGGATTGATCGCATAGGTCCAGTTGCTGGCACCATCGGCGCAGGGGTCATTGTTAGGTACAAGAGACTGGAAGAACACGGTACTGCCCAGTTTGGCCATGTCTTCGATAACCATTTCGCCATCCAGCGTGCTACCAACTTTTAGATCCAGCGTCCAGCCATATTTGTTAATAGTACTTACACCGTTGGCATCACGGCTAAACCAAGTGATTTCGTTATCGGTGATGGTCCGCGCTGCACTACTTTGGTTTTGAGAGTCTACAGCAGTGCCTTCCGTGAGTATGCTTTGTGTTACCAAGTTGCTACGAGTAATGCTGATCGCCGAGGTTGTGTCCGTGGGTTTGGTTTTGGCGTCCCAGATGCCATACACCGTTTGCGCCATCGACTTGTCACCGTCCTTATCGGTGTCTTCGAAATATTTACCTGTACCAAAAATGACCAAGTGACCAATGCCGCTTGGGTGAGCGACCAGTGACGGCGCAGCGGTAATGGGTTGGGGCTTTTTGCTTGGGTCGGAACTCACTGTACTGAACAGGGGCTTATCGCCATAAGCAACAGCAAATTTGCTGGGGTTAAGGTCAAAGCGCCACAGGTTGCCCTGCAAGTCGCCGGCATAGGCGAATTCGGCAATCCCGTCCGCGTTATAGTCTGACAGCTTGGGCGTCGACAGGCCGTTGGCTACTCCTGCAGTACCTGCAACTTCTAGGCCTTTGTCATTTGCCGTCAGCATGGCACCGGTGACTGCATTCAAGACAAACAAGGCGGCTTTACCATTAGTGTGACTGGCTGCTTCGTAGCCGTTGCCGAACACGACGGCCCAGTTACCGGTGGCCAGGCGGGCAACCGTCGGCTTGGAGAAGCTATAGCCCATTTTCACAGCATCAGTGCCGGTCAGCTTGCTGTCATCAAACTCCCACAGCAGTTTTTCACTGCCGGGGGTGGTGATGTCGAGGGCAAAAACGCTCTTGCCACCTGCGCGTAGCGTGCCGACCAGAATGGTGCGCCAGCTAGTGCCGTCATACACATCAGCTACCACTGGTGAGCCATCCACATAGAACTCGTGGCTGTAGTTTTTGCCAGTGTATTTATTGAGCTTGTCAAAAACAGCGCTGGGGATAAAGGCAAATTCCTCTACGCCAGTGGCTGCATTAAAACCGTGCAACATGCCGTCGTTGCCGCCGACATAGACCATGGTTTTGCGGTTATTCATGCTTGCGGCAAAGGTTGTGTACGCTGTGTTGCCTTCCAGTCGGTTGGCAAAGCTGGTCAAGTAGCGAGCACGGGAAACGACTGCCGGGCTGGAGGAGTAGAGATCACCCAGTACGGAAGAACGTGTACGGAAGGTGGTTCCCTCTCCAGTGCGTTCGCCGCGCAGATAATTAAGGCGTGCTTCGCCGAGGCTGTCTGCAGCGTTGCCCTTTTCCGGGTCACGACTCAACAGATTGGCCAGCGTGCCCACTGTAGCTGCGTCGCCAGCATTGCTCCAGGTGAAAGCTTGTAAGCCGCTAGTGCCAGAGCCTTTGATGCGAATATTGCGTGCGACGGGTGCCGGCATCTTGTCCTTGGCGCTCCACTTTTGGCTGAAGCTATCAACATAAGTGCCAGTGGCTGCGTTGAACTTGCGCTCTTTGTCGGAGCGCGTTAAATCACCCGCCCAGTTGTCTTCGCTGGAGTAGGAGGTCTGGTAAGAAACGGTGGTTACTTTGGTCCCGTCGGTGACATCCTCGACCACCTGTCCCGAGTTGATGGCCGGCTTGGCAGCAACCGATTTGCGCTCGGCAATACGCGACATGATATCTGTGAACGCCTGAACGATGGTGTCAGGCGAGTCAGCACTGAAGAATTCACCGCGTGAGTTGATTGCGGTGTGCCAGAGGTCGTACACATTATTATTGCTATTGCTGCTGGCTTTAGGCCATGAGGCTGTTCCGCTCAGTATATTTAAGTAGCCTGGGCTGTTAAAAGTGCCTTGCCTGTTATCCCAGCCCAAGTTTTCTTTATCAAGTGAGGCTGTCAATCCTAAGCCTACAGTAAAGTTGACCATGTGTTGCCAGGTTGCGGGGTTGTTGCGAGCGTTCCAGTATTTCTCTGACTCTGTTCCTTTATTGTCTACGTAGAACGGTTTGATCTTGTTGGCAAGATCCTTTTTCAGATCTGTTGCCCAGTAATGCATTGCCAGATCGGCTAACGTTTCTGTGTTGCTGTCTGCATAAGGTCTTCTTGTGCCATCATAATCAATATTGTCTGGTAGTTTAAATGCGGAGTGGTCGGGGCGCAGAGGGTCTGTCGGTGCGCCATTTTCGTTATTCCACAGCCCGTCCGTCATGAGTACGTGATAGCTGGGGCGGCAAGCATATTTATTTGTAGTTGTGTTACCGGTAGCGTTGGGAAATTTTTCCCAGGCAGTTTCGGTCTTTAAGAATTCGCCTGCGCGGCCCAGTGCATCTCGCAATGGTGTGCCGTTATAGAAATTTATATTGTGCAGCCAATTTAAAAAGCGTCCTCTTTGGGCGTTGTCAAATTGACGGAACTTGTTATCGCCACCACAGCCGGTGCTGGTTCCGTTAAGTGTTTTGCATTGGTTTAGGCCTTGCCAGGTGAATCGTACAGAACTTGGTAGCTGGGTGAATGCCAGGTTGGCCGCGGTCGTTGCAGCTAGGGCACGGTTTCTGTAGAAGGAGTACCAGATGGCAAAGTTTTGTTTGTCGGTATCGCTGGTGACGTCAACTTTTTTATAGCAGTTGTCGTCCTTCTTGTCTGAAGTGCAATTTACTAATGTGGTGTCGTACAGGTAGTAGTATGCGGGTACGGCGGCTTTTGTTTGCTCTATTATTTCGGATTCTGTGCCTCTGAACCTGGTCCGATTCCGGCTGTTGAGATAATATTCGCATGTGATATTCACATATCCTGATCTTTCGCAGCTACCAGTTCTATCGGTAAAGCTTTCTACAATGTTCGAAACGGTCGGAGGGAAGTCTTGAACTGGATTTTGTGCAAATTGCGCATAACCATACTCTGGGTCTGTTGCAGAAAAGTCTGAGCCATGCGCTGCGGTTGTTTTATACCACCACGATACTCGATAGTTGGTGCTAAGATCAATGCTGCCTAATTCGGGTTTATAGCCGTTATAATAAGCGGTCGTGAATGATGTTGTATAAGAGCCGATCTCCTCGCCGCTGGTGTTATATTTCTTGGGTATCACATATGTGATCGCAGGGTCGTAGTATTGTGCATTATAAATGGCTGATTTTGCCCGGCGGGTGGCTGATTCGTTGTCGATGGATTCAGGTACAAATGCTTCGCGCATACTGCCTGAGTCATCCAGCGTCAGGATTAGGTTGGGCGGTACGCCTACGGTCAGGCTTAGTGGGCTTTGCGATACCGCTGCCTGCACATCCAGAACCGCAAATATAAAGCTGCTGGCAAAGAGTGCGCTGGTGATTGTCTTTAGTGGAAAAGTTGGGGCTTTGCTGTTCATGTCGGTTCCCCTTAGTTATTCAGGCCAAGCGAAATATTGGCAATAGTGGACTGTGCGGCGAAACGGTCAGCCGCCTGCGCGTTGATCAGGTAGTAATAGGTGCCTTTGCCTTCTATGGCTTCGTTATATTCTACTGTGTCTTTATCGACTAAAACCGAGTTCCAGTAAGCCTTATGTTCCAATGAACTGGTTTGTCCAGAAACCGTGCCGCGATAGGGCATCCATGGGGTGTATGTCGTATCGCTAGCCGTTTCGGTTTTAGCGCCAGTCCAGTTGTTGAAAGCACTGTTTTCCTTAATGAGTTTCAAGGGGTTGTGCAGAAAGTCCCGTACAAGACTGCTGGGCACGCTGAGCAGGCAGGGCTTGTTGGTTAGGCGTTGGTAGGTGTTGCTTTTCTTGCAGTTGTCGGTGCTCGCTTCCAGCTTGGCAGCCACATTGCCGGGGCCGTAAAAGCGCTTTTCAGCTTCGCGCAGCGCCGAGTCGGTGGCGTTGAGTAATTGCTGGGCTTCCAGCCGGTTGGCTGTCATGCGGCCTTCCAGAGTGACTTCGCGCATATTGGTCACGGTGAGTACGGTGATGACGGCCAGCAGCACCAGTGCTACCAGCAGCGCCGCACCCTGTTGACGGGGTTTTGAAGAGATCATGGCATTTGGTTCCTCAAGGCTGTGGTGTTGCTGGCAATCTGGAAGACTTGGCCTTTATCTCCAGCAGTGATGCGCTCTTTCTCGGCCGTGCTGGCGTTGAGGTTCCAGTCGGTCAGGGCTTTGGACTCACTTGAAGTGCGTGCTTGTTGGCCATTGGCCATGAGTGCGGCATAGCTGACTTGCATGATGTTGCCGCTGCTGGTTGTCCAATTATTGAATGCCACGATGCGATCGATTTTGCGATCCGGGGTGCTGGACAGGCCAAAGGTCATGCGGAAGTCTGCAATGCCGGTCAGTAGCTCGGCTTCCGTGGTGCCTACTTTGCAGGTCAGGCTGCCGTTCAGGTCAGTTGCCGCTTTGTAGCGCACCACCATGAGCACAGGGTCGCCGCTTTCAAAGGCGGGTGTGAACGGATTGGTGTCGGTAAAGGTCGGGGTCTGGTTGCCGGTGCAGTCCAGTTCGCCGCTGATCAACGGGAAGTAGCGTATACAAACGCCAATACCGCCTTTGGCCGGGGTAATCGCTTGCCCTTTTTTAAAGGCTTGGCAGTCGGTGGTCGCGGCAATATTGTTGAAAATCTCTTCTGTTTTTTGTTTGGGCCCGCGTCGATAAGCAGCTTTACTTAACAGGTTATCCATCAGCAGGTCGAGAAAGCGCTGATTTTCCACGTTGCCAGCTTGGGTTTGCTGGAACAGGTAGTTGCGCTTGTTATCAATGTAGATCTGCGTGATGCCCAGGATCAGGAAGCTGCTGATGGCCAGGGCGATCAGCAGTTCTACCATGGATAAGCCGAGTTGCTGTTTAACGGTACTGTTCATAGTTCGACTCGTGTGCGGTAGATGCAGGTGCTGTCGTCAGGTGCGCGATCATCTGGACAGGTGCCTTTTTTCGCGGCCCAGGCCAGTTGGATTTCTATCACCGAGCCCTTGCCGTCGCAGGTAGGCGTTTTGCTGTTGCTGGGGGCTGAACTTTGGCAAATGTAGAAACCATCCTTGAGCAGATT
This sequence comes from Pseudomonas fluvialis, assembly GCF_002835605.1. NCBI lineage: Bacteria > Pseudomonadati > Pseudomonadota > Gammaproteobacteria > Pseudomonadales > Pseudomonadaceae > Pseudomonas > Pseudomonas fluvialis. The sequence continues at coordinate 246,911 of NZ_PIYS01000005.1, read as the reverse complement.
GGCGGCATTGGGCAGCTTGCTCTCAAGGGTTTTCAGCCAGCAATCACGTTGCTTCTGCGGCGTGTCCGGGGCGTTGCAGGTACCGCTTGCCAGGGTGGCTGGCGCCGGGGAGAAGTTGGCTTCACGTTTTTTCAGGAACATCGAGGTGTTCTTGATGCCGCTGTAGGCGGGGAATGCCGGCGGGGTTTCCTGAAAAATTTCCGCTGGGTTGCTACGCATGATGTTGACCAGTTGCGCGCTGAGTTCTGCGGCAGCATTACGCTGTGCTGCATCGGCCGTGTACTGAATGCTGCGGCTCTGCAGGGCGACCATGCCCAGGATACCCAGCGTGGTGAGCAGCAGGGTGACCAGTACTTCAATGAGGCTGAAGCCTTTTGACCTGTTCAAGGGCATCTCCTTATTCACATTTAGCCAGCGCGGTGCCGTTGTTGTCCGACTTGCCGCGCGGGAACAGCGCTGCGCTGCCGTTTGCGGCGATGCTAGTCAGGTAGCCGGTGCTGGCGTCCTTGTCGCGGCATACGGTAATCAGGGCGCCCACGCTGGCAGTGCCATTGGGGCGGTAGAGCAGTTGGTTAATGGCGGTTCCGCCGGCATTGGTGAGGACGAGTTTTGCGGTGCCGCTATCGACTTCCAGACTGCGCAGGGTATTGGCGTCGTCCGGGCACTTATCGCTGCCAGGGGCTGCGCTGGCGTAGCAGACTTTCCAGAGTGCGCTGTTCAGTGCGTCGATCTTAATGGCTCTGCGCTGGGTAACCGCTTCACTGCGTGCGAAGACCAGAAAACTTTTAAGTTCTTCCGCCTTGGCCTGGAGCTGATTGTTGCGGGTCAGCTGGGTGAAGCTGGGTATGGCGATGAAGGCCATGATGGCCAGCAGGGCCAGGGTAATCATCAGCTCCACCAAGGTGAACCCGCGACTGTGGAATGGACGAGACATGCGCTGCTCCGATCGGTCTTGTGAGTGAATCATGGCCGCCGGGGGGCAGGTTTGTCTGCCTGCTCAGGATGTGCGGTGGCTTGCCAAGGATAACCGGCATCTACGTGCCATAAAGCGTGCACTGTCGCACCTTTGCCGGGTGTCGTGGCGATCTGCTTTAGAGGCAGCGGCTGCTTTCCTGGCGGTTTTCCTCGGTGCTGGCTCGGCGTATTCTGCCCTGCCGGTTGATGACCAGTTGCTGGGTGATTTGACGGTCGGCGCAAATGAAAAAGCGCCCATTGCTCAGTGGGCTGGTGCCGTTGCTGTGGAAACGGATATGCCCGGTGAAGCCAGCCCAGCGCAGGCGGTTTTGCCCTGCATAAGGTGCGCTCCAGCTCAGCGGCTGTTGCTCAAGGCTTTGTAGTAGCCAGGGCAGGTTCCAGTCACTTTGGCAGTTTTTTCCATCGCTGCTGGGGCATAGCAGCAGGCTTCGGCGTTGTTGTACGGCCTGGCTGCGCGCATGGTTGAGCAGTGTCAGTAGTTCTTCCGTGGCGGCTTCATCACGGGCGTTTTGTCTGAGCTGAGCCAGCGCAGGCACGGCCAGGTGGGCGAGGATGCTGAGCAGCAGGAGCGTCGTGAGCAGTTCTACCAGGGTGAACCCGCGGGGGCGATGGTTGGGCATGGCAAGACATCCGTGTAATGGCTGGGAGCGCGAAATCCGTTCGCGCTCGTTGGGTATAGACCAGGCCGTGAGCCTGTAAAGCGTTGACGGGGAGGTGCTGTGGGCAAGGTGATTGTGGTGGGGGCTGGGGCTATCGGGCTGCTGATGGCGCGCCAGCTGGCGGATGCCGGTCGGCAGGTGCTGTTGCTGGAGCAGGGGCGTAGTGGTGGTGAGGCGTCTTGGGCGGGTGGCGGGATCGTCTCGCCGCTGTATCCCTGGCGCTATAGCCCGGCGGTATCGGCGTTGGCGCACTGGTCTCAGGACTTCTACCCACAGTTGGCACAGTCCTTGGCTGAGGAGACTGGCATCGACCCGCAATTACACGTGACCGGGCTGTACTGGCTGGACCTGCCCAACGAACAGCGTGCGCTGGCTTGGGCAGAGGAGCAGCAGCGGGAGCTGCGTGCGCTACCGATCAGCCAGGTGCGTGCTGTGTTGCCAGCGCTGGGCGCCGGCTTTAGCCGGGCCTTGTACATGCCGGGTGTGGCGAATATCCGCAATCCGCGCTTGTTGCAGGCGCTGCGTGCCAGCCTGGCGCAGCGCCCGGCGGTTACCCTGCTGGAGCACTGTGCGGTGCAGGGTTTTCTGACCGAGCAGGGTCGTGTGGTGGGGGTGCGCAGTACGCAGGGTGAGCATCGGGCGGATCAGGTGGTGGTGGCTGCCGGCGCCTGGAGTGGCGACTTGCTGCGTGATATGGGCCTGCAATTGCCGGTCGAGCCGGTCAAGGGACAGATGATTCTCTACCGCTGCGCTGAGGATTTTCTGCCGGCGATGGTCCTTGCCGATGGACGCTATGCGATTCCGCGTCGCGATGGCCATGTACTGGTCGGCAGCACCCTGGAATACCAGGGGTACGACAAAACCCCTACCGACGAGGCACTGCACAGCCTGGAAGCTTCTGCTCAGGCATTGTTGCCGGAGCTGGCATATGCCGAGCGGGTCGGGCACTGGGCGGGATTGCGGCCGGGTTCACCGAATGGCGTGCCATACATTGGCGAGGTGCCGGAGTGGCCGGGCTTGTGGCTCAACTGCGGGCATTTCCGTAATGGCCTAGTGCTGGCGCCAGCCTCATGCCGGTTGCTCTGCGATCTGTTGCTGGAACGTACGCCGATCATCGATCCGCAGCCCTACAGGCCACAGGCACTGCGTGGCTAGTCGGGGGCTCCCGCACCTGCCGGGGCGGCAGGTGCGGGAGGCGGTTGCTACACCTTGTCGCTGGCGGCCTGGATGGCGGTGAGGGCGATGGTGAAGACGATGTCGTCGACCAGCGCACCGCGTGACAGGTCGTTGACCGGCTTGCGCAGGCCCTGCAGCATCGGGCCGACGCTGATCACGTTGGCACTGCGCTGCACCGCCTTATAGGTGGTGTTGCCGGTGTTCAGGTCGGGGAACACGAACACCGTGGCGCGACCGGCGACCGGGCTGTTGGGCGCCTTTTGCCGGCCGACGCTGTCGATGGCCGCAGCGTCGTACTGCAGCGGACCATCGATGAGCAGTTGCGGGTTGCGTTCGCGGGCGATGCGCGTAGCGCTGCGTACCTTCTCGACCTCTTCACCGCTGCCTGAGTCGCCGGTGGAGTAGCTGATCATCGCGACCCGAGAGGGGATGCCGAAGGCTTCGGCCGAGGCGGCGCTCTGCAGGGCGATTTCCGCCAGCTCTTCGGCATTCGGGTCCGGGTTGACCGCGCAATCGCCGTAGACCACCACTTCGTCGGGCAGCAGCATGAAGAACACCGAGGACACCAGGCGGTAGCCGGGGGCGGTCTTGATCAGTTGCAGGGCTGGGCGGATGGTGTTGGCGGTGGTGTGGATGGCGCCGGAGACCAGGCCGTCGACTTCATCCAGGGCGAGCATCATGGTGCCCAGTACCACGCTGTCTTCCAGTTGGGCGGCGGCCATGGGCGCGTTCAGCCCCTTGCCCTTGCGCAGCTCGACCATCGGCTCGACGTAGCGCTCGCGAATCTGCTCGGGGTCGAGGATTTCCAGCCCGGCGGGCAACTCGATGCCCTGTGCCTGGGCCACCGCATGCACGTCTTCGGGTTTGGCCAGCAATACGCAACGGGCAATACCGCGCGCCTGGCAGATGGCCGCGGCCTGGATGGTACGTGGCTCGCTGCCTTCCGGCAGGACGATGCGCTTGTTGGCCTGCTGGGCGCGCTGCACCAGTTGGAAGCGAAACGCGGGTGGCGACAGGCGCAGCTCGCGCAGGGTGCCGCAACGGGTGCGCAAGGCCTCGTGATCGAGGTGTTCGGCGACGAAGTCCGTGACCTTCTCGGCGCGCTCACGGTCATCCACCGGGATTTCCTTGTTCATCCGGTTGAGGTTGGTGGCCGTGTCGTAGGAGCCGGTCTGCACGCTAAGTACCGGCAGGCCGGCGTTCAGCGCGCCCTGGCACAATTCGAGGATACGCGGGTCGGGCGGGAAATCGCTGCACAGCAGGAGGCCGGCCAGCGGTACGCCACTCATGGTGGCCAGGCTGGCGGCGAGGATGATGTCGTCGCGGTCGCCGGGGGTGACGACCAGCACGCCGGGCTTGAGCAGTTGCACGGTATTGGGCACGGCGCGTGCGCAGAGCACGATTTTCTGTACCCGACGCTGCTCTATTTCCCCGGCACTGATGATCTGCGCGCCGAGCAGGTCGGCGACATCGCGCACGCGCGGGGCATTCAGTTCTTCCTGCCAGGGGATGCAGCCGAGCAGGCGGAAATGCTGGTTGCGAAACAGCGACGAGTGGCTCTGCAGGCGCTCGCCGAGATCGGCTTCGCGCACCTTGTTGAGGATCACCCCAAGCATTTTCGGGTCCTTGGGGCCACCGAACAGCTGGGCCTGGATCTCGATGCGGTCGGACAGTTCGCGCAGGGTTTCCTGTTCCGGGGCGCTGACCAGGATCACTTCGGCATCCAGGCACTTGGCCAGGTGGAAGTTCAGGCGAGCGGCGTAACTGGCATGCCGGGTCGGCACCATGCCTTCGACCACCACCACGTCCGCGCCGGCGGCAGCCTGCTGGAAACCGCTGACGATTTCTTCGAGCAACTCGTCGAGGTGGCCTTCGCCGAGCATGTGCTCGACCTTGGGCAACGGCTGGGGGGCTGGTGGGGTCAGGCCGTGGGTGCGCGCGATCAGCTCGGTGGAGCGCTCCGGCCCGGCATCGCCAGGGTGGGGTTGGGCAATCGGCTTGTAGAAGCCGACTTTCAGGCCGTTCTGTTCCAGGGCGCGAACCAGGCCCAGGCTGATGGAGGTCAGGCCGACACCGAAGCCGGTGGGGGCGAGGAAAAAGGTATGCATGGGCACTCCTATCGGGTGCTGTGCCGCCGGCGGCGGCGCAGTGAATGTCAGGCTGGCAACAGGGCCAGGGTATCCAGGGCGATCTGGCGTTCTTCGTTGGTGGGCACGACCAGTACGCGCGGGTGGCCGGCGGCCTGGATGGCGCCCTCCTGGCCGCGGATGCACTGCGCGTTGGCGGTTTCGTCCAAAGCCAGGTTGAGCAGGCGCAGGTGGGCGACGGTGCGGCTGCGGATCAATGGCGAGTTCTCGCCGATGCCGCCGGTGAAGATCAGCCCGTCCAGACGCGGCAGGGCACAGCCCATGGCGGCCAGAGACTTGGCCAGGCGGTAGCAGAACACCTCGATGGCCAGGGTGGCGCCGGCATGCCCCTGCTCGCGGGCCTCTTCCAGCGCGCGCATGTCGTTGGACAGCCCGGAGAGGCCGAGCAGGCCGCTTTCCTTATTCAGCATCTGGTCGATCTGCTCCAGGCTCCAGCCCAGGGTGCGGGCCAGGTGGCCGTGCAGGTTGGGGTCGACATCGCCGCTGCGCGTGCCCATCACCAGGCCTTCCAACGGGGTCAGGCCCATGCTGGTGTCCTGGCTGTGGCCGTTGACCACGGCGGCCGTGGAGCAACCATTGCCCAGGTGGGCGGTGAGCCAGCAGCTGGCCTGGTAGTCCAGTTGACACAGCTCGCTGGCGCGCTGGCTGACGAAGCGGTGGCTGGTACCGTGGAAACCGTAGCGGCGCACGCCGTGCTGACGATACAGGGCTTCCGGCACGGCATAGCGATAGGCGTGCTCCGGCATGCTCTGGTGGAAGGCCGTGTCGAATACGGCGACTTGCGGCAGTTGCGGGAACAGCTTGAGTGCCGCTTCGATACCCTGCAGGTTGGCCGGGTTGTGCAGGGGAGCCAGGGCCGCCGTGGCGGCAATCGCCTGTAGCGCGGCCTGGTCGATCAGGCAGGCACTGGTGAAGTGTTCGCCGCCATGCACGACGCGGTGGCCGATACCGTGCAGTTGTCCGCCGGCAGCTTTTTCAGCCAGCGGCAGGATGCGGCTCAGGGCTTGGCGGTGGTCGGCACCCTGGATCAGTTCGCTGCGCTTGCCTTCGGCATTTTTCCAGTGCAGCTCGGCTTGCGGCGAACCCAGGCGCTCGGCCAGGCCGGACAGGGTGAAATGAGGTTGCGCTTCATTGATCAGGGCGAACTTGATCGACGAGCTGCCGCAGTTGATCACCAGGATATTGCGTGCAGACATTGGGGAATCCTTAGGTTGAATACGTGTAAACCTGTGTACAGGGTGCCAATTGACTGACCGACTGCACTATAGCGGGCTGGCCTGATGACTACTGTGCCTTGCCTGGTGTTGCAGGCACAACCAGACGCCCGCCAGGCTTGGGCGAGGGCAGGGTAGTCACGGGGTTCGCGGGGCAGCGGACAGAATCACGTAAAGAATTATTGATCTGTGTCTGTCAGGTGCTGGCGCGGGGCAGTCAGGCGTTATGCATTGTTATGCTGCCTGCCGGGCGCGGGTAAGCGCTAGCCGTCATCGGGCGCCATAGCGGCCTCTGTACGTAGCAGTGCGATTATCCTGCACTGTTGCCGGACAAGCATGCCGGATGACCGAAGATGTCGCCCTGACGATAATCAAGCGTTTCATCGGCGGGGAGCGGGGCGGGTCGCTTTCGCCGCAAGGCAGAGTTAAACTGCGTGGCCTATTCATTTTTTGCCGAAGGTTTTCAGCATGCAGATCGCCGCCAACAAGGCCGTTTCCATCGATTACACCCTGACCAACGATGCCGGTGAGGTGATCGACAGCTCTGCCGGTGGTGCGCCGCTGGTCTACCTGCATGGCTGCCGCAACATCATCGTCGGCCTGGAAAAGGCCCTCGAAGGCAAGCAGGCCGGTGATGAACTGAGCGTGACCATCGAACCCGAAGAAGCCTACGGCGAGTACAGCGTTGAGCTGGTGGCGACGCTCAACCGCAGCATGTTCGAAGGCGTAGACCAGCTGGAAGTGGGCATGCAGTTCCACGCGTCCGGCCCGGACGGTGGCATGCAGATCGTCACCATCCGTGATATCGAAGGTGATGATGTCACCGTCGATGGCAATCACCCGCTGGCCGGCCAGCGCCTGACCTTCCAGGTCAAGGTGGTCAAGGTGCGTGATGCCGAAGCCGAAGAAATCGCCCATGGTCATATTCATGGTGAAGGTGGTCACCACCACTGATTTTCCCGGTTTGCCGGGCCGTCGCAGATGGCTCGCACTTGCCGACAGGCGCCGTGCCGACCAGACTCAGGCCTGACCATGACAGGCGCAGAGCAGGCGGTTCAGGCGCCTTTTCTGTCTGTGTACCCTGTTACAGGAGTGTGCCATGAGCGCTATCCATGACCTCACGCTGAACGACCTGACTGGCCAGCCGCTGCCGTTGGCACCTTATGCCGGGCAGTTGTTGCTGGTGGTCAATGTGGCTTCCGAATGTGGCCTGACCCCGCAATATGCCGGCCTTGAACAGCTCTACCAGCAGTACCGGGCGCGCGGCCTGACCGTACTGGGTGTACCTTGCAACCAGTTTGCCGGCCAGGAGCCGGGCACGCCGGAGCAGATTCTGCAGTTCTGCCTGCACAATTATGGCGTCAGTTTCCCGCTGACCGCCAAGCTGGAAGTCAATGGCCCGGATCGCCACCCGCTGTATCGCCTGCTGGCTGGCGAAGGTGCGGATTTCCCAGGCGACATCAGCTGGAACTTCGAGAAGTTCCTGGTGGCCGGCGATGGTCGGGTGCTGGCGCGCTTTGCGCCGCGAACTGCACCGGATGATCCGGCACTGTTGCAGGCCATCGACAACGCCCTGGGCTGATTGCGTCCAGGGCTGTCCTGGCGCCTGAGGGCAGATGTGCCAAGCTCAAGGTCGTTTTGCCGCATCGCTTGCCTGTTCGGCGGGCGAGCGGCTAAATCGGCGTCATTGCCCTGACGAGAGTGCCGCATGTCGCCTGAACACCCCGCCACACCCCAAGCCTTGCGCGCGCTGATCGAGCAGCGCCGTGCGGTACGTCGTTTCACGGCCGAGGCGGTGCCGGATGCGGTAATCCGCGATTGCCTGGAACTGGCCATTCTGGCACCCAATTCCTGCAACCTGCAGCCCTGGAGCTTCCAGGTGATTCGCGATGAACAGCTGCTGCAGCGCCTGCGCCCGGTGTGCATGGGCCAGCAGGCGGCCAAGGCTCCGCTGATCATCGTGGTCCTGGCGCGTCCGGACTGCTGGCATGACAGTTGCGAGCAGATCATCGCGCAGTGGCCGGAACCCGAGGTGCCGGCGCCTATCCGGCATTTCTACAGCAAGACCGCACCCTTCCAGTACAACCAGGGCTGGCTGGGCTGGCGCGGCCTGCTCAAACGTCAGCTGGTGCGTGTGCTGGGCTGGCGTCGCGCATTGATGCGCACGCCCAACAGCCACGCCCAGATGCGTCTGTGGGCGGTCAAGTCCACGGCACTGGCGGCCGAGAACCTCATGTTGGCGTTGCAGAGCCATGGCTACTGCAGCTGCCCGCTGGAAGGTTTCGACGAGGTACGTCTGCGCCGTGTTCTGGAGATTCCCCGCGCTGCCGTGCCGGTGATGCTGCTGGCAGTTGGCAAGCCGGGAGAGCGGGCGGTATACAACCCGCGCCTGCGCTTTCCCCTGGAGCAGCGCGTGGAGTGGCACTGATTGCAACGGCCTGCTAAGGCCCGGGGGCCGCTTGTCGCATGGCGGATAATCAGCGCAATCAATAGTGCTGGGAAGGGCGAGACGACCGGTCATATGCTTGGCCCATGAACAGCCGAATCCGACTCGACAAGCGTGACCTGATCCTCAGCAAAGGCGCTGCGGTGATGACCCGTCGTGGTTACCACGGTACCGGGGTGCAGGAGATCGTCCAGGCCGCGGGGATTCCCAAGGGCAGCTTCTACCATTACTTCGCGAGTAAGGAAGACTTTGCCCTGCAGGCGCTCGAGCAGGTCTATCGACCACGCCTGCAGCGCTATGCTGCCGCCCTGGCCGATCCGCAGCGTTCGCCACGGGCGCGCATCCTGGGTTATTACCGTGAGCTGCTGGCGCATTTTGCGCGCCAGGAAAAACTCGAATACCACTGTTTCATTGGCAGCCTGAGCTTTGAGATGAGCGAGCATGTGCCGGCCATCGGCGCGCAGGTCGCGGCCATCCATGGCGAATCGACGCGCCTGCTGGCTGCCTGCCTGCGCGAGGCGCAGGCCTGTGGCGAACTGCCGGCCGACGAGGACTGTGCCAACCTGGCCGCCTTCATCAGTTGTGCCTGGCAGGGCGTGCTCGGCCAACTCAAGGTCGGCCGTGACCTGGCCCCTCTGGAACAGTTTGTGTCACGTCTGGAGCGGCTGCTGGCCGCCTGACTTTTTTGCCGTAAAACCGAGACGACCGGTCAGTTGGCCGGCCACAGGAGACTCCATGAACAATGCCGCACACGCACTCTTCCAACCCTTCCGCCTGGGCAATCTGGAGCTGCCGACCCGCGTGGTCATGGCACCGATGACCCGTTCCTTCTCGCCGGGCGGCGTGCCGAATGCCGGTGTGGTGGAGTACTACCGTCGCCGCGCCGCTGCCGGTGTCGGACTGATCGTCACAGAAGGCACCACCATCAATCACAAGGCGGCCAACGGTTATCCGAACGTGCCGCGCTTCTACGGCGAGGACGCTCTGGCCGGCTGGAAGCAGGTGGTCGATGCGGTGCACGCGGCAGGCGGCAAGATCGTCCCGCAGCTGTGGCATGTTGGCAATGTGCGCAAGCTGGGCACTGAGCCGGATGCCAGCGTGCCGGGCTACGGGCCGATGGAGAAGCTCAAGGATGGCCAGGTGGTGGTGCATGGCATGACCCAGGCGGATATCGACGAAGTGGTTGCGGCCTACGCACAGGCTGCACGTGACGCCCAGGCCATCGGCATGGATGGTGTGGAACTGCATGGTGCGCACGGCTACCTGATCGACCAGTTCTTCTGGGAAGGCAGCAACCAGCGCAGCGATGGTTACGGTGGCAGCCTGGCCAACCGTTCGCGCTTTGCCATCGAGGTGATCAAGGCTGTGCGTGCAGCGGTTGGTCCGGACTTCCCGATCATCTTCCGCTTCTCGCAGTGGAAGCAGCAGGACTACACCGCGCGCCTGGTGCAGACCCCGGAAGAGCTGGCCGCCTTCCTCAAACCGCTCAGCGACGCTGGCGTGGACATCTTCCACTGCTCCACCCGCCGCTTCTGGGAGCCGGAGTTCGAGGGCTCGGACCTCAACCTGGCCGGCTGGACCCGCCAGCTGACCGGCAAGCCGACCATCACCGTCGGCAGCGTGGGTCTGGATGGCGAGTTCCTGCAGTTCATGGTGAAGACCGACAAGGTGGCCAAGCCGGCCAGCCTGGAGAACCTGCTGGAGCGTCTGAATCGCCAGGAGTTCGACCTGGTGGCGGTGGGGCGTGCCCTGCTGGTGGATGCCGACTGGGCGCTGAAGGTGCGCGAGGGGCGCGAGCAGGACATCCTGCCGTTCAGTCGCGAGGCGCTGATGTCGCTCGACTGAGTGTGCCGGCGGCAGGTCGCTGAGCGACCTGCCGTGTGTTCAGGGTGTTTTGCGTCGCCTGGCGCAGCAACGCCTCGAACTGCTCGACGATCTGTGGCCAGCCGCACTGGCTGGCCTCGCGGCGTGCATTAAGGCGCATGCGCCTGCGGCTTTCGCCGTCGTCCAGCAGCCAGCCGGCGGCCTCGATAAAGCCCCGCTCATCGCCTGGCATGGCCAGCACACCGTTGTAACCATGGCGGATGTACTGGGCGGCGGCTGCCTGGTCATAGGCAATGACCGCCAGGCCCGAGGCCAGCGCTTCGAGCACGACGTTGCCGAAGGTTTCCGACAGGCTGGGGAAGACGAACAGGTCGGCTGACGCATAATGCCTGGCCAGTTCCTCACCCTGCTTGACCCCGCAAAACACCGCCTGCGGCCATTGCCGTCGCCACTGTCCGGCCTGTGGGCCGTCACCCACCACGACCAGTCGCAAACGCCGTTGCCCGGCGTGTTGCTGCAGGCTGGCAAAGGTGCGGCCAAGCAGCGCCAGGTTCTTTTCCGCGGCCAGCCGGCCGACATACAGTACGACCAGTTCGTCTTCCGCGACGCCCCATTGCTGGCGCAGGCTGTGGCAACGCCGTGCCGGATGAAACAGCTGGGCATCCACGCCGCGCCCGAGCAGGTGCAGGTTATGGAAGCCACGGCGGGTCAGTTCGGTGTGCTGGAATGGACTGGGCACCAGGGTGGCCTGGCAGCGTTCATGGAAACAGCGCAGGTAGTGCAGCAGCAGACGTTCCAGCAGACCCAGTCCGTAGTGGTCGAGGTACTGCTGGAAGTTGGTGTGATAGCCACTGACCACAGGGATATGTAATTGGCGGGCGGCCTGCAGGGCTGACCAGCCCAGCGGGCCTTCGGTGGCGATGTAGAGCACATCCGGGCGCACCCGTCGCCACTGGCGCAGCAGCTTGCCGCGTGCACTATGTCCCCACTGCAAGCCTGGGTAGCCGGGTAGCGGCCAGCCACGGGTCAGCAACAGGTTGCGGTCGGCGCAGGCCGCTTCTCCGGGTTGGCGCGGACGTACCAGTTGCAGGTGATGGCCGCGTGCCTGCAGCCCCCGGTAGAGCTGCTGCAGGGTGTGGGCCACGCCGTTGACCTGCGGAGCAAATGTCTCGCTGACCAGGGCGATATGAAGAGAGGTATCAGGCATGCCGGCAGTCTGCAGGCCCGGCATTGCCTGTTGATGACAGGCGAGTTACCGCCCGGTGACGCGTTCTACGCCGCCTTCGCGGACCCAGAACAGGGTGGCGCCGGCCACCGCCACGGGCATGACCAGGATATTTGCGAAGGGCACCAGCAAAGCCAGGTACACCGTGCCGCCGAATCCCAGACTTTGCCAGCGTTTCTCACGCAGCCAGGCGAGCATGTCCGGCCAGGACAGCTTGTTGTTGTCCGCCGGGTAGTCGACGTACTGGATGGCCAGCATCCATACGCCAAACAGCAGCCAGAGGGGGATGGCGATCAGGTTGATCAGCGGAATGAAGGTCAGCAGCAGCAGGGGAATGGCGCGGGGCAGGAAGTAGGCCAGCTTGCGCAATTCACGACCGACCGTGCGCGGCACCATGGAGGCGAGTTCCTGCAGGCTGAACGGCGGGAAGTCGTCGCGTCCGCGCAGTACCACTTCGATCTTTTCGGCGAGAAAGCCGTTGAACGGCGCGGCGATCAGGTTGGCAAGCAGGCTGAAGGTGAAGAATACCGTCAGTAGCATCAGCACCACGAACAAGGGCCAGAGCAGCCAGTCCAGCCAGCTCAGCCAGTCCGGTACGCTGCCCATCAGTTGCGCCAGGGTGTCATTGAACAGTTGCAGCGCGAAGACGATCAAGCCGCCAAAGACCAGCAGGTTGACCAGCAGTGGGAGAATCACGAACAACCGCAGGCCGGGGCGCAGCAGCAGTGGCAGTGCTTCACGGAAATAGCTGAATCCTTGGGCGACGGGCGAGTGCATGAAGAGGCTCCAGGGAAAACGGAGAGCAGACCTTACTGGCTTTGCCCCTCCTCGAAAAGCCTGGGGCCGTTGTACAGACATGCGCTGTTACGCTGTTTCTTGGCTTGGTACATGGCCTGGTCAGCGGCGCGGATCAGCGACTCGGTGTCCTCTGCGTGTTCGGGGGAAACGGCAATGCCGATGCTGCAGGTGATGTAGTCAACCGGATGGCCATTGAGCTGGAAAGGCGCGGCCAGCTCCTGCAGCAGGCGTGCCGCCAGACGTTGTGCTGCGTTGGCCGGGGTGTCTGGCAGCAGCAGGGTGAATTCGTCGCCGCCCAGTCGGTAGATCTGGTCGGGCCCGCGCACGACCTTGCGCATGCGTTCGGCAATCCCTTGCAGCAGCAGGTCGCCACAGTCATGACCGAGACTGTCATTGACCTCCTTGAAGCGGTCCAGGTCCAGGTAGAGCAGGGCCAGGGGCTGGGCGCGGCGTACGCTGTCGCCGAGCAGGTGTTGCAGCTGTTCGGCAAAGGCCTTGCGATTGCCCAGCTGGGTCAGCGGGTCGCGATAGGCCATGTCGAGCAGGCGGTTCTGGTAGTCCAGTTGTGCGCTGACGTCGCGCAGGATGCCGTTGTAGCCCAGCAGGCGGCCGCGGTTGTCGCGCAGTACCGAGACATGCGTATCAAGGTGGCCGCCGCTGCCGTCGGGGCGGCGGAACGGCGCGGAGAAGTGACTGCTGCCGGCCTGCAGGCGCTCCTTGAACAGGTTGCGGGCGCGCAGCGTATCGGCTTCGCCGAGTAGTTCGCTGTAGGAGCGGCCGAGCAGCATTTCCACGGGTAGCCCCAGCAGGCGCGCCAGTGCCGGGTTGGCGTCCACCACCTGGCCCTTGCGATTGAGCTCGAAGTAACCGTCCTCGATGTGCTGAAGGATCAGTTTGTCGCGGCTTTCACTGCGCGACAGGCGTTCCAGCATGCCGTTGAGTTCCTGGCTCAGCTGGCCGATTTCGTCATGCCCCTGGTCGCTCAGGCGTGGCAGGTACTGGCTACCATCGATGCCACTGATTTCCAGGTTGAGTCTTGCCAGGCGGCGCAGCACCCAATACTCGAAGACGGCAAAGGCCAGCGCCGAAGACAGCAGGATGATCAACAGGGTGGCGCCGAAAAACAGGTTGATGGTCTGCTGGCCCTGCAGGTAGTTGGGGCGCTCGCGTTCCAGGTGAAAGGTCAGTCCAGGCTGGCCCTGGCGATCGAGCAGGGTCAACTCGCTGTACTGGTGTTGTTCGTCGAGGCGCCGCGGGCCGAGCAAGGCATGGCTGGTCAGGCCGTTGTAGCTCACTTCGAGCTGCTGCTGGGCGCTGCTGTGCAACTCTTCGTTACTCAGGTGGAAGCGTGCGATGACCTGGTTTTGCTGGGCACTGAGCAGTTCGCGGGTGAAATAACTGCCCATCACCAGCAAGCCGCGCGGCTCGCCCTGCGCGCTGGACGGCAGGATCGGCGTGGCCGAAACCAGCAGGGCCAGGTTGACCTGGCTGAGGGTTTTCACGCGGCCATTGCGACTGCCAGGGTCTGCCAGGTTCAGGCCGCGCTCACGCAGCAGGGCCAGGGTCTGTTCCTTGAGCTCCTGGGCGCTGGCCGGTGGCTGGGTGTGGAAGATCTGCAGGCTGGCCATCTCCGGCATGCGCCAGCGCTGGCCGAGCAGGCGACCTTGCGGGTCGTAGAACAGGATGAAGTGCAGGCGCAGGTTATCCAGGGCCTGTTCATCCAGGTTGCTGCGGATAAAGGCCTGGTTGCCGTCCTGGATAAACGCATAGCTGTCGTCCCACCAGGCCCAGTCCTGGCCGATGGCCCGGTAGTGGAGCATTTCCTGGTGCCACTGGCGGTGCAGTTTGTGCGCGGTTTCTGCCAACTGCATGGCGTCCAGTTGATCGAAACGCTGCAACAGCAGGTTTTGGCTCAGCCACCAGACGCCCGTCAGGCTGGCCAGAGTCAGCAAGGCATAGTGGATGAGCAGACGCAAACGTATGGGCATGCCGGCACTCGCAGTGGATACGCTTGTCCAGTATAGGCAGTTGGCGGTGCTGGCGACTTGATATGAATCGCCTTTGTCTGCACGGGTTGGCCGCTGGCTGGTAAGCCGTTGCCGTGGCAGAGCCGGTATACTGCGCGCCGCTGATTTTTTCCCTTGCTACGGGTTTGCCATGCGTAACGATGCCCTTGATGAACTGGACGATATTCCCAGCCTGACGGCTGGCCGCGACGAGCGCGAGCCCCTGGCTGCAGTGACTGCTGAAGCGCAGCCGCGCACGGTGCAGGTGGCGCCACGTGCGGCCAGTCAGGGACCGCTGTGGGCGCTGCTCGGCGCCATGGGCATCGCCCTGGGTGGCCTGGCCTGGTGGAGCATGCAGCAGCAGAGCCTGTTGGCTCAGCAGCTGGTGGCGACCCAGGAAAGCTTTGCGCGGATCAGCGAAGAGGCGGCTGGGCGCATCCAGGATATTTCCGGTCAGGTGGTTGCTACCGAGTCGAGCGTACTGAGTGACAGCGAAGCGCTGAAGTTGCGGGTCAAGCAGTTGGAGGAGCGCCTCGCCGCGCTGCAGGCGGAGCAGCGCAAGGCACAGGCTGAACGCCAGCAGCAGGCGAGTCGCCAGGCGGCGCTGGATAAGCGTGTTGAACAGTTGCTGGCCGAACAGAAACGCCAGCTTGAGGTGCTGGACGGGCGCCTGGCCAAGCTGGGTGAACTGCCGGGGCGCCAGGCTGAGCAGGACAAGCGCCTGGCTGCTGTGCAGGAAGCCCAGCAGGGCTTGCGCAAGCAACAGGACAAGCTGGCCGCTGAGCTGGCCGGGCTGGCCAAGCGCAGTGATCCGAGTGCGGCGCTGGGACGTGTCGAGCAGGAATTGCTGGTGCTGCGCAGCCAGCTGGACAATCAGGCACCGAGCAGTACCGCCGAGTTCGATGCCTTCCGCGCCCAGGTCACCCGCAATATCAATGCACTGCAGGCGCAGATGCAGACCTTGCAGCAGCAGCTCAATGCGCGCTGATCAGGCGTATACGCGCTGGCCGCGATAGATGCGTACGGTCGTCCCGCTGGGTGGCAGCGCTGTGCTGCTGGCCGGCGGCGGGCTGCTGGGGCGGCTGGGTGGCTCGACAGGCAGGCTGTGCCCGCTCAGTTGCGCCAGCTGGCGACCTAGCGCGCGGGTTTCTGTGGAGCGTGAGGCGTGACAGGCCTGCAGCATGCGGGGCAGGGCGTCACTGTGGCTGAGGCGAATGTCTTCGCCGGTTTCCGCGCGCAGGCGCCGGCGCAGGGTCTGCATGCAATCCAGTACGGCCTTGTTCAGTTCCATGTGTCATACCCCAAGGTGGCTTTAATACGTGCTGGGGTATGCCAAGCAAAGGCTGTGCCGCTCTAGCATAGGCCTTTGCGGGCGGGCTGGGCGGCAGGTGACGGGCTTGTACAACGGCTCCGGCTGCCCTGGCATGGGGCGCTGCGCACTGTGTTGGCGCAGTCGGCGAGCCACTCAGGCCGCTGCCGCGGCTTGCTCGTCACGCTCGCCATAAAGTGCGTTGCCAATCACCTGTTGTGCCTGGCGGGCCAACTGGTTGCGATTGAGGCCACGACTGCAGAGTGGCGGCAGCAGATGAATTTCCACGTCGCGTACTTCACCCCGCAGCAGGCGCAACAGGTGGCTGAGCATGTCGTCGTCGCCGACGAAGGGGGACAGGCTGCAAGGCTGGCCGCGGTGCAGGTAGCGAATGGCGACCGGTTGCAGCGGTATCTGTAGCTCGATGGCACTGCTCAGCAGGCGACCATGGAAGGTGCGCAAGGTGCTGCCATCGTGAGTGGTGCCTTCGGGAAACAGCAGCAATGGACGACCGTCCTTGAGGTAGCGCTGCAGTTGCTGATTGAGCCACTGGCTATCGCCGGCACCGCGACGAATGAACAGCGTGCCGGCCTTGTGCGCCAGCCAGCCGGCCAGTGGCCAGCTGCGTACTTCGGCCTTGGACAGGAAGGACAGCGGGGTGAGCTGGCCGAGCAGCGGGATGTCTGCCCAGGAAACATGGTTGGCGACCCACAGCATCGGCTGCTCCGGGAGCTGGCCAGTGATGCGCAGCCGATAGGGCAGAGCATTGCTCAGGCGCGCCATGAACCAGCGTGTCAGCCGTTGGCGCAGGGCTGGCTGCTCAGCGCCGCGCAGCCGTTCCAGCAGGCTGATCAGGCCACCCAGCAGGCCACCCAGTACGAGCACCAGGCTCAGGCGCAGTAGGCGCAGGGCAAGACGCACGCTCGTCATGGCTTCCTCGATTCAACCCAGTGGGCAGCCAGTATGCCTGCTTTACACCGCTGCCTTGAAGTGCCGGGCATAGCGCGGGCACAGTTCATCGCGCTTGAGCAGGATGAACACGTCGGCCACCTGGAAGTCCGGGTCCCAGCACGGCTCGCCGCAGACCTTGGCCCCCAGGCGCATGTAGGCCTTGAGCAGCGGGGGCATTTCGCTGATCAGGTTGTCTGGCAGTTCCAGGCGCGGTAGCGGCTGGCGGGGCTCGGCACGCAGGTACTCGGTGCACAGGTGGCGTTCGCGCAGGCGCTGCATGATTGCCTGGGCCTGCAGACCACCGTCGCGCATCGGAATGCTCGCGCAGCCCATCAGGTAGCGATAGCGCCCCTCGTTGAGGATTTCCGCCAGTTCGCTCCACAGCACGGCGATGGTTGCGCCGTTGCGATAGGCCGGATCGACACAGGTGCGGCCGATCTCCAGCAGCGGCCCTTCAAGGCCAGCCAGCCCGTGCAGGCTGAATTCTTCCTCGCTGTAGAAACGACCAAGATCAGCGGCGGCCTGATGATCGAGCAGGCGGGTGGTAGCTACCAGCTCGCCATTGCTCAGGTCACGCACGCCGATGTGCTGGCAGTGCGGGTCGTAGTCATCCATGTCCAGACCGAACTCGGCGCCCTTGAGCTTGGCGGCGAATTCGCTGCTGAACACTCGGTAGCGCAGGGCCTGGGCTTCGCGCAGGGCGGCGATACCCTGCAGGCGTTCGGCGCGCAGGCGGCGGCTCGGTTTGCCGGTGGTCTGGCTGGTGGTACGGTGGCGGGCGATCTGGGTCATGGGCAGGCCTCGATGGACCGGTGCAAGGCGGTTGCAGCCGGAGGGTCTTGTTGGGCAAGCTCAGGCTAGAAAAAGCAGGTGTCACGCCCATGAACATTGCATGATGCTTGCGTGACAACCTCGACAAGGAGAATGGCCATGCCCTGGAGCGAACTGCTCAGCCTGCGCGAACGCCTGGACGATGCCCCGCTGGCGGAATGGTACGAAGCCTTGCTGGCGCGTGCCGGGCAACAGCCCTTGCGCCTGGCGCTGCTGGGTGGGCGCCTGGCCAGCACGCCGGGACGTGCTTTCCTGGCCGGCTACCAGGCGGCGTTGCGTGCCTTGTGGCCGGCGGCACCGCCCAGCCTGGGCGCGTTGTGTGTGACCGAGCAGCGTAGCGTGCGCCCGGCGGATATGCAGACCCGCCTCGACGGCCTGACCCTGACCGGCAACAAGGACTTCGTCACGGCCGCCGAGGCGGCCGACTGGCTGCTGGTCGCAGCACGCGAAGAGCCGGCCGGTGCCGCGCCGCGTATTGCCCTGGCGGTGCTGTATGCCGGTGCGCCGGGCGTGGTGCTGCAGGGCTTGCCGGGTATGCCGCTGCTGGCGGATATCCCGCATGCCCGTCTGCGCTTGCAGCAGGCACATTGCGAACGGCTGCCGGGTGATGGCTGGGCCGAGTACTGCAAGCCGTTCCGCAGCCTGGAGGATCTCTACGTACTCTGCGCGCTGCATGCCTGGCTGCTCGGCGTGGCCCAGCAGTGCGCCTGGCCGCAAGCCCTGCAATTGCGTGTGCTCAGCCTGCTGGCCGGATGCGCCGAGGTGGCGCGCCAGCCGGCCAGCGACGCAGCGGGGCACCTGCTGCTAGCGGGGCTGTTTGCCCAGCAGGAAGCCCTGTCTGCCGATATCGACGCGGCGTTCGCCAGCAGCCCAACTGCCTGGCAGCAGCTCTGGCAGCGTGACCGTGCGGTGCTTGGTCTGGCGGCCAAGGCGCGGGCGCGCCGTCTGGATGTGGCTGTGCAGCGCCTGGGCCTGTGATGGTCATCCTCCTGTCACGGCGCGCTGCTGTGCTGGGCCGGCTGTTCGGCGGCTCGGGGTGGCGCATGCGTGGTGTTCTGCGGGGAGTCTGCGGGCTGTTGCTGCTGGCTTCACCGGCTTGGGCAGAGGAGGCCTGGCCTGTGCCGGACTGGCAGGTGCAGCCCGTGGTGGCCGATCAGCGCCTGGCAGCGTTGCAGGCTTACGCCTTTGCGCCGCGTGACGAAACCACCCGCCAGGGCGTGCGCAGCAACGCCCTGCTGGTGGTGCGTGATGGCCGGGTGGTGTTCGAACGCTATGCCGCCGGTGGCGGGGCGGACATCCCGCAGTTGAGCTGGTCGGTGAGCAAGAGCCTGATGGCTAGCGTGCTGGGCGTGGCCTGGAGCGAGGGGCGCTTTCGTCTGGATGATCCGGTGCAGCAGCATTACCCGCCCTTCGCTGCCCACCCGCAGGTCAAGATGGGCCACTTGCTGAACTGGGCGTCCGGGCTGGACTGGCAGGAAGACTACGAATTCGCTCCCTTGCGCTCGTCCGTGGTGGCCATGCTGTATACGCGCGGGCGCAACGACATGGCCGGCTTCGTCGCCGCGCGCGATGCCGCGGCAGCGCCGGGTACACGCTTCAACTATTCGAGTGGCGACAGCAATGTGCTCAGCGCCGCACTGCAGCAGATGCTTGGCAGCGCCTATGCCGATTACCCCTGGCGGGCCCTGTTCGAGCCACTGGGCATCCGTTCGGCGGTGTGGGAACGCGATGGACAGGGGCGCTTCGTGGCGTCCTCCTATGCCTACCTGAGTGCCCGCGACCTGGCGCGGGTCGGTCTGCTCATGCAGCGCCAGGGGCGCTGGGTGGATCGCCAGCTGATCGACCCAGCCTGGGTGGATTTTGTCCTCAGCCCCTTTGCCGGCTACCAGGCCAGTCAGCAGGCGCCCGGTGCGCCGCTGCCGGGCGCGCACTGGTGGCTCAACCAGCCGCCAGCCGGGCAGTCGGCGCGGCCCTGGGCGGATGCCCCGGCAGACACCTTTGCGGCGCTGGGGCATTGGGGGCAGGCGCTCTATGTGGTGCCCAGCGAAGGGCTGGTCGTGGTGCGCTTTGCCGATGACCGGGATGGCCGTTTCAGCCATAACCAGCTGTTGCGGTTGGTGCGTGCCGCCTTCAGCGCGCCGCAGGAGCACCCATGAAAACGCTGCTCAAGGTCATTCTGCTGCTGGGTGTGCTGCTGGGGCTGCTGGCCTGGAGCCAGCGCGAACACTTGGGCGCCTTTGCGCACATCCTGCCGTCCTATGCGGCCAAGGAGTACTGTTCCTGCCGTTATGTCATGCAGCGCTCGATGAGCGACTGCCAGGCCTATGTGCGCCAGTGGTTGCCGCTGCAACGCCTGCTCGATGAGCCGCAGGCGCGCCGTGTGGTGGCCTATGGCCTGGGCCAGCGGCATGCCGCGCAATGGCGGGGGCCGCGCGAAGGCTGCCGGCTGGATGCCTGGAGCGCCGAGTGACGGGCCTGCCGGACAGCCGGTTGTTTCCCTGGCGTGCCGGCAATCGCTGCGAATTGCTGGTGGATGGCGAGTGCTTTTTTCCGCGGCTGCTCGCGGCGATTGCCGCGGCGCGCCAGCAGGTGGCACTGGAACTCTACCTGGTGGAGCCCGGCAGCTGCTGGGCGGCTCTGGAAGCCGCGTTGTGCCAGGCGGCACGACGCGGAGTACGCGTGCGTTGCCTGTTCGACGGTTTTGGCAGCCTGGCGCTGGGGGGCTTGCCGGCGCAGCGCCTGAGCGAAGCCGGGGTTGAACTGCAGCGCTATAACCCGCTGCGCTGGCGTGCCGGCTGGCGCAACCTGCACCGCGACCACCGCAAGCTGCTGGTGGTGGATCGTCAGTGCGCCTTCATCGGCGGCAGCGGGGCGACCGATGCCTTCTGGCATCCGCCCAGCGCCACGAGTCCCTGGCATGAGGTGATGGTGCAGGTACAAGGCCCGCTGGCGGCGGACTGTCAGCAATTGTTCGAGCGCTGCTGGTCAGCCTGCCAGGCCGGCGCGCTGCCCTGGCGACAGTCGCAGCGTCAGCGTGCGGGTAGCCTGCCAGCACGCCCGCTGCTGGGCTTGGGCATGGCCCGCCTGGCGTTTGCCGATGCCCGCCAGCAGCGCGACATCGTCCAGTCGCTGCTGGGCCAGCTGGCCCGTGCCCGGCAGCGCATCTGGCTGGCCACCCCCTATTTCCTGCCCAGTCGCAAGGTGCGCCGCGCATTGCGCCAGGCGGCACGGCGCGGCGTCGAAGTGCGTCTGTTGCTGACCGGGCGGCTCACCGACCATCCGCCGGTGCGCTATGCCGGGCAGCGCTACTATCCCCAGTTGCTGCGCGCCGGGGTGCGGATTTTCGAGTACCAGCCACGCTTCCTGCACCTCAAGCAGGTGCTGGTCGATGACTGGGTGAGCGTGGGTTCCTGCAATTTTGATCACTGGAACCTGTACTGGAACCTTGAGGCCAATCTGGAGAGCCTCGATCCCGGCCTGGCGCAGGCGGTGGCCGACTGCTTTGTCGACGACTTCCGGCACAGCCTGGAAATCGACCAGGCAAGCTGGCGGGCGCGGCCCTTGCTGGTGCGCCTGCGTCAGCGCCTGTGGGGCTGGCTGGACCGTCTGCTGGTCAACCTGCTGGACCGTCGTCGCTGAAATAGCCGCTTCGGTAGTATCCGGCTGTTACCCGCAGCGCGCGCCGAGCGCGGATACTGGCGGCTCATCGAACCCATAGGAGTGCTGTCATGACTGCGCCGAAACTGCTGATGCTGGTTGGCGACTACGCCGAAGACTACGAAACCATGGTGCCCTTCCAGGCCCTGCAGATGCTCGGCTACGTCGTGCATGCGGTGTGCCCCGGCAAGCAGGCCGGGCAGTTTGTGCGTACCGCCATCCATGACTTCGAAGGCGACCAGACCTACAGCGAGAAGCCCGGGCACAACTTCGTGCTCAACCACGACTTTGCCGAGGTGCGCGCCGAGGACTACGCCGGCCTGCTGGTGCCGGGTGGTCGTGCGCCGGAATACCTGCGCCTCAACGAGCAGGTGCTGGCGCTGGTGCGCGCCTTCGATCAGGCCGGTAAACCCATCGCCGCGGTGTGCCACGGCGCGCAGCTACTGGCCGCCGCGGGTATCCTCAACGGGCGCGAATGCAGTGCCTACCCGGCCTGTGCTCCCGAAGTGCGTCTGGCCGGTGGCCGTTATGTGGAGATTGCCGTTGACCAGGCGCATGTGCAGGGCAATCTGGTCAGTGCACCGGCCTGGCCGGCACACCCGCAATGGCTGGCGCGTTTCGTTGCCCTGCTCGGTGCACGGATTACTCTGTAAGGCTTTAGACTGCCGGTTCTGGCAGGCGGGAGAAGGCGATGTGCGAGCTGTATGTCAAAGCCGATCCGATTCTCTACGAATCGCGTTCGCGCTCACTGCGTATTCGCGGTGTGGTGACCACGCTGCGTCTGGAAAACCAGTTCTGGGACATCCTCGCGGAGATTGCCGCCAGCGATGGCATGACCACCAATCAGCTGATCAGCAAGCTGTATGACGAGGTCATGGACTATCGCGGCGAGGTGGTCAACTTCGCTTCCTTCCTGCGCGTCAGCTGTATGCGTTTTCTCCGCCAGCCGGCCCACAGCGTGGCGCCAAGCGCAGCGCCGGGCCGGTTACGCGGTGTGCCTCACTGATACATCCAGAAATTCGGATGCTCCGTGTTCTTGCCGCTGTTCGCCGGGCGTGGCTGGGCGGAGAGTAGCAGGCGGTGCAACAGTTTCATGGTCATTCCCCCGGGGTGTGCGTTTTTCTGTGGGGGCGATGATGGTCTGTGCCGAGCCGGTACGGAATTCGATTGTGCCTATGCCGGCGATTGGCAAAAGCCAATAGCCTTCAGGGTTCGCGTTCCTCCAGCAGGTTGGCCGGCTGCCAGGCGCTGTGTGCATGGTGGCCACAGACCTGGTTGCGGCCGCCCTGTTTGGCCAGGTACATGCGCCGGTCGGCCAGCTCCAGCAAGCTCCGGCAGTCCGTGGCATGGTCATGCAGACGTTCGGCCAGGCCGATGCTGGCGGTCAGTGCCTGGCCGTCCGGGCGTCGGCCAAAACCGCGTTGTTGCAGGCGCTGCAGGGCCAGGCGAGCCTGCGCCAGGTCGGTATTGGGCATGACCAGCAGGAACTCTTCGCCGCCCCAGCGCAGCAGGCTGTCGGAGTCGCGCAGCTGAGCCTGCAGGTGGCTGGCAAAGTCGCACAGGGTGCGATCGCCTGCTTCGTGGCCAAAGTGATCGTTGATTGCCTTGAAATGATCCAGGTCGATGAACGCCAGGCTCAGCGGCGCTGCGTTGCGTTGGGCACAGGCCCAATGCAGGTCGAGGATTTCTTCGGCGCTGCCACGTGACAGGATACCGGTCAGCGGATCGTGGATGGCCTGGCGAACCAGGGTGATCATGAAGGCCAGCTGGCTCATGCTGGCCAGGGCGGTTACCCCGGCAATGAGGATCAGCAGCCAGAACCCCCCAGCATAGGAAGGCCAGTTGAGGGTGGACCAGCCCAGGTAGCCGGCCAGTCCCTGGGCGAGCAGCAGCAGGCTGGCCAGGGCGAGGTTTTCCTGCAGGCTGAGCGGGAAGATGGCCAGCCCGGCCATCAGCACAAAAGGCAGGAAGGCATAGCCGGTGGCCACGGCAGCGGAAAACTCGCTGAGCTGGTGGGTGCCGAGCAACGTGTGCGAAGCCACGTAGAACAGCGTGGGAATGGCAAACAGTAGCGTAATGGCCCGGTAGGCATCGAACAGATCGCCGCTGGGGCGATAGAACAGCAGGAGGCAGACAAAGGCGCTGCTGGCCAGCAGACGGAACAGTGCCAGGCCCGACCACAGGGCGAAGTCGAAGACCATGATGTCGATCACTGCCCAGAGCGGTGTCAGCACGGCGAACAGCAGGGCAAACAGACGCACACGGTTGACGATCATGGTCGCCCGCCGCTGGTTGAGCAGCAGGGAGTGACGGGCCGGGGAGAGCAGTTGCGGCAATTCACTGGGCAGCAGCTCGCCAGGCAGCAGGCTACCCAGGCGGTGGCTCAGGGAGTCGAAGAGGACTTTCATGGTGTTCTCGCACGCGCTATCCGGCAGCGTCCTGCTACCGGCACCCTGCCAGTATCCTGCCGGGTATGCCAGGAAATCCTGATATGGATCATGAAGCCTGCACGCGGCGAGAGGTTATGCTGCACCGCAGACAGTTGCCGAGGCCCAGTAACCACGGGCATTGCCGCGTGTTTGCAGGTGGCCCTGCGACCATCTGTCTCAGTCTGTCCGGCGGCAGGCGTGCGCTAGCATGCCGTCGCCAGAAACCTTGTAGCCTGCTCGGGAACCTGCCCTTGACCTATTTGCAACGACGCCGCACGGCAAGCTGGCTTGGCCTGGTGGCCATGTTCCTGCTGCTGGTCGGTCCGTTGTTGGGGCAAGGCCTGGCGGCTCCTGCGGCGCCTGTGGTGCAGGCGGCAGACGCGCATTGTGCAAGCGACGCGCATGGCGAACCGCTCCCTCATGACATGCAGTGGGCCAAGTGTGGCTACTGCACCCTGCTGTTGCAGTCGCCCGCCCTGACCAGCGCCCAGCTACCCCTGCCGGCCTCGCTGCCCGCTGTCGAGGCAGCGCTCTGCCCGCGTACCCTGGTAGTCCAGGGCAGCCCGGTGTTCCCCGGTGCCCTGACCCGCGCCCCACCGTATGCCTGAACCGTGCAGCACGGCTGCACATGCTGCTTGCCGGCCATGAGGCCATGGTGCTTGACCGTGGCGTGCCGTTGTCTTGTCTTTGTTCAGGAATACCTTTTATGTCCCGCTCTCTGTTTATCGAAAAGCAGGCCTGTGCCGCCCTGCTGGTGTTGCTCAGCCCCTTGGCCCTGGCGGTAGAAGCCGCCAACCAGGATCCCCACGCCCATCATCAGATGGCTTCCGCCGAACTGGATGCCACGCTGATCAAGGCTGCCGCGGATGAACTGGGCGCCCGCCAGGTCAGCCAGGAAAGCCTGCGTAGCCTTGCGCCAAGCACCAGTGATACGGCCAGCCTGCTGCGCGGCACGCCGGGCGTCAGCCTGAACGGTGCGGGGGGCATCTCCAGCCTGCCGGCGATTCGCGGGCTGGGTAACGACCGCCTGCGCGTCAAGGTGGATGGCATGGACCTGATTGCCTCCTGCCCCAACCATATGAACCCGGCGCTGTCCTATGTTGCGCCGAGCAACCTCGGCAAACTGCAGGTGTTCGCCGGGATCAGCCCGGTCAGCGTGGGCGGCGACAGCATTGGCGGCACCATCATCGCCGACCGTGTGGCCCCGGAGTTTGCCGCGCCGGGCGCCGCCAGCCTGAGCAAGGGCGAGGTGGGTGGTTTCTACCGCAGCAACAATGATGCGCGTGGCGGCAACTTCTCGGCGCTGCATGCCACCGAGCAGTTCCACATCCGCTATGCCGGCAGCTACAGCAAGGCCAACAACTACACGGCGGGTGGCAAGTTCAAGAACAGCCGCGCCACCGGGCGCCTGGGCGAGGGGGCCGGGCTGGACGAGGTGGCTTCCACCGCCTTCGAGCGCCGTGACCATGAACTCGGCCTGGCCTACAAGCTGGGTGAAGACCTGCTGGAACTGACCCTGGGCTACCAGCACGTGCCGCAGGAGCTGTTCCCCAACCAGCGCATGGACATGACCGACAACACCCAGGAGCGCATCAACCTGCGCTACCTGAGCCAGTTCGACTGGGGCAGCCTGGAGACCCAAGTCTACCACGAGAAGGTCGAGCACGAGATGGATTTCGGTCCGGACAAGCGCTTCTGGTACGGCATGCAATCCATGGTGCCGGGTTCCACGGATGGCCGTCTCTGTGGACCGATCGGCACGACCTGTGCTGCCGGCATGCCCATGGAAAGCGAAGGCAAGACCCTGGGCGCGAGTATCAAGGCGAATATCGAACTGAGCGCCAGCGACCTGCTGCGCGTGGGCAGCGAATACCAGCGTTACCGCCTCAACGACTACTGGCCGGCCTCCGGTGGCGGCATGTGGCCGGGTACCTTCGAGAACATCAACGATGGCCAGCGTGATCGTCTGGCGCTGTTCGGTGAATGGGAACAGCAGGTCAACCCGGCTTGGCTGACCCTGGTGGGCCTGCGCTTCGAACATGTCGCCACGGATGCCGGTGTGGTGCATGGCTATGGTCATGCCGGTGGTGGGCAGCTGGTGGAAGCAGCGGCCTTCAATGCCAGCGACCGCAGCCAGAGCGACAACAACTGGGATTTCACCGCCCTGGCCCGCTACAACCACAGTGCCAACCTGGACCTGGAGTTTGGTGTGGCACGCAAGGTGCGCTCGCCCAACCTGTATGAGCGCTACACCTGGTCGAGCTGGCCGATGGCGGCGACCATGAACAACTTCGTCGGCGACGGCAATGGCTATGTCGGTGACGTCGATCTCAAGCCGGAAGCGGCGCATATTGCCTCGGTGACCTTCGACTGGCACAGCGCAGACCGTAGCCACGAGCTGAAGGTCACGCCGTTCTATACCCGCGTCAACGATTTCGTGGATGCCGTGGCATTGCCCGGCGCTACCGTGACGCCTAACCAGTTCAACGTGCTGCAATATGCCAACCAGTCGGCGCGCATCTATGGCGTAGACATCGCCGGGCGCATGCCGCTGCTGCGCAACGAGCTTGGTCAGTGGGGCCTGGAAGGGGTGATCAACTACAGCAACGGCAAGAACCGCGAAACCGGCGATCAGCTGTACAACATCATGCCGCTCAACACCACCCTGGCCTTGACGCAGCAACTCGGCAACTGGAGCAACAGCCTGGAAATGGTCAGCGTGCAGGCCAAGAACGACGGTTCCGACTTGCGCAACGAAATCCAGACGCCCGGCTACACCCTGTTCAACCTGCGCCTGAGCCATCGTTGGGACAACCTGCGGGTCGACTTCGGAGTGGAGAACCTGGCCGACAAGTTCTACTACCTGCCGACCGGTGGCGCCTACACCGCCCAGGGCCGCACCATGTCGATGACCATGGGCCCCGCCTGGGGCACGGCAGTGCCGGGTATGGGCCGTTCCGTCTACACCGGCTTCAACCTGAGCTTCTAAGCCGCTGCGCCGTCCGCGTAGCGCCAGGTGGATCGGGCGATACGCGGACTGTGCTCAGGATTGGTCCCAGGCTTCGACAATCAGCCACTGCTCGGGCTGGCAGGCTGCCACGCGCTCTGGATGGTAGCTGCTGAGCGGGCCTTTGCCCGGGGCGCCCGCCTGCAACAGGGGCAGTACGGCGTGCGCCGCCAGGCGATAGCGATTGGGGTAGCCGTTGCCCTGCAACTGGCTGGCGTGACCACTGTCGAGTAGCGGACGCAGCCAATCCAGGCCACCCAGGCCGCTTTCCCAGCTGGCCAGGGTATGTTCCGGTATTGTGCCGGTTTCCGGGTAAATCACTATCCACCAGCCGAGCATATGGCCTCCTTGCCTTGCGCCTTGTCAGGGGTTGCGTCTAATGGTCTTGAGCAGCTCTTCCGGGGTGATCTGCCCAACGATATGCCGTTGACCGGCAGCACTGCCGGGCGGCGGTTGCTGCAGGATATGTCCTTTCATCTTGCCGATGATGTGCATCTCGCACGGTTTGCAGTCGAACTTGAGGGTCAGCACTTCGTCGCCATGCACCAGCTGCATGGGTTCCACCTTGGTGCGTACGCCGGTGACGCCCTTGGCCTGCTTGGGACACAGGTTGAAGGAGAAGCGCAGGCAGTGCTTGGTGATCATCACCGGCACTTCGCCGCTTTCCTTGTGGGCCTCGTAGGCGGCATCGATCAGCTGGACCCCGTAGCGCTGGTAAAAGGCGCGTGCCTTGGCGTTGTAGACATTGGCCAGGAAGGTCAGGTGGCTGTGCGGGTACACCGGCGGCGGTACGCTGACCGGCTTGCGCGTGCCGCGTGGGTGCGCCTGCAGGCGTGCGGCATCCAGGGCGGCGATGGCATCGCGGCGCAGCGCCTTGAGTTGCGAGCCGGGGATGAACGGCACGAGGTCACCCTGCAGCTGTACGCCGCGGCTGTAGTAGAGGGTCGTGCCCAGCTTGCTCAGCGTGTCGCAGAGTTGCTCGTGCGCCTGTTCGGCGTTGTTGGCGGCGACTACGGCGCCACTCAGCCGGGCGCTGGCGGTGATGCCTTCCTCGCTGCTGACCTGCAACTCCAGGTGGTCTGCCTGGACGAGCAGTTGCCAGTGCACGGCCACCCGCCGCTCGGCGGAAGGCTTGAGCAGGGCCTGCTGCCAGTTATGGTCGAGGTTGCGGTTGAGCGGGTGCAGCGGACGCAGGCGGCTCAGCGCGGCGGGCAGCTCATTGGGCTCGATGCGGTAGCGCAGGCGTGGCTGGCCGTCTTCCTCGAAGCTGTCGAGCAGTTCCACCACATTGGCGCGAAAGCCCACCACTTCGCGCTTGATCAGCACGTTCAGGCCGTCGCCGTTGGCCAGCAGGGTATCGGTGACGGCGACCAGCGTGCGCTTGTCGACCTTCTCCACCTGGCCGACCGGCAGGCCGGTGAAGGTGGGCGAATCAAAGGCGCCGATGTCGATCAGCCGGTCGCGTACGAAATAGTCAGTGCTGCCACGATGGAAGGTCTTGTCCGGGTCCGGGCGGAAGAAGTGCTCGGTACGGCCACTGGAAGCGCGGCACAGGTGCGGGCGCTGTTCGAGGATGGCATCCAGCTCGCGGCGATAGTGGGCGGTGATGTTCTTCACGTAGCCGACATCCTTGTAGCGCCCCTCGATCTTGAAGGAGCGCACGCCCGCGTCCACCAGGTCGGCCAGGTTGGCGGTCTGGTTGTTGTCCTTCATGGATAGCAGGTGCTTCTCGAAAGCGACCACCCGGCCCTGTTCGTCCTTGAGGGTGTAGGGCAGGCGGCAGGCCTGCGAACAGTCACCGCGATTGGCGCTGCGTCCGGTTTGCGCGTGGGAGATGTTGCACTGGCCGGAGAAGGCCACGCACAGCGCACCGTGGATGAAGAACTCGACGGTGGCATCGACGTTTTCGCTGATGTTGCGGATTTCCTGGAGGTTCAGTTCGCGGGCCAGGACAATCTGCGAGAAGCCGGCCTGAGAGAGGAACCTGGCCTTGTCCAGGCTGCGGATATCGCACTGGGTACTGGCATGGATTTCGATAGGCGGAATGTCCAGTTCCATGACGCCCATGTCCTGGACGATCAGCGCATCCACCCCGGCATCGTAAAGCTGGCGGATCAGCTGCTGGGCGCCCGGCAGTTCATCGTCATGCAGGATGGTGTTGAGGGTGACGAACACCCGCGCATGGAAGCGATGGGCAAAACCCACCAGTTCGGCGATCTCGCCGACCGTATTGCTGGCATTGTGCCGCGCGCCGAAGCTGGGGCCGCCGATGTATACGGCATCGGCACCGTGCAGGATGGCTTCGCGGGCAATGCCGACATCGCGGGCCGGACTG
The DNA here is from genome assembly GCF_002835605.1 of Pseudomonas fluvialis. Taxonomy (NCBI): domain Bacteria; kingdom Pseudomonadati; phylum Pseudomonadota; class Gammaproteobacteria; order Pseudomonadales; family Pseudomonadaceae; genus Pseudomonas; species Pseudomonas fluvialis. The sequence continues at coordinate 217,922 of NZ_PIYS01000005.1, read as the reverse complement.
AGCAGTTCGAGATGATGCGCGGGTAGGGACATGGCGGAGACGACTAGTCGAAAAGGAAAAGAAAATAATAGCCCCGGCCTGCACAGGCAGGCCGGGGCTGTGTGGCTTCAGGCTCAGTTGATCTCGACAGCCAGGCTGTCGTGGATCTTCTTCTGCCAGATGGCCGGGCCGGTGATATGCACGGACTCGCCGTTGCTGTCGACGGCCACGGTGACCGGCATGTCCTTCACTTCGAACTCGTAGATCGCTTCCATGCCCAGCTCGGGGAAGGCCAGCACCTGGGACTTCTTGATTGCCTGGGCGACCAGGTAAGCGGCGCCGCCGACAGCCATCAGGTACACCGCCTTGTTGTCGCGGATCGCCTCGATGGCAATCGGGCCGCGCTCGGACTTGCCGATCATGCCCAGCAGGCCGGTGCTTTCGAGGATTTGCCGGGTGAACTTGTCCATCCGCGTGGCGGTGGTCGGGCCGGCCGGGCCGACTACTTCGTCGCCGACCGGATCGACCGGGCCGACGTAGTAGATGAAGCGGCCCTTGAGATCCACGGGCAGCGCTTCACCCTTGTTGAGCATGTCGACCATGCGCTTGTGCGCGGCGTCGCGGCCGGTGAGCATCTTGCCGGAGAGCAGGATGGTCTCGCCGGTTTTCCAGGTCTGTACTTCCTCGGGCGTGACGCTGTCGAGGTTGACCCGGCGCACGCCGGCACCGACTTCCCAGGTGATGTCCGGGTAGGCGTCGAGCGGCGGCGGGGTCAGTTCAGCCGGGCCCGAGCCGTCGAGCACGAAATGCGCGTGGCGGGTGGCGGCGCAGTTGGGGATCATGCACACCGGCAGGGAGGCGGCGTGGGTCGGGTAGTCCATGATCTTCACGTCGAGCACGGTGGTCAGACCGCCCAAGCCCTGGGCGCCGATGCCCAGCTGGTTGACCTTGTCGAACAGCTCGAGGCGCAGTTCCTCGATGCGGTTCTGCGCGCCGCGGGCCTTCAGTTCGTGGATGTCGATGTGCTCCATCAGCACTTCCTTGGCCATTACCGCAGCCTTCTCCGCGGTGCCGCCGATGCCAATGCCGAGCATGCCCGGCGGGCACCAGCCGGCGCCCATTTCCGGCACGGTCTTGAGCACCCAGTCGACGATCGAGTCGGACGGGTTGAGCATGGCCATCTTCGACTTGTTCTCCGAACCGCCGCCCTTGGCCGCGACATCCACTTCCACCTTGTCGCCGGGGACGATGCTGTAGTGGATCACCGCCGGGGTGTTGTCCTTGGTGTTCTTGCGGGCGCCGGCCGGGTCGGCCAGGATCGAGGCGCGCAGGACGTTCTCCGGCAGGTTGTAGGCACGGCGCACGCCCTCGTTGATCATGTCGTCGACGCTCAGGGTGGCGCCGTCCCAGCGCACGTCCATGCCAACCTTGATAAACACGGTGACGATGCCGGTGTCCTGGCAGATCGGCCGGTGGCCGGTGGCACACATGCGCGAGTTGATGAGGATCTGCGCCATGGCATCCTTGGCCGCCGGCGACTCTTCACGCAGGTAGGCTTCGTGCATGGCCTGGATGAAGTCGACGGGGTGGTAGTAGGAGATGAACTGCAGGGCGTCGGCGACGCTCTGGATCAGGTCGTCTTGCTTGATCACGGTCATGCTGGGCGCGCTCCTCTATGAACGGGAACATCTGTAGGAAACGCCGGACCACGACCCGGCGCAGTGCTGAATGCGAAGGGCCGGCAGTATAACCGCTGTCAGGGTGCTATGGCCTTATACGTTGCGTTAATTGCCCGGATAGGACAAAGCCTGTCCCTCTGGTCAGGCCAGGTGGCAAAGAGTACAGTCGGCCGAATTACCAGACCGGGATGGAACCCATGTCCAGCCGTACTGCAGAGCACGCCAGACAGCCTTCGCAGCGCCTGTTGCTCAAGCGTTTTGCCATGGCGCTGGGCAGTTATGCGCTGGCGATCCTGCTGGTGCTGTTGGCCTATGCGCTGGGGCTCTACCAGGCCGATGGCCCGGCCTTGGCGCTCAATTTGCTGCTGTTGCTGTTGAGCCAGCTGGTCTTCCTGTGTCTTTACCTGTCTGGTATCAACCAGCGACTCTGTGATCCCAGTCTTACCGAGGCTCAGGTGCTGGTGGCGCTGGCCTGGTTGAGTCTGTTCCTCTGGCATGTGCCGACCGCCCGGGGCGCCTTGCTGGGTATTTACCCGCTGGTCATGTTGTTTGGCGCTTTTCAGCTACGGCCCTGGGTATTTGCTCGCTGTGCGGCGCTGGCCTGGCTGCTGTTTGCCGGCATGAATGGCTGGGATGCCTACCACCTGCAACTGGACAGCGAGCCTCAGGCGCTGTTGCAAACCGCTGTGCTGGGCGTGTTGCTGCTCTGGTTGAGCCTGTTCGCCGTGTATGTGCAGGACCTGCGGCGGCGCATGATGCGTCGCCGTTCGGCCCTGCTGGCGCATCGCGACACGCTGCGCGGCATGATGCATCAGCTGGAGGAACTGGCCGCTACCGACGAGCTGACCGGGCTGTACAACCGCCGGCATTTCCTGCAGCTGGCCGAGCGCGCGCTGCGGAACTTGCAGCCTGGCCAGCGCCTGGGCCTGGCGCTGATCGATCTGGATCATTTCAAGCGTATCAATGACCAGCATGGGCATGCTGCGGGGGATCGCGCCCTGCAGGCGTTCGCCGCCGTGGCGCGCGTTTGCCTGCGTGATCACGACATCCTGGCCCGTTACGGTGGTGAAGAATTCGTTCTGTTGTTGCCTGAGTGCGATGCCGAGCGCCTGACCGCCTGTTGCGAGCGCTTGCGCCTGGCCTTCAGTCAGGCCGAACCGCTGGAGCAGCCCGTGCAGGGGCTCAGCCTGTCGGCGGGCATGGCCCTGCTGGGGCCGGGCGATGACCTGGATCGCGCGTTGCATGCCGCGGACCAGGCGCTGTACCGCGCCAAGCACGAGGGGCGCAACCGCTGCCTGGCTGCGTGGACCGCCGGCCATGTCGATTGAGCTGTCCCTCGACCAGCAACGATTCAGCGCGGAACCAGGGGAGAACCTGCTGGATGCGCTGAATCGACAGGGCGCGGCGATTCCCTTCAGTTGCCGCGCCGGCCAGTGTTATGCCTGTCTGGTGCAGTGTGTACAGGGGCGGCCGGACTGTCCGCCGCCACCGGGGCTGGCCGAAGGCTGGTATCCGGCCTGCCAGTGTCGGGTGCGCGAGCCCTTGCAGTTGCGTCGAGGCGAACTGGTCGGGCAGTCGCTGGGCGTGCAGGTGCAGGCGCTGGACTGGTTGCCTGGCGAGTTGTTGCGGCTGCGCCTGCAGACGGAGCGGCCGTTGCGCTACCACGCCGGGCAGCATCTGCTGCTGTGGGCTGACGAGCACCTGGCGCGTCCCTATTCGCTGGCCAGTCTGGCGGGGGAAGATGACTTTCTGGAACTGCATATTGCCGGCCATCGTCCCGGTGCCTTCGCCGACCGGCTGCGCCAATGGCAGGTCGGTGACCGCCTGCGCATCAGCCAGTTGCGCAGCGGTGCGCTGCACTATGACCGGCAATGGCAGCAGCAGCCACTCTACCTGCTGGCCAGCGGCAGCGGCCTGGCGCCGCTCTGGGCTGTGCTGCGTGAGGCGCTGCGTGCCGGACATAGCGGGCCTGTGGTGCTCTACCACCTGGCGCGTGATCGACACAGCCATTACCTGGCCGAGCCGTTGGCCGAGCTGGCGCAGCGTGCCGGCAATCTTGAGGTGCATTTGCCCTGCACGGCCGAGTTGCCTTCTGTCCTGGCGCAATTGCGCCTTGTTCCCCGTCAGGCGCAGGTCTTAGTCTGCGGGGCTGCCGAGTCCCTGGAGCCGCTGTGCCGCACGCTGTTCATGGCCGGCCTGCCGCGCCAGCAACTGCTGGTGGAAACCTTTACCCGGCGCGAGCATCGCTGAGCTGTTGCATGGCTCGGCGCTTGCCCGTGCGCCCTCGGAGAGCCGACACGATGGCCGTAGAACAGCATCTGGAGCAGGGTGTACTGACCCTGCAGTTGCATCGCCCGGACAAGAAGAATGCGCTGACCCGCGCCATGTACAGCACCCTGGCGAGCGCGCTGGATGCCGCCCAGGATAATCCTGAGGTGCGTGTGATCTTGCTTACCGGCGGTAGTCAGTGCTTTACCAGCGGCAATGACTTGCAGGACTTTTTGCAGAGTGGCGCACTGGCTGAGGACAGCCCGGTCTTTCATTTCATGCGCGCACTGTTCGACTGTGGCAAGCCGGTCGTGGCTGCCGTTGCAGGGCCGGCGGTGGGCATTGGTACGACGCTATTGCTGCATTGCGATCTGGTCTATGTGAGTGCCGATGCCTACTTGCAGATGCCCTTTGTCACCCTTGGGCTATGTCCAGAATATGGTTCCAGCCTGGTTTTGCCGCGCCTGCTCGGCATGCAACGGGCCAATGCCTTGTTGTTGCTTGGTGAGGCCTTCAGTGGTGAGCAGGCGGCCGTCTGGGGCCTGGCCAATGCGGCGTTGGCCGATGGCCCGCAAACCCTGGCGCATGCCCGCCAGCAGGCGCTGCGCCTGGCCGAGCAGCCTGCTCAGGCGCTTGCGCTGAGCCGCCAGCTATTGCGTGCGGAGCAGCGTGAAGCCTTGCGTGCACGCATTCACGAAGAAGGACGGTTGTTCGCCGAGCGCCTGCAGTCTGCCGAGGCGCGCACGGCATTGCTTGCGTTCCTGCAGCGCCGCAAGCAGACCGTCAGCTGCTGAGCCGAGCCGTCAGCCCGTTGAGCGCGGCTGACAGTCCATGCAGGTGACTGCTGGCCTGTTCGGTACGCTGCACCGTCTGTTGGTTGTGCGTGGCGATGTCGGTGATGTCGGTGAGGTTGCGCGAAATGTCTTCCGCCACGGAGGTCTGCTCCTCCGCCGCCGTGGCAATCTGCCGGTTCATGTCGCGGATGGCTTCTACCGCCTGGGTAATCTGCTCCAGCATGCCGCCGGCGGCATTCACCTGCTCTACACCGGCCTGGCTGCGTTGCTGGCCGCTCTCGATGGCGCGTACCGCGTTCAACGCACCCTGTTGCACAGTGTCGATGATCTGATTGATCTCCGCCGTGGACTCGGCTGTGCGCTGCGCCAGGGTGCGGACTTCGTCGGCGACCACGGCAAAGCCACGACCCTGCTCGCCGGCACGGGCGGCTTCGATGGCGGCGTTGAGTGCCAGCAGATTGGTTTGTTCGGCAATGGCGCGGATGACATCCAGCACCTTGCCGATACGGCTACTGTCTTCCTGCAGGCGGCGGATGACCTCGGCGGTGGCGGTGATTTCCTCGCTGACACTGCTGATGGTGGCAATGGTCGCGCGCATGACCTGCTGGCCCTGTTGCGCCGAGCTGTCCGCCTGGTCGGCAGCCTGGGCCGCGTCACTGGCGTGGCGTGCCACCTCCTGTGCCGTGGCAGACATTTCATGCATGGCCGTGGCCACCTGGTCGGTGCGCTCGAATTGTTCGTGGCTGCCCTGGCTCATGATTCCGGCGATGGCGCGCAACTCGTTGCTGGACAGGTCCAGTTCGCTGCTGCTGTGGCGTAACTGGCTGCTGGTGTCGGCGAGGAAATCGCGCAGGCGGTTGGCGGCGTCTGCCAGGCGCCCCAGCTCGTCTTCACGATGCAGGTCGATCCGTTGCCCGAAGTGTCCCTGGCTGAGGGTGTCGATATGCCTGATTACCCGGGCAATTGGCGCGATGATATTGCGATTGACCAGCCATAGGCAGGCCAGGCCGATGAGCAGGCTGGCCAGCAGCAGCACCGCCAGGCCGATGCTATGCGTGCGGTCGGCGGCTGCGCTGATTTCCCCCGCTTCGTGGAGGGCCTGCTGGTTGAGCTGCTCGCTGAGCTGGGCCATCTGCTCGCTGGTGGCGCGGTCGATGCCGCGCACTGCCTGGTCGCCGGCCAGGTGATCGGCGTTGGCGGCGAGAAAGTCCTGGTTACCCTGGCGGTAGGCCTGGCCCATGCGCTGGTGCTCGTTGCGCAGCTGTTCGATCTGCTGGCGTAACGCCTGGCTGGCGTGGCGTGCGGCCAGTTGCTCGGCTTCGCCAAGCAGGCGCTGCACCTTGGCTTCCTGTGCCTGGAAACTGCTCCAGTGCTTGCTGTGGCTGTCGCTGTTGGCGCCGCGCAGCAGCACGTTCTTCCATTCCTGTACCTGGGTCTTGAACTCCAGGTTGGCGGCATTCACGCGATTGGCGATCTGTTGGGTGCCGTCGAGCAGTTGCCGGTAGCTGTCGATGCCGGTCGACAGCGCGCGAAAACTGCCCAGGGAGATCAGCAAGGTCAACAGGAGGCCGACGCTGATCAGCGTCAGCAGTTGGGCGCGCAGGGAGCGTTGCAGGAACATGGTGAGAGACTCGTGATAGCGGGACTAGCTAAACGGTAGTAGTCCGCAAAAAAGAGGGTGTTACGTTTTTGTGACAGTGCACGGGGGCGCGCTGCGACGGCTGTTTGACGGGGTAATTTTGACGCGTTGTGCGGTCGTGCTCAAGCGCTTCGCCAATGGTTGTCCCACAGGCCCGCGGGCAAGCTCAGTGGCGTGACGCGCGGGGTAGGCGTGCGGCAGTCCAGCAGGCGGCAACGCCCCTGTCCCGTGCTGACCAGGAAGCCTTCGGTGCAGGCAGTGATACCGGCACAGTCGGCCAGCGGCAGGCTCAGGTGCAGCGTTTCCCGGTCCAGGTCCCAGAGCAGACAGTGTCCGCCGCGCGGGGCGGTGACGGCAAGCAGGCGCAGCTCATCGTGGATGGCCAGGCTGGCGGTGTACTGGTTCATCAACTGGCGTTGTGCTTCGCCCAGGGAGAAGGCACGCAATGCCTGGCCGGGGCGTTTGATTGCGAGCAAGGGCACGGCCTGCTCTGCGGCGCCCATGAACTGTTGGCCGCAGACGATGGTGCCGTCGCTGGCCACGGCGAGGTGGCGAATGCTGTTTTGCTGATCGGCCAGGCGCTCATGGGAGAGCAGTTGGCCGTCACGCTGCAGCAACACCAGGCTGGCATCCATGGCGTCGAGGTTCATTGCCTGGCGACTGTCGGCTTCGGTGCGGATACCGCCGTTGGCGATCACCAGGGTTTCGCCGTCGTTTTGCCAGAGCAACTGATGTGGCCCCACGCCATGGCTGCTGTGCTCGCCAACACGTTGCAGGCGACCCTCGGCGAGCCGGTAGCAGCCGATCACCCCGCGGCCGGGTTGGGCGGTGTCATTCTCGCAGCTGTACAGCCACTCACCCGCGCCATGGAACACCGCATGGCCCTGGAAGTGTCGCTCGGCGGCGCTGTGCAGGGTTTGCAGCAGACGACCGTCGCGCGTGTCGATCAGGTAGCTGGCGCGGCTGGGGCGGCGACCGACGAACAGCGCCAGGGGCAAGTGCGGATGCACGGCGATGTCATGACAGCGTTCGGCAACCGGCGTGGCGAATTGGCAGCGCCCGTCCTGGCGATAGCCAACGGCGTAATGGCGACCTTGGCTGTCGTCGCGGGCTGACAACAGCAGCGGTGCCTGACCACCTAGCCATTGCCAGCTGGCCAGGCCGCCCAGGGCCATGCCGCCAGCGGCCAGTCCGAGGAGTGTACGGCGTTGCACGTTTCAGTCTCCATCGTGGGCGTTAAAGCCCAGCTGGATGCCCAGTGCGCCGGCGAGGTCGCGTTCCTGCAGGCGGTGCAGGCGATCCAGGCTGACATACAGCGCATCCAGTTGGGCACGCCCGGCGTCGTTGCTCAGCAGCTTGTCGAGCGGTTGCTGGAGCGCGGCCAGTTGCTGGCGGGTATCGGCATAGGCCTGGTCAATGCGCTGACGCAGCGGTTGCTGGGTGTCGTCGAGCAGGCTGGCGATACCCTGATCCGCCTGGCCTTGCCAGAGTTGTTCGGCGCTGTGTACGGCCGCCGCCAGGCTGTCGAGGCTGGCCTGGCTGCGCCAGAACTCGGCTTGCAGAGGTTGCGGGATACCCTTGCTGAGCTTGCCGATGGCGGTACCGAGTTTCTTCTTGAGCAGATCCAGGCCGTTGACCTGGGCGCGTAATAGCTCAGCCAGCGCTTCGTCGGCCTCGGCAAAGCGTGTGTTGGGGAACTGCTGCAGTTGCTTGAGGAAACCCTGTTCGCCTTGCAGTTCGGCGAGGATCTGCGCGCTCAGTTGCTGCTGGTGTCCGGCGATATGGCCGAGCAGGGCGCAATAGCGCTGCCGGTCAGCCGGGCGGGCGAGATCCAGTTGGCTATCGAACAGCAGGTATTCGTAGGCGCTCAGGCCCTGTACCACGACACTGGCGCGTTCCAGCTGTGCGCGGCTCAGTACCGGATGCTGGTCGATCAGGCTCTCCACCTGACGACGTACCAGGTTCTTCTTGTCGGGCCAGAACTGCACCTGCCAGGCGCGGTTGCCTTCGCTGAGTGGGCCGAGTTGCAGGGGCTGCAGGGCTGCCCATGAGCGCTGCGCGGTTTGCAGATCCTGGCGCGCTTGTGGCAGTGCACTGTCCGCCGGTTTAGGCGTAGCGCAGAGGGCCTGAGCACTGACCGGCAGCTGGGTGCTGGCGCTGGCCCAGGCCTGATAGGCCGGCAACAGCACGTCGTTGGCCAGACTGGCACTGGCGGACTGACGTGGGTCGCTGGGGCTGCAGGCGACGAGGCCCAGCGCGGAACAGAGCACGAACAGATTGAGGGGGCGCATGGTGACTCTCACAGCGAGTTGAGGAAGGCCAGTAGCGCGGCACGCTGGCTGGCATCGAAGGTCAGGACATGGTCTCGGGCGGCCTGGGCCTCGCCGCCGTGCCAGAGGATGGCCTCCAGCAGGTTGCGCGCACGACCATCGTGCAGGAAGCGCGTGTGACCGCTGACGGCGTGTGTCAGACCAATGCCCCACAGCGGCGCGGTTCGCCACTCACGGCCGTTGGCGAGGAACTCGCTGCGCTGGTCGGCCAGGCCTTCGCCCATATCGTGCAGCAACAGGTCGCTGTAGGGATAGATGCGCTGTGCGGCCAGCTCCGGCTCGGCGGCGTCGCGAGACGTGGTGAAACTGGGGGTATGGCAGCTGGCGCAGCCAACCTGGTGGAACAGGCGCTTGCCGGCCAGTACCTCGGCGCTGCCCGGCTCACGGCGCTGCGGGACGGCCAGGTTGCGTGTGTAGAAGAGGACTTTGGCGAGGATGTTGTCGCTGACTTCCGGCTCGCCGCCGTGCGGCGCCTGGCGACAGGCCTGTTGGCTCGGGCTGCAGTTGTCATGGGGAATCAGCGAGGTGGTCAGGCCCATATCATTGGCAAAGGCATCGGCATTTTGCTGGTTGAGGGTCGGCTGTCCGGCCTTCCAGCCGAAGCGGCCCAAGGCATAGTCCTGGCGGGCGTGATCCCAGACCTGGTTGGCGCGACCGCTGATGCCGTCGCCGTTACGGTCGTCGGGGTCGGCGTTGGCAAGAATGTCGCGCGCGTCGATGGCTTCGAGCAGGCCCAGACCAATCATCGGCGGGGCGATGCGCACGGAAAACTGTGTGTCGGGATGCAGTGGGCCGTAGCCCAGGCGATCGATCTGCAGCTCGGGTTGCTGTAGTTCAACCTGCAAGCCGTCGGCGAAGCGCACCGTCTGCTGGCTGTAGCTCAGGCGTACCCGACCTTCCGGGGCGTGGCCGGGAATCGCCACATCCTGCAGCTGGCCACCGTAGTTGGGCTCGGGGAGCACGCCCAGGCGAGCAGCCAGCGCGCGTTCCTGTGCAGTGCCTGGCGGAATCGACAGGCGTACCAGCAGCGACACGGCATGCTCGGCGTTGGCGGCCGGCGGGTGGCCGCGGCCGTCCTTGATGTGGCAGTTCTGGCAGGCATTGGTGTTGAACAACGGGCCGAGGCCATCGCGAGCGGTGGTGGAAGCTGGGGCAATTACCCATGGGTTGCGAAAGAAGCTGTTGCCGACACTGAAGTCCAGGCGTCGCGAAGGCGCCAGGTTGGCCGACGGCAGGGAAAAGGCGTTGTGGTCGCGCTGGCTGACCGAGGTGCTGCCGCCAGACAGGGCTTCGCCGGGTTCGGCCTGGGCAAAGGGATCGGCTTGCTCGCAGGCTGTCAGCGGGGTGAGCAGCGCCAACACGAGCCAGGTGGGACGGCGCAACAGGGCAGGGCGTTTCATGGTTACCACGCTTGAGCAGAAACAAGTCACCCCGCAACCCTTACGGGTGCGGGGTGAGTGAGGGCCTATCGACGGATCAGAAACTGTGGTCGGCGGTGTCCGGGTTGAGGTCGCTGATGCCCAGGCGTGCGGCAGCCTGCTCGATGGATGCAGTCTGCTTGACCAGCGCGGCGATGGCGTTGCGGACGATCTGCTGGCCGGCGCTGTTGTCGGCGGCAATCAGTTGATCGAAGTGTTGGCCTTGCTGGGCACTGTCGACCATGGCCTGCAGGGCCTTGTCGGTCGCCTGCAGGTCGGCCTGCAGTTGCTGATCGGCGGCCGCATCGATCTTGGCGACCAGGCTGGCCAGGCTTGGGCCACTCAGCAGGCTGCCGTCGGCTTTCTGGTACTGGCCGAGGTAGACGTTCTGCACGCCCTTGGCGTTGTAGTAGTGCGAGTTGTGTGTGTTGTCGCTGAAGCAGTCATGCTCGTCTTCGGTGGACTGTGCCTCCAGCGCGACTTTCATACGCTCGCCTGCCAGTTCGCCGAGCGACAGGCTGCCCATGCCGAAGAGCATCTTGCGCAGGCCATTGGCTGCCGGTTCGGCTTCCAGGCTGGCGCGGTAGTTGCCGGTCTGGTTGGCTTGCCACTGGCCGACCATTTCCGCCAGGTCGCTGACCAGCAGTTCGGTGGCGGCGCGCAGGTATTGGGCGCGGCGTTCACAGTGGCCGCCGCTGCAGGCTTCACCCTGCGCGTAGTCGCTGGCCGGACGGTTGCCGGCACCGGCTGCGCTGCCGTTGAGGTCCTGGCCCCAGAGGAGGAATTCGATGGCGTGGTATCCGGTCGCCACGTTGGCTTCCGAACCGCCCAGCTCATTCAGGCTGGCCAGCAGTTGCGGGGTCAGGGTGCTGACATCCAGGCTGTCTTCGCCGACCTGGATGCTCTGGTTGGCGATGATGTTGGCAGTGGCGCCCGGATTGCCCTGGGCGTGATCGTAGCCGGCCGCAACATAGTCGATCAGGCCTTCGTCAAGCGGCCAGGCGTTGAGCTGTCCCTCCCAGTCGTCGACCACCGGGTTGCCGAAGCGGAATACCTCGCTTTGCATGTACGGGGTGCGCGCGGCCAGCCAGGCATTGCGTGCTGCCTGCAGATTGGCTTCATTCGGTTCGGCGAGCAGGGTCTCGATGGCTTGCTGCAGGGCGAGTGCAGTGCTGTGGGCATCGCTGAACACTGCCAGGGCCAGGTCGGCGTAGTGCTTGACCACGGCTTGCGCAGCCGCTTGCTCGAAGGGCGCCGAGCTGGCGCTGTTCGCGGTCGGCGCGGCCTGGGTGCTCGGGGCCGGGCTTTCACCGCATCCGGCAAGGGTGATGGCGAGGGCCAGCAGGCTGGCGGTTGCCAGGGGAGTGCGCAGCATGGGGATATCCTTATGAGTAGGGTGGCTTTACTGTGCGCAATATAATGCGAAAGATTTGCATTTTTGAGAAGCATTTATTGTCGTTAATCAAGGCGTGCCCTGCGTGATTGCGTAGAGCGAGTGCTCCAGGTTGCGAACGGTGATTTACTCAAGGGCAGCGGGAGCCCCTAGAATGTCGGCAACCATTGTGGAGGTGTAGAAATGTCGATGACTGCCGTAATCCTGCTGGTCGGTGTGTTGCTGCTGGGGGGCTATGCCGTGCTGGTGTACAACGCGCTGGTGCGTTTGAAGCATGGCGTGAGCAAGGCCTGGGCGAATATCGACGTGTTGTTGCGCCAGCGTCATGAAGAGCTACCCAAACTGGTGGAGGCCTGCAAGCAGTACATGCAGCATGAGCGCAGCACCCTGGAACAGGTAATCCAGGCGCGTAATGCCGTAGCCCAGGCGCGTGACCGGCATGACGTGGCTGCCCTGGGCGCGGCCGAAACCGGTTTGCGGGCGGGGCTTGGGCAGTTGTTCGCACTGGCCGAGAATTACCCGCAGCTCAAGGCCAACGAAAGCTTCCAGCATCTGCAGCAGCGCATCAGTGGTCTGGAAAGTGGCATTGCCGATCGCCGCGAGCTGTATAACGAGGCAGTCAACCTGAATAACGTGCGCATCGAACAGTTCCCCGATGTCGTGCTGGCGCGCCTGTTTGCTTTCCAGGCTGCCGAGCTGCTGCGTTTTAGCGAAGCCGAGAAGGCTGACGTGGACCTCAAGCAGTTGTTCAGCTGATATGTACGACGGTCGCTGGGTCGCCCTGGCATTCAGCCTGGTGGCGCTGGTCGGTGGGGCCTGGTGGTGCATGTGGCGTTTGTCGCAGGCGCATCACCTGCGTGATACACCGACCTCGAAGATTCGCTCGGCCGCCCAGGGCTTTGTCGAGCTGTGCGGGGTGTTGCATGAACAGGGGATGCCGCAGCAGGCCCCGCTGACACGCCAGGCCTGCCTGTGGTGGCGTTATCGTATCGAGGAGTACCGGCGGGCAGGCAAGAACAGTCGCTGGCAGGTTGTCGAGAGCGCTACCAGCGACGCCTGGCTGTTGCTCGACGATGGCAGTGGCCAGTGCCTGATCGACCCGCTGGGGGCTGAGGTGCGCCCGGCTACCCGCCAGGTGTGGGAAGGCAGCCTGCGCCATCCACTGGGTGAGGCGCCGAGTGGCTTCAGGGCTTTGCTGAGTTTCGGCAAGCGCTATCGTTACACGGAAGAACGCCTGCATGCGGGGCAGCCACTGTATGCCATCGGTTGGCTGCAAACTCAGGGCGGCGGCCGGCAGGCCAATAACGAGCAACGCCGGCAGGCGGAACTGATCCGCCAGTGGAAGGCCGATTACCCCGACCTGTTGCGACGTTTCGACCGTAACCGCGATGGTCAGCTGGATGCTCAGGAGTGGCAGCGTGTGCAACTGGCGGCCCGCCTGGAAGCTCAGGAAGAACAGCAGCGTGCCGTACAGGCGCCGCTGCAGCAGGTGTTGAGCAAGCCCGCTGAAGGGCTGCCGTACATTTTGTCCTGTGCGGGAGAGGATGAGTTGCTGCGCAAGTTCTACTGGCAGGCGCTGGGCGGTGCGCTGCTGTGCCTGGCGGGGGCGGCGGCCAGCCACTGGCTGTGGCAGCGCCTCTGGTAGACCTCAGACTTGTGAAGCGGCCGGATGGCCGGACTGCTCGCGACTTTGTTTGAGGTAGAGGGTCAGGTCGCGGGCAGCCAGTGGTTTGCTGTACAGGTAGCCCTGCCCTTCGTTACATCCCTCGGCAATGATGTACGACTCCTGTTCGCGGGTTTCCACGCCTTCGGCAATCACCTGCATGCCCAGGCTGCGGGCCAGTTGGATGATGGCGCGGACGATGGTGGCATCGTCGTCGTCGTCCAGCACGTCCTGTACGAAACTCTTGTCGATCTTGATTTTGTCCAGCGGCAAGCTTTTCAGGTAGCTGAGCGACGAGTAGCCGGTGCCGAAGTCATCAATGGCAATCAGTGCTCCGCAGCGGCGCAGGCTTAGCAGGTGCTGAGCCGCGGTGCCGATGTCTTCCATCAGACCGGTCTCGGTGACTTCCAGCTCCAGGCTGCGCGGTGGCAGACGGTAAGCCTGCAGCAGGTTGTTGACCATGCGTGGCAGCTCGGCATGGTGCAGCTGCACGGTCGACAGGTTGACGGCCATGCGCAGGTCGCTGAAACCCATGTCGTGCCATTCGCGCAGTTGCCGGCAGCTCTGGTCGAGCACCCACTCGCCAATGGCAATGATGCTGCCGTTCTGCTCGGCCAGGGGGATGAACAGGTCCGGGGCGACAAAGCCGTGTTGCGGATGCTGCCAGCGCAGCAGGGCTTCGACCCCTACCACGCGCATGTCGCGGTAGTCGATCTGTGGCTGGTAGACCAGATGCAACTGGTTCTGCGCCAGGGCATCGCGCAGGTCTTTCTCCAGCTCGCGGCGCCGGCGCATTTCGCTGTCGACGCTGGCGATATAGAACTGGTAGCGATTGCGCGAGCGGCTCTTGGCCAGGGTCATGGTCTGCTCGGCTTTCTGCAGCAGTTTCTCGGTGTTCTCGCCGTCCTCGGGGAACAGGGTGATACCGATGGTGGCGCGCAGACGAACCTGCTGGTCGCCGAGGCTGAACGGTTCTTCCAGGTCATCGAGGACCAGTTGTGCCAGTTCGGCCGCTTCGTAAGGCTGTTCGATATCCGCCTGGATCAGGGCGAACTGGTCACCACCCAGGCGCGCCAGGGCGCCCAGTCGGCCACTGTGCCCGCGCAGGCGGTCAGCCAGGGCCAGCAGCAGTTGGTCGCCGGTCTGGTAGCTGAACTGTTCATTGATGCCCTTGAAGTCGTCCAGACCGACACAGAGCACGGCGACACGGCGTTGCAGGCGGCCGGCATCGGCGAGTATCTGGTCAAGCTGTTGCTGCAGTTGCTGGCGGTTGGGCAGGCCGGTGAGGAAGTCGTACTGCGCCATGCGCAGCAGGCTGCTTTCTGCCTGGTGGCGCAGGTGGGTATTGCGTTCGATGGAGGCAAGCAGCTGATTGGCGGTGTTGATCCACAGGCCCAGTTCGTTGCGTTCGTTGCCCTTGAGCATGGGCAGCTTGTGTTCGCTGGGACGATCCGGGTTGATGTTGGACAGGTGATCGATGATCCGTGACAGCGGGCGGGTCAGCAGCCAGTGGTAGACCAGATACAGCACCAGGCTCATGGCCAGTGCGCGCAGCACACCGGAGACGAAGATGATGACCGAGTTGGTGACGAACTGCTCGCCGTAAGGGGCGGTATCCAGGGTGATGCTGAGGTCGCCGTAGTATTCGCTGTAGGGGCCTTTGCCAACCAGTTGCGTGGTGAAGGTCTGCTCCTTGCCCAGCAAGGGATCGGTCAGTACGCGGTAGGAGGCATCCAGCAAGGGGCGCGCCCGCTCGGCGAGCATGGGTTCGTTGGGGTGGCCGATGGCGGCAAAACGCACCGATTCGTGCTGGAACAGTCCCTCGATGACTTGCATGCCCATTTCCCGGTCCAGGCTGTAGACCGCCTGTGTGGAGGGGTCGCGGAACATGCCGAGAATACGATGGGCATCATTGGCAACCGCCTGGCGGGTCTTGTACACGTCGAAGATGATCTGTGCGCAACTTAGCACTACGCCGACCAGTAGCGCGGCCAGCAGTACCACGCGCAGCAGTTTCAGCGACAGGCTGTGCTTGAGATCCAGCTTCAAAAGGCGGGTCCTTGTACGACAGGCAAGGGAGGTTGGCCTTGAGTATTGGCAAAGTGCCGGCAGGCGTCAAAGGGCCTGGGGTAAAATTTACTGGTTTTTTAGCCGTCACTGCGATGCGCAGAGGGCGATAAAAGCACAACCCGGCACGCGGCCGGGTTGTGTGGGGCGGATTGCGGGGTGCGCGGCGCGCAACCCGGTGGGCATTACGCAGCGTAGTTGGCCGCCACGAAATCCCAGTTGACCAGGTTCCAGAAGGCCTCGACGTACTTCGGACGCAGGTTGCGGTAGTCGATGTAGTAGGCGTGCTCCCACACGTCGCAGGTCAGCAGCGGGGTGTCACCGCTGGTCAGCGGGCAGCCGGCACCGATGGTGCTGGCCAGGGCCAGGGAGCCGTCGGCCTTCTTCACCAGCCAGCCCCAGCCGGAGCCGAAGGTGCCGATGGAGACCTTGCTGAATTCTTCCTTAAACTTGTCGAAGGAGCCGAAAGCTGCGTTGATCGCGTCGGCCAGGGCGCCAGTCGGCTGACCACCGCCGTTCGGCGACAGGCAGTTCCAGTAGAAAGTGTGGTTCCAGATCTGTGCAGCGTTGTTGAACACGCCACCGCTGGAAGTCTTGATGATTTCTTCCAGGCTCTTGCCTTCGAACTCGGTGCCCGGCACCAGGTTGTTCAGGTTTACCACGTAGGCGTTGTGGTGCTTGCCGTGGTGGAATTCCAGGGTCTCGGCGGACAGGTGCGGCTCGAGGGCGTTCTTCTCGTACGGCAGCGGCGGCAATTCGAAAGCCATGGTGTGTCTCCTATCAGGTCAAGGCGGGGGTGCGACAAGCGCTGGGGCCGTTCTATAGCGGCCGTTGGCGCGGTTACCGCATCCGGTATGGGTAATCGCGGGGAGCGATGGTAGCACCCGCTCCGTTGCATATCCACGCGCCAAGCGTAGGGGTAAAGCCTTGCCTGGTGACCTGGCGCGGTCGTTACCAGTGGATCAGCTGCCAGGCCACGCTGAACATCATGCCGGCTACCAGTATCTCGAGAATACGCCAGGTGGCGGGGCGTGCCAGCCAGGGAGCCAGCCAGGCGGCGCCCAGCGCGATACCGAAGAACCACAAGGCCGAAGCACTGGCCGCGCCGGCGGCGTATGCGCCGGGAACGGCTTGCTGCGCGCCCAGGCTGCCGATCAGCAACACGGTATCCAGGTAGACGTGTGGGTTGAGCAGCGTCACGGCGAGGGCGGCGAGCAGCACTGCGCGGCGCGAACGGGGGGCGGCGCTGGAAGGGTCCAGGCCTTGCGGGCGTAGCGCGCGTTGCAGGGCCAGGATGCCGTAGACCAGCAGGAACAGCACACCCCCCCAGCGAGTGATCGAGAGCAGCCAGGGACTTTGGCTGATCAGGCTGGCCAGGCCGAACACGCCGGCAGACATCAGCAGGGCATCGAACAGTACGCACAGTGCGGCCACCGGCAGGTGGTGCTCGCGACGCAGGCTCTGGGCGAGTACGAAGGCGTTTTGTGCGCCGATCGCCATGATCAGGCCGAAGGCCACCAGCAGGCCGTTGCTATAGCTTTGCCACATGTCTTGAAAGTTCCAGGGGGCGAGAAGGTGCTGGTCAGTCTGGGGGTGCTGCTTGTATAAGGAAAACAAATCATGCTGATGATTCATTAGGAAAAATGATGTGTTTGACTACAAGTTGCTGCTAGCCCTGGCTGCAGTGGTGGAGCAGGGCGGGTTCGAACGAGCCGCTCAGGTCCTGGGGTTGTCGCAGTCGGCGGTATCGCAGCGCATCAAGCTGCTGGAGGCGCGGGTTGGCCAGCCGGTGTTGCAACGCAGTACGCCGCCGCAGGCTACCCCGTTGGGCAGGCGTCTGCTTAACCATGTCCAGCAGGTGCGCTGGCTGGAGCGCGACCTGCGTCGGGTGGTGCCGGCGCTGGCAGACAGTCAGCAGCCCGAGCGTTTGCGCATCGCCTTGAATGCCGACAGCCTGGCCACCTGGTGGGCGCCGGCGGTGGCCGACTTCTGTGCGCAGCAACAGGTACTGTTGGAGTTGGTGGTCGAAGACCAGCAGGTAGGACTCAAGCGTATGCGCGCCGGCGAGGTGGCGGCCTGCCTGTGCGCAGCAGAGCGTCCCGTGGCGGGCGCGCGCAGCCTGGCCTTGGGAAGCATGCGTTACCTGGCTCTGGCCAGTCCGGCGTTCATGGCCCGGTATTTTGCCGATGGTGTGCAGCGCACCCGGCTGGCGCAGGTGCCGGCCATTGTATTCGGCCCGGATGACCAGCTACAGCACCGCTATCTGGCCGCGCTCGGTGTGCATGGGCATTTCAACCACCACCTGTGTCCCTCTTCGGAGGGTTTTGTGCAGCTGGCCCTGGCCGGGCTGGGTTGGGGGCTGGTGCCTGAGCTACAGGTGCGTGAGTTGCTGGCAGGTGGCGAACTGGTCGAGTTGCTGCCCGGGCAGTTCATTGATGTGCCGCTGTACTGGCATTACTGGCGGCAGGGCGGCGCTTTGCTGGATGGCTTGACGGCTGCCCTGCGCGACTATGGCCAGACACACCTGCATGCCTGGTAAATGGGCTGTGGCTCAGGGGGTCTTGCGCTGCAGCGGCAGGCTGCTGAAGCTGACGCCGGCCAGGCCGGTATCCATCAGGGCGCGGATATTGCCGTGATCCTTGCCCTCCGGGTGACCCAGCACCTGGCGGTAATGCTCACCAAAGGCCTGCAGGGTTTCTTCCAGGCTCAACCCTTCGAGCAGGGCCAGGCCGAGCAACTTGCAGGAGCCTTCATTCTGCCCGGCTGGATTGTCCAGTGTGCCGTTGCGGAAGGCGGCAGGCTGGTAGTCATAGTGTTCGGCAATGAACGCCAGGGTTTGGCTGAACAGATGCTGGCCACTGTGTAATTGGGCACGAAAGTGCTCGAGTGCGGTCATGCGCAGGGCTCCCGGAAAAGGCGACAGGGTAGGCGCGATAGTATAGGTCGCGCCGGCCGGCGAGCATGCCAGCCGGCCGGCGCGGGAGCAAATGGACGGTCAGTCGCGATGTGCGGCGAGGGTGATGGATACCGATTCGGCAAAGCGCAGGGCATGCGGCTTGTCGACTTCCACTTCGGCATAGCGCACCGCCGGATGAGTCATGACCAGGTCGAGGATTTCCTGGGTCAGGCGCTCCAGCAGGGCAAAGCGATGGCCTTCCACGTGGGCGATCACCGCCTTGGTGATCGTGCGGTAGTTGAGTGCCTGCTCGATCACGTTATCCGCTACCGCCTGTTGCGCGGGGTAGAGGATGGTCAGGTTGATCAGCACATCCTGGCGGTTGAGGATTTCCTCTTCCTTGATGCCTATATAGGTGCGCAAGCGCAGATCCTTGACGCGGATGCGCGCCATGCCCGGTTCCAGTCTCGGCATTTACTTGCTCCGTCCGATCAGCGTGAGGAATTCGTGGCGGGTATTGCACGACTCGCGGAAGGCACCGAGCATCACCGAGGACGTCATTACCGAATTCTGCTTTTCCACACCGCGCATCATCATGCACATGTGCTGGGCCTCGACGACCACGGCGACGCCGGCGGCCTGGGTGACCTGCTGGATGGCGTCGGCGATCTGCTTGGTGAGGTTTTCCTGGATCTGCAGGCGGCGGGCGAACATATCGACGATGCGTGCCACCTTGGACAGTCCCAGCACCTTGCCGGTGGGGATATAGGCAACGTGTGCCTTGCCGATGAACGGCAGCAGGTGGTGCTCGCACAGTGAGTACAGCTCGATATCGCGAACAATCACCATCTCATCGTTGTCCGACTCGAACAGTGCGCCGTTGACCACCTCGTCGAGACTCTTGTGATAGCCGTTGCACAGGTACTGCATGGCCTTGGCGGCACGCTTGGGGGTATCCAGCAGGCCTTCGCGCTGCGGGTTCTCGCCCAGGCCGACGAGGATGTGCTGGTAATGGGTGGACAGTTCTTGGCTCATGGAAAAATCCTCGCAGGCCGCCTCACTTGAGGTGGCGGCCGCCGTTGACGGTGAGTGTGGTGCCGGTGAGGTACGGGTTGTCCAGCAGGTAACGCAGGCTTTGGTAGATCACCTCGGCACCCGGTTCGATGCCCAGGGCCGACTTGGCCAGGGTGCGGGCGCGATAGTCGGGATCATCGCCCTCGTTGAACTGAATCAGCGCCGGGGCAATGCCATTGACCTTGACCTGCGGCGCCAAGCGCGCGGCAAACGACAGGGTCAGGCTGTCCAGCCCGGCTTTGCTGGCGCAGTAGGCAATGCGCTGGGCACTGCCCTTGCGTGCTACGTCGTCGCTGATGTGCACGATGTCGGCGGGGCCGCCGTGCTGCAGCAGGTCGGTGCAGTGCAGGTTGATCAGGTAGGGCGCCAGCATGTGTACGTTGAACAGCCGGGTGAAGGCGGCGGCTTGCTCGCTGGACGGATCGGCCTGCCAGGTCGAGGCATTGTGCACGATGGCGCGCAATCCCTGGCAGGCCTGGCGCAGGCGGGCAATGAAATCGACTATGCCGGTGCTGTCGCTGAAGTCGGCCTGCAATACGCAGGCGCCGCGCTCGGCCAGTTCATTGACTGCCGGGCGCAGGGTGCGATAGCTGATGATCAGCGGATGGCCTTCATCGAGCAGGCGGCGTGCGCAATGCAGGCCGATGCGCTGGCTGGCGCCGGTGATCAGGATGGGGAGCTGCGCTGGGCTCATGGGGGCCTCGACAAGAAAGTGGGCGTTCAGCGACCGCGCGCATAACCTGACCTGAGCTGCGTTTGGCCGTCTGAACGTACTAAGAAACTTATACCACTGCTCTTGTTTGTACAACCATGAGTATTGTGTGGGGATGGCTTGCTGCTAGTTTTTAGTGCTATGCAGTTGATTAAAAACAATTTTTACTGGTTGGTAATATGCGTCACGTAGGTTTTTTATTGTACGAAATGGTCTTTATGTACAGCTCTTGTCGGTGTTTTTGCGTGGTCGCTGCTCTGCGTTGTGCAGGTTTCCTCCGTGCAGCGACTGGCGCCTTGCGGGTGGGGCAGGCGGCCGAGATGTGGGCGAAGTCGGCAGAACGCGACATACAGTGGTTGTAATACGGGTTGCAGCCAGCGGCGCTGCAACAGCCAGGCGCTCCGTCGCAGTCCGGCGGCCTGCCAGCTGGCGGCGGTGGCCTGCAGGCCGATATACCAGTGGCCGGCGGCATCCCGGGCATGCAGGCGCGCCTGCAACACGGCGAGTGGTGGTGTGGCGGCCTGCTGCGGGTCGAAGTCTGCCAGGCTGATATCGACCAGCACGAGGCGCTCGACACTACAGCGTCGGCGCAGTACGGCGATTTCCCGGGCGCAGAGGGGGCAGGCGCCATCGTAATAAAGGGTCAGGGGCCAGTGCATGAGTGCTCCAGGGTGATGTGAGGCGGCTTATGCTGAATCTGCGAGTTGTATAACCTAGGTACAATGTATGCCGGCTTGCCCCTGGGGTACAATGCCGGCCTTTCTCTGACCTGCCTGGCCACGCTATGAACGACATCGCCGGTACTCCCACGCTTGCCGCTGCCTTCAAGCAGGAAGAGTTGTTTCCGATTCGTGAAGTGTCGCGCCTGACCGGCGTCAATCCGGTGACCCTGCGGGCCTGGGAGCGTCGTTATGGGCTGATTCAGCCGACCCGCACCGACAGCGGTCATCGTCTTTACTCGCAGGCGGATATCGAGGCGGTACGCAGCATCCTCGCGTGGATCGAGCGGGGCGTGGCGGTCAGCAAGGTGGGCAAGATTCTCGCCAAGAACGAGGCAGCCAAGGCGCCAGTCGTCGAGCCTTATCAGGCCTTGGCCGAGGGCGAGTGGGGCGAGTGGCAGACACAGATCCGCCTGGCCTTGTCGCGTTTTGATGAGTTGCAGCTGGAACGCCTGTACGGCCAGGTGTTCGCCACCTATCCGTTGGCCGTGGTGTTTGCCGATATCTTCCTGCCGATCTGGCAGGACCTGTTGCTGCGCCGCGAGCAGTTCGGCCAGACCAGCGAGTGGCTGTTCCTCGACAGTTTTCTGCGCGCGCGGGTACTGCAGCGCCTGCAACTGGCGCGTAATCCGGCACAGGAGCGGGTATTGCTGGTGGCGATTCCCGGGCATTGCCATGAGCTGGAGTTGTGGGTGGCCGGGCTCCTGCTGGGCAGCAATGAATGGGCGGTGAGTGTGCTGGCGCTGGGGCAGCCACTGGATGAGCTGGCGCTGGTCTGCGAGAAATTGCAGCCGCAGGCGTTGGTGCTGTTTTCCAACCATGCGCCGAGTGCCGAACTGCCCCGCCAGTTGCAGCGTCTGGCGCTGGGCCTGGGTTGTCCGCTGGCGCTGGCCGGCGAGGCCGCCGAGCTGGGTGGCGAAGCGCTCAGCGGTACGCCAGTGGCCTGTCTGGGCAATGCTCCGGGACTAATGTCGCGCCGCTTGCAGCGTTTCCTGGCGGGTCAGCTGGACACCTGACACACCCTGCGTTTTCCCTGATCTGCTGAGATGTGCCGGGCTGCTGTCAGCCAGCTCTGGCGGATTGCGGCTGTGCGGAGTCATGCCGCGTACGGCATAACCTGTACGGCCTGTACAAAAAATTCTTGCCTAAAGCTGCAAATGGCTATACAAAAGCTGTACAGATATTTTTCCTGTACAGCTTTGAGGAATGCCGCATGCCCGCTTATCGCGCCCCGCTTCGTGATATGCAGTTTGTCTTCGACGAACTGCTCGACGCCTATGCCACCCTGCAGTCGCTGCCCACGCAGCGCGAGTTCGGAAACGATCTCGGTGGCGCCATTCTGGAAGAAGCCGCCAAGCTGGCGGAAAACGTCCTGGCGCCGGTCAACGGTTCCGGTGACAAGCAGGGTTGTCACTATGACCCGGTGAGCAAGACCGTGAAGACCCCGGACGGTTTCAAGGCCGCCTACAAGCAATTCGCCGAAGGTGGCTGGACCGCGCTGGCCTGTGCCCCGGAGTTCGGCGGCCAGGGCTTGCCGCATGTGCTGAACATGATGGTCGAGGAGATGGTCTGCTCCTCGAACCTGTCGCTGGGCATGTACCCGGGTCTGACCCATGGTGCGATCAATGCGCTGACCCAGCACGGCACCCGCGAGCAGCAGGAGCAGTACCTGCCCAAGCTGATCAGCGGTGAGTGGACCGGCACCATGTGCCTGACCGAGCCGCAGTGCGGTACTGACCTGGGGCTGATCCGCACCCGCGCCACGCCGCAGGCGGACGGCAGCTATGCGATCAGCGGCACCAAGATCTGGATCACCGGCGGCGAGCAGGATCTGGTCGACAACATCATCCACCTGGTACTGGCCAAGCTGCCCGATGCGCCGGACAGCGTTAAAGGCATCTCACTGTTCCTGGTGCCCAAGTTCCTCGAGGACGGCTCACGCAACCCGGCTTTCTGCGGCGGCCTGGAGCACAAGATGGGTATCAAGGGTTCGGCCACCTGCGTGATGAACTTTGAAGGCGCCAAGGGCTGGCTGATCGGCGAGCCGAACAAGGGCCTCAAGTGCATGTTCACCATGATGAACTCGGCGCGCCTGATGGTCGGCATGCAGGGGCTGGGTATTGCCGAGAGCGCTTACCAGATCAGCCTCGGCTTCGCCAAGGAACGCCTGCAGAGCCGCTCGCTATCCGGCCCGAAGGCCGCCGACAAGCCGGCCGACCCGATTCTGGTGCACCCTGACGTGCGGCGCATGTTGCTGCGCCAGAAAGTGCTGATCGAGGGCTGCCGTGCGCTGGCCTACTTCACCGGCCTGCACCTGGATGTCGCCCACGATCACGAGGACGCCGACGTACGCCAGCAGGCCGATGATCTGGTGCAGTTGCTCACCCCGGTGGTCAAGGCTTTCCTCACCGACGAGGGCTTCGCCTGCGCCAACGAGGGCCTGCAGGTGCTCGGCGGCTCCGGCTTCACCGAGGACTGGGGCATCGAGCAGTTGGTGCGTGACTGCCGCATCACCCGCATCTACGAAGGCACCAACGGCATCCAGGCGCTGGACCTGGTCGGTCGCAAGCTGGGCCTGGGCGGTGGGCGTGCCGTACGCGGCTTCTTCGCCCTGGTCGAAGGCTGGCTGAAAGCCAATCCCGCAGCGCCGCACGCTGCCGCGGTGGGCAAGGCGCTCAAGCAGCTGCAGCAGGCCACCTTGTGGATTGCCAGCGAAGGCATGAAGGACCCCGAGCAGGCCGGTGCTGCGTCGGTGCCGTACCTGCGCCTGTTTGCCCTGACTACCCTGGCCTGGCTGTGGTCGCGTATGGCGCTGGTGGCCCAGCAGAAGCTGGCCGCCGGTAGCAGCGAGACGGCGTTCTACGGTGCCAAGCTCAAGTCGGCGGACTTCTACATGGCGCGCGTGCTGACCGAAACCGACAGCCTGCTGGCCGAAGTTCTGGCGGGCAAGGCCACGCTGATGGCCTTCAGTGAGGAAGAGTTCGCCGTGTAACGACTGCGCAATCCGGCAGCTACCACATCCCCTTTTGGCTGTCGGATCTTTTTATGCCAGTGGGAAGGGGTTGATCCCCCTTCATCTTTCACCCGCTGCGTTGCCCGACGCAGCGGGTGTTTTTTTGCTCAGCCCTTGCAACGGGCCAGCTCCGCCTGCAGTTCGGCCACCTGGGCTTCCAGTTGGCGCACGCGCTCCAGCGCCTCGACTTCGTCGGTGACGTCTTTCTGGATGCCGATGTAGTAGGTCAGCTGGTCGGCTTCGTTGACCACCGGGGTGATCGACAATTCATTCCAGAACGGTGTGCCGTCCTTGCGGTAGTTGCGGATGATCTGCCGGCACGGGCGATGTTCACGAACCGCTTCGCGAATGGCTTGCAGGGCAGGTTGCTGGCGGTCGCCAGCCTGCAGGAAACGGCAATCCTGGTAGAGGATGTCGTCGACGCTGTAGCCGGTCAGGCGCTCGAACGCTGGGTTGGCGTAGATCAGGATGTTGTCTTCGCCCTCTTGCTCGGCGACCACGATGCCATCGTTGGAGGCGTTGATTACCAGTTGCAGCAGCTTGGCGTTGATCATCGAAGGGACTTCCCGGTTCAGGTTGGCGGCATTCTAAGATAACGCCGCACTTTGCGGCATAATCCTGCGCATTTCCAAGTATGACGGAGTCTTCATGAAAGTAGCGATTGTCTCGGGAACGGTCTACGGCACGGCCGAGGAAGTGGCTCGCCACGCACAGGCGCGCCTGCAGGCGGCAGGCTTCGAGGCCTGGCACCAGCCGCGTGTGCAGCGCGCCGAGCTGGAGGCCTTTGCCCCGCAGGCCTTGCTGGTGGTGACCGCTACCACGGGCATGGGCGAGCTGCCGGACAATCTGCAGGCGCTGTATGCCAGCCTGCGCGATCAGCCACCGGCCTGGTACGGCCTGCCGGCGGCGGTACTAGCGCTGGGGGATTCCAGTTATGGCGACAGCTTCTGTGCCGCCGGCGAGCAGGTGCGTGAGTTGTATGCCGACATTGGCCTGCGCGAGGTATTGCCGATGCTGCGTCTGGATGCCAGCGAAACGGTGACCCCGGAGCTGGACGCCGAGCCCTGGCTGGATCAGCTGGCGGGTGCCTTGCGCGGCTGAGGCACGGGCTGTCATCCTCGCCGAAAACAACAACAAGAGGCGGCGCATTATGTCTGCATCCCTGCAGTTTCCCAGCTTGAAGAATCAGGTCAGCCGCGAGGAGTGGCAGGCGCGTATCGACCTGGCGGCCTGTTACCGGCTGATTGCCCTGTACGGCTGGGACGACCTGATCTTCACCCACATCTCGGCCAAGGTGCCTGGTACCGAGGACTTCCTGATCAACCCCTACGGGCTGATGTTCCACGAAATCACTGCCTCCAGCCTGGTCAAGGTCGACCTGGCCGGCAACAAGCTGATGGACAGCCCGTTCGACATCAATCCGGCCGGCTACACCATCCACAGCGCGGTGCATGAAGCGCGTAGCGACGTCGGTTGCGTGCTGCACATCCACACGCCGGCCGGTATCGCCGTGTCGGTGCAGAAGCAGGGCTTGCTGCCGCTGTCGCAGCAGTCACTGTTCGTGCTGGCCAGCCTGGCCTACCACGGTTATGAAGGCGTGGCGCTGCACCACGAGGAGAAGGCCCGCCTGCAGGCTGACCTGGGCGACAAGCATTTCATGATCCTGCCCAACCACGGTCTGCTCACCGCCTTCGCCAGCATCGCCGATGCCTTCCTCGGCATGTTTACCCTGCAGCGCGCCTGTGAGATCCAGGTAATGGCGCAAAGTGGTGGTGGCGAGCTGATCCACATCCCGCAGGCGATTCTCGACGGTGCCGCGGGGATGATCGCCGGGGTGATGAAAAGCCCGCAGGGCATGGGCGGTGCGCTGCCCTGGCCGGCGCTGTTGCGCAAGCTCGACGCACAGATGCCGGGCTACGACCAGTGAGCGGCCTGCCGGGCATCGCCCTGGCCGACTGGCAGGCGCAGGGGCACGATTTTCTCTGGCACGGCCAGCGCATCCGCTACTGGACGGCGGGCGAGGGCGAGCCGCTGTTGCTGATCCATGGCTTTCCCACGGCCAGCTGGGACTGGCACCGGCTGTGGCAGCCGCTGGCGCAGCGTTACCGGGTGATTGCCTGCGACATGCTCGGCTTCGGCTACTCGGCCAAGCCGCGTGGCCATGCCTACAGCCTGCTGGAGCAGGCCGATGTACAGCAGGCGTTGCTGGCGCAGCTGGCGGTCGATCAGCCCGTGCATGTGCTGGCCCACGACTACGGTGACAGCGTGGCCCAGGAGTTGCTGGCGCGGCATCAGCAAGGAACGGCCCGCCTGGCCAGCTGCGTGTTCCTCAATGGCGGCCTGTTTCCGGAAACCCATCGCCCGCTGCTTATGCAGAAGCTCTTGCTCGGTCCGCTGGGGCCGCTGCTCGGCCGGCTGTTTTCGCCTGCCGCGCTGGCGCAGAACCTCACCCGCATATTCGGGCCGCACACGCCGCCCAGTCCAGCCGAGCTGGAGGCGTTCTGGACGCTGATCGCGCATAACGACGGCACTCGGGTGATGCACCGGCTGATGGGCTACATGCCCGAGCGACGGCTGCACCGCCAGCGCTGGGTGACGGCCATGCAGCAGGCCGGTGTGCCGCTGCGGGTCATCGATGGTGCGGCCGATCCGATCTCCGGGGCGCACATGGTGCGGCGTTACCGCGAACTGCTGGCCGAGCCCGACTGCGTGCTGCTGGACGGGATCGGCCATTACCCGCAGCTCGAGGCTGCGCCGCGGGTGCTGGAACATTACCTGGCATTTCGTCAGGCACTGGCCGGGGCGGGCCAGGCCACCACTAACAGGCCGTTGAAAAAACTACCTGCGTTGGCAATACAGCGTTGAAAACAGCCTCAAATGCTCATTTACAACACGTAAACTGCGCTTTTCGGCCGTTTTCGCCTTGTCTTGCCTGCCTCGCCTACGTTTTTCAACGACCTGTTAAAGAGGACTGATCATGCAACGTCGACACCTGCTTGGCCTGCTCGGCGTGGCCGGCCTCGGCGCCGTCGCTACCAGTTACTGGCGCCTGCCCCTGGCGGCGGCGCCGGCCGCCCTGACCCTACCGGCAGCCATGCAACTGCTCGAGCGTCTGGCGCAGGCCAGTCTGCACAGCGTGGCGGGTTGGCCGCCGGCCATGGTGTTCAACCATTGCGCACAGAGCGTGGACTATTCGATCGATGGTTATCCCCAGCTCAAGCCCGCCTGGTTCCGCCACACGGCTGGGCCGCTGGCCTTCAGTGTGTTTGCCGCGCGTGGTGCGATGCGCCATCCACTTGACGAGGCGATTCCCGGTGCGCCGGAGCTGAACGAGCCTGGCGAAGTGCGTGTGGCGCTGGCGCGCCTGCAACTGGCCTTTGCGCGTTTTGCCGCGCATCGTGGCCGCCTGGCGGCGCACTTTGCCTATGGCGAGCTGAGTCATGACGAGTATGCCCTGGCCCACGTGCTGCACCTGTACAACCATCTGGCGCTGCTGCGCGCCAATGGGCAGCCCATAGCCTGACCTTATCGCCGTGCATTCAGCGCCGAGCGCCTTGCTTGCCGGAGCGTTGCGCGCTGCGCACACTGGCCGTCCATAGCTAAGCCGAACGGGAGGGTCTGTGATGAGTGATACCGTGCGTTTTGACGACAAAGTGGTAATTGTCACCGGTGCCGGCGGCGGCCTGGGGCGCGCCCATGCCCTGCTGTTTGCCCAGCTGGGCGCCAAGGTAGTGGTCAACGACCTGGGTGGCAGTACTCATGGCGAGGGCGCCAATGCCTCGGCGGCCGACCGCGTGGTGGCGGAGATCCGCGAGGCCGGCGGCAGCGCAGTGGCCAACCATGACTCGGTGACCGATGGCGAGAAAATCGTCCAGCAGGCCATGGACAGCTTCGGGCGCATCGACGTGGTGGTGAACAACGCCGGCATCCTGCGTGACAAGTCCTTCCACAAGATGGAAGACACCGACTGGGAGCTGGTCTACAAGGTCCACGTCGAAGGCGCCTACAAGGTCACCCGCGCGGCCTGGGAACACCTGCGCGAGCAGCAGTATGGCCGGGTGATCTTCACCTCCTCGACCTCCGGCATCTACGGCAACTTCGGTCAGAGCAACTACGGCATGGCCAAGCTGGGCCTGTATGGCCTGACCCGCACCCTGGCCATCGAGGGCCGCAAGAGCAATATCCTGGTCAACGCCATCGCGCCTACCGGCGGCACGCGCATGACCGAGGGGCTGATTCCGCCGCAGGTGTTCGAGCAGCTCAAGCCCGAACTTGTCAGTCCGCTGGTGGTGTTCCTGGCCAGTCAGGCGTGCCAGGAAACCGGCAGCCTGTTTGAAGTCGGCGGTGGCTGGATGGGCAAGGTGCGCTGGGAACGCAGCCTGGGCGTGGGTTTCGATCCGCGCGCCGGCTTCAGTCCGCAAGACGTGGCGGACAACTTCGCGCAGATCTGTGACTTCGCGGGGGCGGCCCATCCGAAGGACAACATCGAGGCCATGAAGGAAATGCTTGCCAACCTGCAGCGCTTTGCCGGCTGATCCGGCTTTTCCCGCAGACACGACAAGGCCGGCTTTCGCCGGCCTTGTCGTGTGCGCCCCAGGCTTCAGCGTGCCTGCAGCTTGAAATTGTCGTCCGAGGGTTCCTTGGTATAGGCGCCCTGGTCCTGTACCAGCTTCTGGGTGCCGTTCATCAGGGTGCCGATGCGGCTATCGCTGGTCCTGGCCGAGGCGGCCTGGTTACTGGTGCCGCTGATCAGCGGCGGGTTGAAGCTGAACGACCACAGGTAGTGCCAGACCGCCGCGTTGTGCTTCTCGGTCAGCTGGGTGGAAGCGAAGTACCAGGGCTTGAGCTCGCTGAAGGCGGTCATGTTCATCAGCCCGCTGTTGCTGTCGCCGATGAAGCCGGTGCTGCTGGCCCCGGAGGAGCGGTAGGCTTCGAAGATCACACCCTTGCTCTTGAGTTCACTGACGTAGCTGCGGCAGACCTCGCCGACCCACTTATTACCCAGGTAACTCTTGGCCTGGTTGGAGTAGAAAGGGTCGAGCAGGGCTACCCGTTTGGGCAGCAATTTGCTGTTCATGCTGCCGGCGCTGACCGCATCGCTGATCTTCTTGGTGATCACGATGGCCAGCTGATTGCCCAGCGAATGACCGACCAGGCGGATATTGCTGCCGCTGTAGCCAGCCAGGTTGTCGCGATAGCTGCGAAACAGCAGTTCACCCGCCGAGATATTCGGGCCGGCACTGTACACGCCGCTGCTGTTGCGCCAGCGCATGGCGCGTGGGCTGCTGGCGGTCCAGATCTTCGCCTCGGCGTCCTTCACCTCGCCTTCGTCGGCGAACTGGTTCCAGTAGAGGATGCCGACGTTGTAGCCGGCTGCCAGCCAGGCATAGGCCAGGTCGAGATCCGGGCCGCCGGCGTCCTTGCGGTTGAAGGTCTCGCGGTTCTTCTTCTGCGTCGAACCGTTCTGCCAGCCATGCACATAGATCAGCGTGGGCTTGCTGGCGTTGTAGTAGGCATTGCTCTGGCCGGGCACGGCCTTTTGCCAGGTGTCGCCATAGCCGAACCAGTACAGCCCATGATCGAGGTTGTTGAAGGTCGAGTCGGGAAACACGCCGGTGGCGGCCTGGGCCAGACCGCACAGGCAGAGCAGGCAGGAAAGCAGCAGTTGCCGCATGGTGAACCCTCTTTTGTTGTTGTTTGGGGTGGGCACAGCCTACGTCGGCCTGGAACAGCGACCATCGCCCAGATGGGGGGAAGGATGACTGGCTGCCGGTGAGCTGCCACCTATACTCAGCGCATGAAGCCCCGGAGAGCGTGAAGATGTTCAGGCAGATGCAGTCGAGCGGCGCGCAGGCGCTACATCTGGTGCAGGATCCGCGCAGCGGCCTGCAGGCGATCATCGCTGTGCAGCCGGGGCAGCGGGGGCCGGCGCTGGCGGGTTGCAGCTACCTGCCCTGGGAGGATGAATACCAGGCGTTGCAGCGCACGCTGCAACGTGCACGCAGCATGAGCTACCGTACCGCCCTGGCTGGCCTGCCGTTTTCCGGCGGGCATGCCTGGTTGCGCCGGCCCGCGCATGTGCGTAGCCGCGCCGAGCTCTTCGAAGCCTTTGGCCGTGTACTGGATGAACTATCCGGGCGGGTGGTAGGCATCGCCGATGAAGGCAGTTCATGCGCCGACATGGATTGCCTGGCGCAATACACGCGTTATGTCGGCGGCACCTCGACGCAGGGTGAGCCGGCCCTGCACGGTGCGCTGGGTGTGTTCGCCGCTATTCGTGCCACGGCCATGGCACGCCTGGGCAGTGACGACCTGAGTGGCTTGCGCGTAGCCGTGCATGGCCTCGACGACCTCGGCTAGGCGTTGGCCGCACAGCTGGCAGCCGCTGGCGTGGAACTGCTGGTCAGCGATGCGGATGCGGGGCGCCTGGAACTGGCGCAAGACGAGCTGGGTGCGCGGGTGCTGGAGAGCGAGGTGTTGCTGGCCAGCCCCTGTGACCTGCTGGTGCCTTGCAGCGGGCAGGGCCTGCTGGACAGTCGGCGCGTCGCTGGCCTGCGCTGCGCGGCAGTGGCTGGTGCGGTCGATGGCTTGCTGGCCGCTCCCGAGCTGGCCGAGGACCTGGAAGCGCGTGGCATTCTGCTGGCCCCGGATTTCGTCATCAACATCGGTGCGCTCCTGCATGCCGCCCTGCATTACCTGGGGGAGCCGGCCAGCCGACTGACCGCCGAGCTGGCGCAGATCGGTCTACGCTTGACTGACATCTACGCCCAGGCACAGGCACACAACTGCTCGCCAACGCGCATTGCCGTGGCGCGTGCCGAGGCGCTGCTGCACGGCGCGGCGCAGCAATAGGCCGTTAAACAACGTCGCGCGTTGTGCAACGCCCTATTAAGCGTCGAGCCATACCCGGCCCGCCTTACCCAGGTGGGTAATCGGCTCAGCGCCTACCCGGCGCTTGGCCCTTGCCGTGGGAGGTGTCGTTATGCCCTTCGTGCAACCGCAGGTCCCTCTGACCCGCTATCTGCAAGCCGATGGCCAGCCGCTGGGCGAGCTGCCGGCCTGCGCCGAGAATACCGAGCAACTGCGCGTGCTGTACCGGCAGATGTTGCTGACCCGTCTGTTCGACCAGAAAGCCGTGGCGCTGCAGCGCACCGGGCGTATCGGCACCTATGCGCCAACCCTCGGCCAGGAGGCGATTGGCGTGGTACTGGGCAGCCTGATGCACGCCGAGGATGTGCTGGTGCCCTATTACCGGGATACCGCCGTGCAATTGTTACGCGGGGTACGCATGGAGGAAATCCTCCTCTACTGGGGCGGTGATGAACGTGGCAGTGCCTATGCCGACCCAGCGGTGGCCGAGGATTTTCCGCCCTGCGTGCCGATTGCCACCCAGGCCCTGCATGCCTGTGGCGTGGCCTCGGCATTTCGTATCCGCGGCCAGGCACGGGTGGCGGTGACTACCTGCGGCGACGGGGCGACCAGCAAGGGCGATTTTCTCGAAGCACTCAACGTGGCCGGTGCCTGGCAGTTGCCGGTGGTATTCGTGGTCAACAACAACCAGTGGGCCATTTCGGTGCCGCGCCATTTGCAGTGCGCGGCTGCCACGCTGGCGCAAAAGGCCCTGGGCGCGGGGATTCCCGGTGAGCAGGTGGATGGCAACGATGTGCTGGCCCTCCACGAGTGCCTGGGCCGTGCCCTGCAGCGTGCCCGCCAGGGCAAGGGGCCGAGCCTGGTGGAGTGCCTCAGTTACCGGCTTGGCGATCACACCACTGCCGACGATGCCAGCCGTTACCGCGACAGTGCGCAGGTGCGCAAGGCCTGGGAGGCCGAGCCGCTGCGCCGCCTGCAGCGTTTTCTGGCCGCGCGGGGGGCCTGGGACGAGGCGCACGAACAGGCCTGCGTGGCCGACTGCCAGGCGCGTATCGAAGCGGCGGTGGCATGTTTCGAAGCCATCACCGCGCCCAGCCCGGAAAGTCTCTTCGAACACGTCTATGCACGCTGGCCGGCGGCTCTCGCCGAGCAGCGCGATGCCTGGCGCGAGCGCATGGCGCAGCGTCCCGCCGGAGGGCCTGTCGATGAATGACACGACGCGTTACAGCCTGCTGGAAGCGGTCAACCTGGCGCTGCACCGCGCCATGCGTGACGACCCTGACGTGCTGGTGCTGGGCGAGGATGTTGGCGTCAATGGCGGGGTGTTCCGCGCCACCGCCGGTCTGCGCGAGGCCTTTGGTGCGCGGCGGGTGATCGACAGCCCGCTGGCCGAGACCATGCTCGCCGGGGTTGCCGTGGGCATGGCGGCGCAGGGCCTGCGGCCGGTGCTGGAAATCCAGTTCCTCGGTTTCATCTATGCGGCCATGGAGCACCTGATTTCGCATGCCAGTCGCCTGCGCAATCGCACCCGCGGGCGCTTGAGTTGCCCGCTGGTAGTACGCAGCCCGATGGGCGCGGGGATTCGTGCGCCGGAACATCACAGTGAAGCGGTGGAGGCGCTGTTTGCGCATATTCCCGGGCTGCGCGTGGTGGTGCCGTCCTCGCCGGCGCGCGCCTATGGGCTGCTGCTGGCGGCCATCGATGACCCGGACCCGGTGCTGTTCCTCGAACCCACCCGGCTGTACCGGATGAACCCGCAGCCGTTGTCTGACGATGGCCGGCGTCTGCCGCTGGACAGTTGCTTCACCCTGCGCGAGGGCAGCGACCTGACCCTGCTCAGCTGGGGCGCGAGCATCCACGAATGCCTGCAGGCCAGCCGGCAGCTGGCCGAGCAGGGGGTATCCGTGGAGTTGCTCGATGTGGCCTGCCTCAAGCCGCTGGATATGGCCAGCCTGGAAGCCTCGGTACGCAAGACCGGGCGTTGCCTGATCGTCCAGGAAGCGCCGCAGAGCGCCGGCCTGGGCGCGGAAATCGCCGCCAGCCTGTATGAGCGTTGTTTCCTCGACCTGCAGGCACCGATCCAGCGCCTGGCCGCGGCGGATATCCCACCGCCGCTGTATCGCCTCGAGCCGCTGTACATGCACAGCGTGGCGGATATCGTCACGGCCTGTCGCCAGCTCCTCGACCAGCCGTGAACGACGTACCGGGAGGCTTCCGATGAAATATTTCAAACTGCCCGACCTGGGCGAAGGCCTGCAGGAAGCGGAGATCGTCGCCTGGCATGTACAGGCGGGCGATCAGGTACAGGCCGATCAGTTGCTGGTGTCAGTGGAGACCGCCAAGGCGATTGTCGATATTCCCGCGCCCTATGCCGGCGAAGTGCTGCAGACCTTTGGTGCGCCCGGCGACATCCTGCATGTCGGCGAGCCGCTGCTGGCCTACCAGGGCGAAGGCGAGGCGGCCACCGTGGTTGGCAACCTGCAGGGCGGCGACAGCCAGCAGAGCGATGACTTCTGTATTGGTGCTGTCGCGAGCAGCCGCGCCTTTGCCGCGCCACGCGCCACGCCGGCAGTACGCCAGCTGGCGCGGCAGCTCGGCGTGGCCCTGGAGGGGCTGACCGGCAGCGGTACGGATGGGCTGATCAGTCGTGCCGATGTCGAAGCGGCGGCGGCGCAACAGCAGGCGGCGTTTGCCGGTGAGCGGCTACGCGGAGTACGGCGCAGCATGGCGCTGAACATGGCGCGTTCGCATGCCGAAGTGGTGCCGGTCACCCTGTTTGGCGATGCCGACCTGCAGCAGTGGGGGCAGGCACGTGATCCGCTGGTGCGTCTGGCCCAGGCGATCGCCCACGCCTGCCAGGTCGAGCCGCTGCTCAACAGCTGGTTCGACGGGCGCACGCTGAGCCTGCGCCAGCATGCCCAGCTTGATCTGGGGATCGCCGTGGATACCCCGGACGGGCTGTTCGTGCCGGTGTTGCGCGATGTCGGCCGACGCAGCGCCGCCGACCTGCGCGAGGGGATCGCACGCCTGCGGGCCGATGTGCAGGCCCGCAGCATTCCGCCGCAGGAAATGCAGGGTGCCACGCTGACCCTGTCCAATTTCGGCACGCTGTTCGGTCGCTACGCCAATCCGGTGGTGCTGCCGCCGCAGGTGGCGATCGTCGGCGCCGGGGGTATCCGTGATGAAGTGGTGGCCTGCGCCGGGCGTGCCGAGGTGCATGCCGTGTTGCCGCTATCGTTGACCTTTGATCACCGGGTGGCTACCGGCGGCGAGGCGGCACGCTTTCTGCGTGCACTGGTCGAGCATTTGCAGCAGGCGCAGGCTGATCGAGGTGATAACTGAGTGCATTAGTCGGATAAACTGTCCGCGCTGAGGAAGTTTCTTGACCTCACGCATGGCCGGCGACCTGGCCAGGGGTGATCCTAACCCTGCGACAGCCTGTCGCTGGCCGGCCGCTCGCGCCGCCTCATTCGTACCTGGTTGGAATTGCGATGCAGATTATCGATAAACGCAAAGCCCTGATGATCCCGCCCTTGCTGCGCCTGGGTTTCCGTCCTTTTTTCCTGCTCGGCAGCGGGCTGGCGCTGCTCGCCATACCGTTGTGGATACTTGGCCTGTTCGGCCACCTGGGTAGCCTGCAGCCGAGTGGCGGCTGGCTGGCCTGGCACCGCCACGAACTGGTGTTCGGTTTTGCCGGTGCGATCATTGCCGGTTTCCTGCTTACCGCCGGGCAAACCTGGACCGGCCAGGCCGCGCCCAGTGGTCGTCCGCTGCTGGTGCTGGTGCTGGTTTGGCTGGCGGCACGCCTGGCTTGGTTGCCGCTGGTGCCCGGCGCGCTGCTGGTACTGCTGAATGTCGGCTTCTTCGTGCTGGTCGCGCTGACCCTGGGGCGCATGCTCTGGGCGGTGCGCCAGACACGCAATTACCCCATCGTGGTGGTGTTGTTGCTGCTGGCCTTGGCCGATGCGGTCAATCTGCTGGGTGTCTGGCAGGCCAATGATGCCTGGCAGCGCCAGGGGGCGCTCGGCGCGGTGTGGCTGGTGGCGGCGCTGATGGGGCTGATCGGTGGCCGGGTGATTCCCTTCTTTACCCAGCGTGGCCTGGGCCGTGTGCAGCAGGTAGCGGCCTGGCCGAAACTGGACTGGGCGCTGTTGCTGGGCAGCCTGCTGGTGGCCGTACTGCATGTCAGTGGTGTGGCTTTGCAGGCCAGTTGGCTGGTGGCGGTAGTGTTCCTGGCGCTCGGCGCAGGGCATGCCATTCGCCTGGTGCGTTGGTTCGACCCAGGCCTGCTTCGCGTGCCGCTGTTGTGGTCGCTGCACCTGGCCTATGCCTGGCTGGTGCTGGCCTGCCTGGGCATGGCGCTGTGGCATGCCGGGCTGCTCGGCAATGCCAGCCCGCCCCTGCACGCGCTGACCGTGGGTAGCATGGCCGGGCTGATTCTGGCCATGCTGGCGCGGGTCAGCCTGGGCCATACCGGGCGGCCACTGGTACTGCCACGCGGCATGGCGGCGGGGTTCATCCTGCTCAACGTGGCGGCGCTGGTGCGCGTGTTGCTGGTCGAGGTATGGCCAGCGCTCAGCCTGTGGCTGGCCATGCTCTGCTGGGCCGCGGCGCTGCTGATCTATCTGGGCCTGTATGCGCCGATGTTGTGTCGGCCACGGGTGGACGGCCATCCAGGCTGACGGCGAACGGGGAGGGCGGGCATGTTGTTCTGGTTGATCAAGAGCGTTCACCTGCTGGCCGCCATCGCCTTCTTCGGCACGCTGTTCTATCAGCTGCTGATCATGCCGGCGGCCTTGCGGGGGCTGTCCGATACGCAGCGCCAGGCCGCGGAGCTGGCCCTGGCGGCACGCACCCGGCAGTTGCTGCATTGGGTGGTCGGCCTGCTGTATGGCGCCGGCTTCTACCTGGCCTGGCACTACCGCAGCCTGCTGGGAGCAGCCCCCGAGGTGCTGGCGGGGTTGCTGCTGTGGCTGAAGATTGGCCTGGCGCTGAGCATCGTCGTTCACTATGGCGCGCTGGCCTGGCTGCGCCGCAGCGGGCAGATGACTGCGCGCCGCGAGGCACGGCTGCTGTATGCCGTGCTGGCGCAGATGGTGCTGATTGTCTTGCTGGCCAAGGGATTGTTCGTGTTTGCCTGAGCGGCCCTGCCGACAATGACCCAGATCAAGGTGGCGTGTAGTTGCAGGCTTGCTTATGACGGGCGATTCAGCGACGGCAACTAGCTGTTGTAGGGCGCGGTCAGCGCCTAGGCTGTAGTCCATGAGGGCTGTTCGCCCATCCTTTCGCCAGTCAGGGGTCTGTCTCATGGAATTTGCCTACAGCAGCAAAGTGGAAGCCTTGCGTCGCCAGCTGCGCGACTTCATGGATGCACACATCGTGCCGCGCATCGGCCAGTGGCATCAGGAGGTGCAGGCCGGGCAGTACCCGGTGTCGTTCATGGACGACCTCAAGGCGCTGGCGCGTGCCGAGGGACTGTGGAATTTGTTCCTGCCGTCACTGCATGACGATGAGCCGGGCACTCGCCTGAGCAACCTGGAATACGCGCCGCTGGCGGAAATCATGGGACGTGTCAGCTGGGCCTCGGAAGTCTTCAACTGCAATGCCCCGGACACCGGCAACATGGAGCTGCTGCACATGTTTGCCAGCCCCGAGCAGCGCGAGCGCTGGCTGGTGCCGCTGCTCAATGGCGAGATCCGCTCGGCCTTTGCCATGACCGAGCCGGACGTGCCCTCATCGGATGCCGCGAACATCCAGACGCTGATCCGCCGCGACGGTGACGATTACGTCATCAACGGCCGCAAGTGGTTCATCACCAATGCCTCGCACCCCAACTGCAAGGTGCTGATCGTGATGGGCAAGACCGACCCGGACGGCGAGGCACACCGTCAGCAGAGCATGATCCTGGTGCCGTTCGATACGCCGGGGGTGCAACTGCTGCGTAATATCCCGGTACTCAACCACCTGTCGCCGGAAGGCCACAGCGAGTTGTTGCTCAAGGACGTGCGCGTGCCGGCCAGCTATTTGCTGGGCCGCGAAGGCGATGGTTTCATGATGGCCCAGGCGCGCCTGGGGCCGGGACGCATCCACCACTGCATGCGTTCGATCGGCATGGCCGAGCTGGCCCTGGAGCTGATGCTCGAACGTTGCCAGGAACGCAAGACTTTCGGCCGTTACCTCAGCCAGTACAGCAATATCAGCGACTGGATCGCCGAGTCGCGCATCGAGATCGAGCAGGCCCGCCTGCTGGTGCTCAAGGCCGCCTGGATGATCGATGCGGTGGGGGCCAAGGCGGCGCGCAAGGAAATCGCCATGATCAAGGCCATCGTGCCGCGCATGCATGCGCGGGTGGTTGACCGGGCCATGCAGGTATTTGGTGCCATGGGTCTGACGCCGGATACCCCGCTGGCTGATCTGTATGTGTTCGGCCGCTCGTTGCGCTTTGCCGACGGCCCGGACGAAGTGCACCTGCGCAGCATTGCGCGCATGGAACTCAAGGACAGTGCCGAGCGACTGGGCAGTGCGGCTGCCTACCTGACGCCGCCGCACTATTGAGAGCAGTATGACCCGCGGCTCGCAGGGGCGGGCCGCGGGTCATGTGCGTGCGGGCTGTGCTGATCAGCTGCGCAGGAAGAGGATGTCGTTCTCCAGGTGGATGTGCTGCAGCAGATCGTTGCGCAGTTCATCCAGCCCGCGGTACAGCGCCCGCCAGGTATTGCAGGCACCCGCGGGTGGTTGCATGTCGTTGGTCAGCGCGCTCAGTTCGGCCAGCGCGTCGCCGTGCTGGTCATGCTCGAAGCGCATCACCGAGATCGGCCCGCCGGCCATCCTGCCCGCACCCTGCAGCAGCATGGGGAAGAGAATCTGCTCTTCCTTCATCATGTGGCTCTCCAGTGCTTCGCGCATTTCATGCAGAAAATCGGTCAGGCCATGTGGGCAGTCGCCGCTGGCCGCGTGTACCTGCTCGACACGGCTGGCCAGGCGGATCAGTTCCTCGAACTGCTGGCGATGGCGGGCGTGGTAGCGGGTCAGCAGGTGGTCGATCAGCGCCGGCGTGGCGGTGGCCTGCCAGTCCTGGTCGCTACCCGGCTGCTGGCTGAGGGCCTGCAGCGCCTCAAGCAGCTGTTCGCGGTTCAGGCCGGGCTGCTGGCAGGCCTGCTCCAGGGTGTGCTGGCCGCCACAGCAGAAATCCAGCTGATGTTCACGGAACAGGCGCGTCGCGCCGGGGATCTGGCTGGCCAACTGGCCCAGGGTTTGTTGCAGCAACTGTTCGCGCATCGCGCAGCCCTCGTAGGTGACGGACAAGAGCGTTGTCCATCGCAAGGACTGTGCCGTGTAAGGCCTGGCCCAGAGCGGCTGCGCCTTGCCGGGAAGCGGCTTGATGGCGATCAAGGTGGTGTCGCGCGGAGCAGGTCTAATCTACCCGGCATTGATCGGGTGATGGATACCTGTCGCAGTGGAATTGACCTTGTTGCAAAGTGCCTTGCTGGCCGACCTGACGGGTGAACTGAACATGCCGGTGCGCCTGCAGCGTCTGCTGGTCAGCCTGCAGGTGGCCTATGCCTGTGATGCGCTGGCGCTGTTGCGCCTGGATGGCGACTGTCTGTGCCCGCAGGCGCTGCTGGGCCTGCCCCACGAGGTGCATGGCCGGCGGCTGCGCCTGGATGAGCAGCCCCGCCTGGCCGCGCTGCTGGCACAGCGTGAGGCGCTGCTGTTCGCGGCGGATTGCCCCTGGCCGGACCCCTTCGATGGCCTGCTGCATGCGGATGCCGCCGGTTTGCCTCCGGCCGTGCATGACTGCCTGGGCATCAGCCTGTACCTGGATGGGCGCCTGTGGGGCGTGCTGACCCTGGATAGCCGGCGCGCCGGCACGTTCGACGAGCGCGCCCGCCAGCGCCTGCAGCGGGATGCCCTGCTGGTCGAGGTGGCCCTGCGCGTGTCACGCCTGGAGCGTGAGGCGCGTAGCCTGCGCCAGGCCCGTAGCCTGCCGGCGTTACGCGAGCCGCACGGCGAGGATGGCGTCATCCTGGGCCAGCATCCGCCGCTGCTGGCCTTGCTCGATGAGCTGGCGGTGGTGGCGGCTGCCGATCTGCCGGTGTTGCTGCAGGGCGAAACCGGGGTCGGCAAGGAACTGTTTGCGCGTTGGCTGCATGCCCACTCGCCGCGGGCCGGACAACCGCTGATCCATGTCAATTGCGCCGCCTTGCCGGAAAGCCTGGTGGAAAGCGAGCTGTTCGGACATAGCCGTGGCGCCTTTTCCGGTGCTGGGCAGGAGCGCGCCGGGCGCTTCGAAGCGGCGCACGGCGGCACCCTGCTGCTCGACGAGGTGGGTGAACTACCGCTGAACGTGCAGGCCAAGCTGCTGCGTGCCCTGCAGAATGGCGAAATCCAGCGGCTGGGCGAGGATCGGCCACGTCATGTGGATGTGCGGGTGATTGCCGCCAGCAACCGCCAGCTGCATGACGAGGTGCGCGAGCAGCGCTTTCGCGCTGACCTCTACCATCGTCTCTCGGCCTACCCGGTGCACATTCCGCCGCTGCGCGAGCGTGGCCAGGACATTCTGCTGCTGGCTGGGCATTTTCTCGAACTCAACCGGGCGCGCCTGGGTCTGCGTGGCCTGAGCCTGTCGACGGCGGCCGAGCAGGCGCTGCTGGCCTACGCCTGGCCAGGCAATGTCCGCGAGCTGGAGCATGTGATCAGTCGGGCGGCGCTCAAGGCGCTCAGTCAGGCCGCATCGCGCAGTGCCTTGCTGTGTATCGAGGCGCCCTGGCTGGGCCTGGATGGCGGCCAGTCGCGCCTGCCAGCCGCTGCGCCGGCGCTGCCCGAGGCCCGTGCGCTGCCATTGGCTGCGCTGCGTGAGCAGGTTGATGAGTGCCAGCGCCAGGCCATTCGTGCTGCCCTGCAGGCACATCCTGGCAACTGGGCGGCGGCCGCGCGCCTGTTGCAACTGGACCCGAGCAATTTGCGCAAACTGGCGCGGCGCCTCGGGGTGCAGGCGGTGTAGGCTTGACCTCGATCAATCGTTGCCGCCGTTTACCTCCGAGGGGGTATGGGCGTGCTCCGGCCAGCCGGGCAGGCTGCCGCCATCTTGAGACATGAGGAGAGTTGTTCCATGGCCCATTCGTCCAGCAGCGTCTTCCAGGCGCTGCGTATCGCCGTGCTGACGGTCAGTGACAGTCGTACCCTGGAGACCGACAGCTCGGGACAAACCCTGATCGATGCCCTGCAGCAGGCCGGCCACCAGTTGGCTGAGCGTGCGCTGGTCAGCGACGATATCTGGCAGATCCGCGCACGCCTGTGCAGCTGGATTGCCGATCCACAGGTGCAGGTAGTCCTGGTCACCGGCGGCACCGGCTTCACCGCGCGTGACAACACCCCGCAGGCGGTGTCGCCGCTGTTGGAAAAAAGCGTGGATGGCTTTGGTGAGTTGTTCCGCCAGCTCTCGCTGCAGGAAATCGGCACTTCCACGGTGCAGTCGCGAGCCCTGGCCGGGCTCAGCAACGGCACCCTGGTGTGCTGCCTGCCCGGCTCGCCGGGCGCCTGCCGTACTGGCTGGCAGGGCATCCTGCAGGCGCAGCTGGATAGCCGCACGCGGCCCTGCAACTTCGTTGCGCACCTCAAGCGCCTGCCCGGTCAGGACGCCCAGTCATGCGGGCCGCGCTCATGAGCGGCTGTGGCTGCTCAAGCAGCATGCTGCGCCCGGTGGACGAGGCCATCGCGGCGCTGCTGGAACGTGTCCCCGGCGTACCGGAGATTGAAACAGTCAGTCTGCAGGACGCGTTGGGGCGTACCCTGGCGGAAACCTTGCAGGCGCCCTTTGCCGTACCGGCCTGGGACAACAGTGCGATGGATGGCTATGCGCTGCGCGCTGCCGATCTGCCGGCCGAGGGTGGCTGCCTGCCACTGGCCGGGCGGATTGCCGCCGGCGATGCGGCCGATACCTGCCTGCCGGCGGGCTGCGCCGTACGCATCTTTACCGGCGCGCCGCTGCCGCCCGGTGCGGACAGCGTGGTGGCGCAGGAAGACTGCCAGCTGCAGGGTGAACAGGTCTGCTTGCCGCCGGTGCAGGCTGGCCAGCATGTGCGCCGTCGCGCCGAGGAAGTGGATGCCGGTGCGGCGCTATTGGCTCCCGGGCAGCGTCTGCGCGCCCAGGAAATCGGCCTGCTGGCCAGCTTCGGCATTGCCCGTGTGCAGGTTTATCGGCGTCTGCGGGTTGCCGTCCTGAGTAGCGGCAACGAATTGCGCGAACCGGGTGAAAGCCTGGCGCCGGGACAGATCTACAACACCAACCGCATTACCTTGGCGTCGGTGCTACGTGGCTGGGGGTTGCAGGTGCTGGAGTATCCGAACATCCCTGACGACCCCGCGCAGACCCGCGCAGCGCTGAGTCGCGCGGCCAGCGAGGCCGACGTGCTGCTCAGTTCCGGCGGGGTGTCGGTGGGCGAGGAGGATCATCTCAAGCAGGCCATCGAGGCGCTTGGCCAGTTGCACCTGTGGCGTCTGGCCATCCAGCCGGGCAAGCCGCTGGCCTTTGGCGAAGTGGCCGGCAAGCCCTGGCTGGGGTTGCCGGGGAATCCGGCGGCGGCACTGATTACCGCGCTGGTAGTAGGCAGGCCGTTCCTGTTGCGCTGCCAGGGTGTCGAGCGGGTCCTGCCGACGCCATTACGTCTGCCGGCCGGCTTTGCCTGGAGCAAGGCCAATGTGCGGCGTCAGTACCTGCGTGCGCGCTTTGTTGTGGCCGAAGAGGGGCAGGCCAGCGTACAGCTGCACCCGCGGCAGGGCTCGGCGATGCTCAGTTCGGCCTGCTGGGCCGATGGCCTGGCTGTGCTGGAGTGCCAGCGCACCTTGCAGCCGGGCGACTGGGTGGACTACCTGCCGTTCAGCGAGCTGCTTGGCTGAAATT
Source organism: Pseudomonas fluvialis (assembly GCF_002835605.1). NCBI lineage: Bacteria > Pseudomonadati > Pseudomonadota > Gammaproteobacteria > Pseudomonadales > Pseudomonadaceae > Pseudomonas > Pseudomonas fluvialis. The sequence goes on along the minus strand of NZ_PIYS01000005.1, from coordinate 176,505 downwards.
GATAGCCTGCTAAGGGGTCGCCGTTGATTACCGTCAAGGTTAGGCCCCGGGGCAGCTCCTATAGTGCCCGACTGTGTTTCGTCCCGGAGGGGAACCCATGCAACTGGTTTGTCCAGCAGGCAGCCTGCCTGCGCTCAAGGCAGCCGTCCGCCAGGGCGCCGATGCCATCTATGTTGGTTTCCGCGATGACACCAACGCTCGCCACTTCGCTGGCCTCAACCTGGACGAGAAGCAGCTGCAAACCGGCCTTGAGCTGATCCGCAAGGAAGGTCGCAAACTCTATGTGGCGGTCAATACCTATGCCCAACCAGGCGGCTGGCAGCGCTGGCAGCGCGCAGTGGATCACGCCGCCGAGCTGGGCGTGAATGCCCTGATCGCCGCCGATCCCGGTGTGTTGGCCTATGCCTGCAAACATCACCCGGACCTCAACCTGCACCTGTCGGTGCAAGGCTCGGCGACCAATGCCGCGGCCCTCAGTCTTTACCAGCAGCGCTACAACATCCGCCGCGCGGTACTGCCGCGGGTACTGTCGCTGGCTCAGGTGCGCCAGGTGGCGGAGAAGAGCACGGTGCCGCTGGAGGTATTTGCCTTTGGCAGCCTGTGCATCATGGCCGAAGGGCGCTGCCACCTGTCGTCCTACCTCACCGGCGAGTCGCCCAACCTGTGCGGCGTTTGCTCGCCGGCCAAGGCCGTACGCTGGCAGGAGGATGCCGACGGGCTCAGCTCACGGCTCAATGGCGTGCTCATCGATCGTTATGCCAAGGACGAGCCGGCCGGTTATCCGACCCTGTGCAAGGGCCGCTTCATGGTCAATGGCCAGCGCTTCCACGCCCTGGAAGAGCCGACCAGCCTGAACACCCTGGACCTGATCCCGCAGCTTGCGGCCATCGGCATCAAGGCGGTGAAGATCGAAGGTCGCCAGCGCAGCCCGGCCTACGTCGAGCAGGTCACCCGGGTCTGGCGTGCCGCGCTGGATGCCTATGCGCGTGCCCCGCAGAGCTTCAGTGTGCAGCCGCAGTGGCGCAGTGCCCTGGCGACGCTCTCCGAGGGCAGCCAGACCACCCTGGGCGCCTACCACCGTTCCTGGCAGTGAGGAGCCAATGATGAAACTCAGTCTAGGTCCGGTACTGTTCTACTGGACGCGGGAAAAACTGCTGAACTTCTACGCCGAGATGCTCGAGCAACCGCTGGATGTCATCTACCTGGGCGAAACCGTATGCTCCAAGCGCCGTGCCTTCGGCCTGGACGAATGGCTGGGGCTGGCTCGCGACTTGCGCGGCAGCACCACTGCCGAGCTGGTGATCTCCGGACTGGCGCTGGTCGAGGCAGCTTCCGAACTGTCCAGCCTGCGTCGTCTGTGCGACAACGGCGAGTTGCTGGTCGAGGCCAACGACATGGGCGCGGTGCAGTTCCTCAGCGAGCGCAAGCTGCCCTTCGTCGCGGGGCCGGCGCTCAATGTCTATAACGGCCATGCCCTGGCCGAACTGATCGATTGCGGCATGCAGCGCTGGGTGCCGCCGGTGGAGTGTTCCGGGGCGCTGATCCAGGACAGCCTGGAGCAGCTCGACAGCCTGGGCGTGGCGCGTCCTGAACTGGAACTGTTCGCCTACGGTCACCTGCCGCTGGCCTACTCGGCGCGTTGCTTTACCGCCCGTGCGGAGAACCGTCCCAAGGACGATTGCCAGTTCTGCTGCCAGAACTACCCCGAGGGGATTCCGCTGCTCAGTCAGGAGGGCGAGGCCTTGTTCACCATCAATGGCATCCAGACCATGTCGGCCAAGGTCAACAACCTGCTGGCCGACTATCCGCAGCTGCAACAGGTCGGCGCCGATCTGCTGCGTCTCAGTCCGCGTGCCGAAGGCATGGCTGAAGTTGTCCAGGCCTATCACGCGGTACGCCAGGGCAGCTTGCCGCCGCTGGCCGTGGAAGGCTGCAATGGTTACTGGCATGGTCGTCCCGGCATGCTGGGTGCCGAGGAGGCTGGCTTATGCTGAAGCTGACCCGCATGGCCCTGCGCGTGGGCGAACCGCTGCTGCCGCTGGGCCGGCATGTGCCGTTTCTGCTACAGCGTCTGGTGCTTGAGAAGGCCGTGGCGCGTTTGTTTGCCGAGCCGCTGGCCGATGGCGACTTCGACCTGTTGCAGGGGCGCTGGATGCGCCTGGAAGTCAGTGATCTCGGCCTGGCCTGGTGTATCACCCGTGATCGCAGTGGCTTGCGCATTGCCCAGGAAGCGCCGGTGGACGTGACCATCCGTGGCAACTGGCGGGAGTTCCTGCTCCTGGCCAGTCGGCAGGAAGACCCGGATACCCTGTTTTTCCGTCGTCGCCTGGTGATCGAAGGCGATACCGACCTGGGGCTGGGGATCAAGAACCTGCTCGACAGTCTCGATCCGGATAACCTGCCGCCGCGCCTCTGGCAACTGATCTGCCACCTGGCCATGGCGGCGCGCCCGGACGATCCGGCCGAGCCGGCGTTTCCCGGGTCCCGGTGAGTAGCGACCGTTGGGCACCTGGTGGCTTTGAGCGTGGTGCATTGTCGCAGGGATCGGCTACGCTGCTTTCTGTCCGTTCGGACAGGGCGCTGGTGCGTGCGCTGCCTGCCAGCCAATACAGCGAGAAGCAGAGGACACCCTTATGTCTGAGACCCTGACCCGTGGCGTGCAGGGGGTGCTTCGCGGCCTTGGCCTGCGCTCGATCAATGCCCAGTTTTTTTTCTCCTACAGCCTGATCTTCATTTGCGCTGCACTGACTGCGCTGGCCCTGTTCCTCTCCGATCGTGATGCCACGCAGATCGACCGCGCTGGCGCGCAGCGCATGCTCAGCCAGAAAATGGCCAAGGAAAGCATCCTGGTGGCGCAGGGGGCCATCCCGCTGGAAGCCCTGCAGAGCACTATCCAGCGCTTCGAGCAGTCACATCGCCTGCTCCTGCAAGGTGACCCCAGCCAGGGCGTGGCACCGCTGCAACAGCCCGAAGTACAGCAGCGCATGCGCCAGGTCGATCAGCGCTGGCAGCAGTACCGTACCGTGGTGCTGGCGGTGGCGCAGGGCGATAAGCAGGCGCTGAGCTTGCTGGCGGGCGACTCCGACGCCTTGCTGGGGCAGGTCAACGAAGTGACTGCCCTGGTATCGGCCGATGCCAACCGTGCAGCCAGCCAGCAGCGCTGGATTGCCCTGGCCTCGACCCTGGCCATTCTGGTGCTGGTGGTGCTGGGCCGGGTGACGGGGATGAGCTGGCTGATGCGCCAGATCGACGAGCTGCGTGGTCGCCTGGAAAAGGTCAGCCAGGGCGATTTCTCCGCGCCGTTGAATGCCCGCTATGCCGACAACGAACTGGGTGAAATCACCGAGTCGTACAACCGCCTGCTGCAACAGGTCGGCGAAATGATCGAGGCGGTACGGCGTTCGGCCGAGCAGGCCGCCGAACACTGCAACCATATGGCACGGATGGCGGCAGCCAGTGCGCAGAATGTGCAGGGGCAACAGGCCGAGATCGAACAGGTGGCGACAGCCATGCAGGAGATGCTCGCTACCTCGCAGGAGGTGGCGCGCAGCACGGTGGAGGCTGCACAGGCCGCCGATCTGGCCGAGAGCGAGACCAGCAAGGGGCATGCGGTGATGAATGTCTCGGTCGAGGCCATTCGTGGCTTGTCCGGGCACGTCGACGGCCTGGCCGAAGTCATGCAGCAGCTGCTGGCCGACAGCGCGGAGATTGGTCGCGTGCTGGAGGTGATCAGCAGCATTGCCGGGCAGACCAACCTGTTGGCACTCAACGCAGCCATCGAAGCGGCGCGCGCCGGCGAGCAGGGGCGTGGGTTTGCCGTGGTCGCCGATGAAGTGCGCAGCCTGGCGGCGCGCACACAGACCTCAGCCGGTGAGATCAGTGGTTTGATCGAGCGCCTGCAGCAACAGGCCGGGCGGGCCAGTGAAGCGATGGGCGAGTCGCGTCAGGGCAGCGAGCTGACTCTGCAGCAAATCGAATCAGCCCAGCTGGCCTTCGAGCACATTGTCGAGGCCGTGCAGACCATACGCGGCATGGCCACGCAGATTGCTACCGCCGCCGAGGAGCAGTCGCAGGTGGCGGATGATATGAATCGCTCGTTGCTGAGCATTGCCTCGGCGGCCGAACGTGCGGCGCAGAGCACCGGGGAGACCGAGCAGATCAGCCAGGCGGCGCGTCAGGATATGCTTGAACTACAGGGGCTGACCGGCCGCTTCCGCCTGTAAACGGAGCGGCTCGCGCTACGGGCCCTGGCTACTTGACCGAGCGCAGCCGGCGCTTGCCGCTGGAGGGGGCCTCAGGCGCAGGCTGAACCTGCATGCGGTCGCTGGCAATCAACTGGCACACTTCCTGGTACAGCTCTTCGGCGTCTTCCGCACTGCAGTCCTCGCCGTAGCGTTTTTTCAGACCGTACTGGCTGAGCACCAGATGCACATTGGCGGTGACGCCATGCTGGTCCAGGCAGCCACGCACGCACTGTAGCTGGCAGCCATCAATGGCCAGGATCGGCCGGCCTGAGTTGGCTTTCTTGACCAGCGAGGAAACCCGCCCGCCGACGCCGGCAATGCAGGACATCTCGGCCAGCCCGGCGCGGTCCAGGCGTACCGCCAGGGTATTGGCCAGTTGCGCAACATTCGAACAGCCCGAGCAGGAATAAACCAGTGGGCGCTGGGGGTCTGGCATGGCGTCTCTCCTCTGGCAGGGCTGCCCAGTGGGCGGCTCACTCGCAGTAATTGACCAGGCTGGTGGTATCCAGCACGCGGATGTTGCGCCGCTCCATGGCAATCAGCCCGGCATCGATCAGGCGATGCAGGATGCGCGAGAAGGTTTCCGGCTGGATGCCCAGCTGTGAAGCGATCAGGCGCTTGGGCACGCTGAGGTTGATCTGCCCGTCGCTGTTCTGCGCATTACAGAGATAACGCACAACACGACGGCTGGCATTGGCCAGGGTCAAGGTATCGATCTCGTGCAGGCGCTGGTGCAGACGAATACTGAAGCTGGCCAGCAGGTCCAGGCAGATCCTCGGCTGTTCTTCCAGCAGGCGCCGGTAGTGGTTGGCGTCGATGCTGACCAGTGTGCAGGCCTTGAGTGCAGTGGCAGTCACCGGGTAGTGGCGCGCACCGTTGAACATCAGTGCTTCGGCAAAGCTTTGCCCAGGGTGGATGACTTCGACGAGCTTTTCCTGGCCTTCCTGCAATACACGGGTCAGCTTGATCTGGCCGTTCTGCAGGACATAGAAACGATCCGCCGTATTGCCCTGGTGAAACACGCTGTCTCCGGTTTCCAGGCGACGCAGGTTGGCCAGGCCACAGACTTCCTGGAATGTGCCCTCGGGCAATTTGTCGAACAGGTGATGGCGGCGCAGCAGTGTCAGGGTTGTCGAGTCGGATAGCATTGTCCACCTCCGTGGGAACGATGGTACTGGCGTGAGGTGGCAGGCAACAGTCCTCCAAATGCCGGTTTGTACTGCCTCCTGCTGCCTATCTCCTTGGAGGTAGCGAGGCCTCCGGTCGCCGCCCTGGCGCCTTGTGCCGGGCGGCGTTGCACGGAGTCAGCGAGGTTTGCCGAGCACTTCGGTGTAGGCATCGGTAAGACTGACCATCTGTTGGAACAGGGTTTCGCTGGTAACGCTGATTACCGTCGGTACATAGCGGCCGTTTTCGGCAAGGGCGAAGCCGCTTCTCGAGTAACGCCAGTGGCTACCGCTCTTGCGCAGCAATTCGCTGATGGCCGGGGTGTTCTGGCTGGCGCCTTGCAGCTCCTGCAAGGCCTGGTCGAACTCGTCGATGCTGCGTTGCAGCTGGTCTTGCAGGTCGGGCGGAGTAATCCCCTGGCTCTGCGCCAGATAGAGCAGGGCAATCCGCTGGCTGAGCATGCGCTGGCGGCCGCTGCGGTTGATCAGGTGCGCGGCATGCAGGTTACTGTCCTGCTCGACACGATTGACCAGTTGCTCGGCATTGGCCAGTACCTGCTGGCTGTGTACGACCACCTGGCGAGCCGTTGCCTGCGCCGGGGCTTGTTGCAGCAGCGCCTGATAGGTCTGCCAAAGGTTTTCCTGGGTTTCCAGCAGAGCGACCTGTGCGGGGTTCCCGGCATAGGCACGCAAGGCCTGCAGATTTTCGGCAAAGCGTTGCTGGCTGCTGTGCAGCTGTTCACGGGCCTGTTCGGCGCGTATTTCGCCGGCCAGCATCAGGTAACTTTTAGCCATGCGCTGGCTGAGGAAACGCTGCATGCCCGCCACGTTGACGGCTTCGGCATGACTGAGGGCGGCCCAGCTGGGCAGGCTGCAGGCGAGTAACAGGGTGACGCTGAGAAAACGCACAAACAAGGCGGGCATGGGGGTAATCCTCTGACCGTACAACGGGACACGGCCGCTTGTGGCGGCCGTATGAAAAGCCCGCCCGTTGACGGGCGGGGTGGGTTGGCAGGTGCAGACTCAGTAGCTGTACTGCATTTGCAGCCAGAGCTTGTCGGTATCGACGTGCAGGTCGTCGGCGTCGTAGCGTGCAGCCTTGATCAGGCCGACCAGGCCTTTGACGCCAGGGATCGGCCGGGCGTAGGACAGGTTGTACTCGTCGCCGTAGTGGCTGCTGCCCAGTTCGGCACGGTAGTCGTGGTACATGCCGGTGAGGGTGCCGCCGAACAGGGGCAGGCTGGCGCTCAGGTAGCTGTCCTTGATGCCGTCGGCCGGGGTGGTGAGGAACATGTCGGCCCAGCCCTGGAAAGCGTGCTTGGTGGCCAGCGGAGTCTGGAAGGCGCGGTTGTCCGGGCCGCTGTCGCCGCCGAGGATTTCCAGACCACCCTTGAGGGCGACGCCGGACAGGGTGTAGCCCAGTTCGGCCAGGTAGTACTCGCTGCTCAGCTCCAGCGGGTTGTCCGCATAGTCGCGCTGACGGGCATATTCCAGGGCATAGCTGACCCCGGCCAGGGTGCCGTTGAGGCGTGTGCCATAGGTCTTGCTGGACAGGTTGCCGAGCATGGCCTGCTGGTTGACGTTGGCAATGTTGTCCAGGCCCAGCAGGTAGTTGTAGGCGGTGACGGTGAGTGCCGGGGACACCACGTACTGGGCATTCAGCAGGTGGCTGTGGCCTTCGATGTTGGCCGGGTTGGTGCGGTTGTCGAAGCGGTTGTCGCCCGGGCCGAAGATGGTGTTGATGTTGTCGATATAGGCATAGGTCAGGGTCAGCTTGTCGATCGGCTTGAGCTGGCCGAGCAGACCGTCATAGGTCTGCTCGTTCTGCCGCCAGGCGACCCCGCCGACGAAGCGCTGGTTGTCCAGGTTGATACGCTGGCGACCGACCACCAGGTTGCCCAGGGCGAAGTCATAGCGCAGCAGCGCCTGGTTGATCTCGCTGCCATCCGGGTCGGCCACTACCGAGTTTCCTGCCACCAAGGTGCCCTGGCCGTTGCGGGTGTTGTTGTAGCTGGCGTCACCAATGCGGCTGGTGTTGTCGGCTTCGATAAGGCCGGAGAGACCGTACCATTTGCCCGTCTGGAAGCCGACCCGGGTGCGCAGGGTCTGGGCATTGGCATGATCGAGCGTATTGTCCTGGTCGACGTGCTCATAACGGTAACGGGCATCGAGGATCAGCTTACCGTCGTTGAACAGCTGGCTGATGTCTTCGGCCTGTGCGAGGGGGGCACTGAGGGCGAGGAGCGCGATATACAGCGGTTTCAGGGCGTGGTTGTTCATGAGGGTGCTCGTCCACTGGGTTGGTATGGGGTGGACGATAGGGGCGCATGGGGCGAATCAACTTGATGATTGTCAAATTCGCCAAAAGGCCGGCGTGGGCGCCAGGCGCGACAAAATGCCCGTCCAGTAACGCCGAAGGCCCGTGTTTACGGGCCTTCGGGGCATGCTGCAGGTTTTTACGCAGGGCGGCCTGTGACCTTATGTCGCGAGGGCTGGCGGGAACTCGGTGTGCTTGGCTTGTTCTGGGGCAGTGCCGACTTCAGCGCAGGTGTTCCGTGGCCCAGATGGCGGCCTCCACGCGTGAGCGCAGGCGCAGGCTGTGCAGCAGGTTTTTCACATGCACCTTGACCGTGCCTTCGGTGATGCCCAGTTTGCGGGCGATCATCTTGTTGCTGAGTCCCTTGGCGATCAGGCGCAGGACATCCTTTTCGCGCTTGGTCAGGCTGGCATTGGCATTCTGGCTGGCGTTGCTGGGTCGCTCGCGAATCGCCTGGGCGAGGATCAGGGTCAGCTCCGGGGTCAGTGCCAGCTTGCCGTTGGCGGCGGCACGCACCTGTTCGACCAGCTGTTCCGGGTCCATATCCTTGAGCAGGTAGCCATCGGCCCCCTGGCGCAGGGCTTCCAGTACATGGCTCTGGTCGTCTGACACGGTGAACAGGATGATCCGTGCATCGACCTTGGCTTCGCGCAGGCGTTGCAGGGTTTCCAGGCCGTCCATGCCTGGCATGTTGAGGTCGAGCAGGATCAGGTCGGGATCCAGTTCGTCGACCAGGCGCAGGGCCTCTTCGCCGGTACCGGCTTCGCCGACCGGTTGCAGGTCGTCTTCCATGGCCAGCAGGTCGCGCATGCCGCGACGCATCAGTGGGTGATCATCGACCAAGAGGATGCGGATAGGGGCCTGCTCGTTCATGCGGTCTCCTGATGTAGGGGAATCTTGCGAAAGGATGGGGTGAAGTGCAGTTGCACGCGGGTGCCGCCCGCCCTGCGTGGGACGATCTCCAATTGGCCGCCCAGGCTGCTGGCGCGCTCCTTGAGAATGCTCAGGCCATAATGGCCGCTGGGGCTTTCGCTGTGGCGAATGCCGATGCCGTCGTCATCGATCAGCACCTCGATATTGCCATCCTCGGCCTGGTGCAGCACCAGCCAGCAATGCGCGGCCTGGGCGTGCTTGAGCACGTTGCTGAGCGCCTCACGGACAATCTGCAGGCAGTGGATCTCCTCATTGGGCGTCAGCGGGCAGTGTTCCAGTTGATAGTCCAGCTGGATACGCAACCCGGAGTTCTCCATGAATTCCTTGCAGGTGGCCTCCACCGCAGGTTTCAGTCCTGGCGCATCGACACGGATGCGGAAGGTGGTGAGTAGTTCGCGCAGCTTGCGGTAGGCCGCGTTGAGCCCCTGCTCGATCTGCGCCAGGGTTTCACTCAGCTCTTCCGGTACGCCGCTGCGGCTGGCCTGGCGCTTGAGTCGGGCCAGTTGCAGTTTTTGTGCGGAAAGCGACTGGGCCAGGGAGTCGTGCAGTTCGCGGGCAATCACCGCGCGTTCCTCCATCAGCGCCAGGCGTGCCTCCTGCTGACCGAGTTGCGCCAGGCTGAGCGAGGCGGCGAACAGGTCCGCCAAGGTCACCAGCAATTGCGACTGCCAGTCCTGTAGCGGTTGGCCATCGGGGAGTTCGACGTGCAGCACGCCCAGTGCCGCGCCGCCTGCGCGCAGATCAAAGCTGGCCAGTGGCAGGCCGGAGGGCAGCGGTTCGCCCTGCTTGATCGGACACTCGTCGCAGTGTGGCAGGCGGCAGTAGTCGGGTTGCCCCTGATGGCTGTTGAGGGCGGTGTGGCTGGTCTGCTCGGTGGGCTGGTTGAGGCACAGCGAAACCTGCCCGCTGCCGAGCACCTGCTGCACCTTGCCGAGCAGTTGGCCCATCAGTCGCGAAGGATCGCTGGGTTGGCTGTAGAGCATGCGCGCGCAGTTGAACAGTAATTGCAGGCTGGCATTGCTTTGTTGCAGTTCGGCGGTCTTGGCGTCCACCTTGCGCTCCATTTCGCCGTACAGCTCACCCAATTCGCGGCTCATGTGATTGAAGGTTTCACCGAGCAGGCTCAGTTCGGTTTCGCCGGCGATATGTACCTGGCCGCTGAAGTCGCCGCGACTGACCTGGCGGGTCAGTTCGGTCAGGCGGCTGAGCGGGCTGGCTAGGTTGTTGTGCAATCCGTAGATCAGCACGAACGCAATGATCACGCTGATGAACAGGGTGGCGATCTGCAGACCGCGGATGATTTCCAGCTTCTGCTCCGAGGCCTGTTGCAGGGTCAGGACGAAATGATTGAGCTCTTCGACGAAGTGCGGCAGTTCCTCGTGGTAGCGCAGGATGGTCGGTGCGGGGTTGTTCAGTAACGGTCGCATGTGCTGTTGCCAGTGCTGGCGCACTACGTTGTAGCGCTCGCTGAGTGCCGGGCCGCCATGCCGGGTCAGCGCCGAACGCAGGGATTGCGATTGCAGGGTGCGATCCAGGCCCTCGATGTGTTGCTGGAGCAGCGCCGGGTTGTCCTGCTGGGCGGTAATCGCCAGGCGATAGGCCTGCATGCGCAGGCTGCCGGCATGGTTGATGGCTTCCGCGTCGCCCTGCAGTGCGTCGGCGGTATACAGGCTGATCAGCATGCTCAGCAGGGTAAAGCTGATGATCACGACGAACGCCAGCAGGGTATTGAATACCACCGAGTGGCGCGGCGTTATTGGGGTGGCGGAGCTGAAGGGCATGCGCGGGCCTGTGTGCGGGGGCGGGCAAAAGCGTCCAGGTTGCACTTGGGCAATGTCGCTGGCCGTTGGCTGCTGAGTTTGAGCGTTTGCCGGGACATTGCAAGCAGGGCGGGCTTACCCCTAACGCGCCAAGGGTTATTGGCTGGCCTCTGTTGCTGTATTTGATATTTTTTAAGTTGCTGTTTTTTATAGATTTTTATTTTAATCCAGAAATATCACTTAAGAGGTAGTGAAGGTTTCCCTAGCCGATAACGCGGGAATCTCTATTGATTGAGGTCAAATCTTTGCCGGGTTGCCAAACCTAAGGTGCGCTCAAATCTGCAAGGGTTTCCGCCCTTGTCAGGAAGTTGCATGAGCCTTGGGGCAGGGGAACCATCATGAGCAATATCGAAAAGTGGGATGTGGAGAACCAGGCATTCTGGGAATCCACCGGCAAGAAAATTGCCAACCGCAACCTGTGGATATCCATTCCCAGCTTGCTGATGGGGTTTGCCATCTGGCTGATGTGGGGCATCGTGACGGTGCAGATGATCAACCTGGGCTTTCCCTTCGAACCGTCTGAACTGTTTGCCCTGACCGCCATCTCCGGCCTGACCGGTGCCACGCTGCGCATCCCGGCATCGTTCATGATTCGTATCGCCGGCGGGCGCAACACCATCTTCCTGACCACCGCGCTGCTGATGATTCCGGCCATTGGCGCCGGCATCGCCCTGCAGGACAAGACCACGCCGCTGTGGGTATTCCAGTTGCTGGCGTTCCTCTCCGGTATCGGTGGCGGCAACTTCGCCTGCTCGATGAGCAATATCAGCACCTTCTTTCCCAAGAGCCAGCAGGGCCTGGCGCTGGGCCTGAATGCGGGGCTGGGCAACTTCGGTGTAACCACCATGCAGATCCTGATTCCTCTGGTGATGACCGCCGGGGTGTTCGGTGCGCTGGCCGGTGCTCCCATGGAGCTGCTCAAGGACAGCGGCACACTGATCGGCAAGATTGCCGCCGGTACCGAGACCTGGATTCAGAACGCCGGCTGGGTGTGGTTGCTGTTCCTCATCCCGCTGGCTTTTGCCGGCTGGTTCGGCATGAACAACCTGTTGGCGATTACCCCCAACCCGGGTAACCCGCTGGCCGCCTTCGGCAAGATCATCGGTCTGTACCTGGTGGGCTTCATTGCGGCGGCGGCGGGCCTCTACCTGTACCTGCCGGCGCCGGTCGGCCTGGGTGTGTTGAACATGTGGGTGACCATGGTGCTGATCATGGCGGGCACGCTGTTCATGCTGCGTATGCTGCCGGGCAGCATCAAGCCGAACATCCAGCGCCAGTTCACCATCTTCAGTGACAAGCACACCTGGTCGATGAGTGTGCTGTACATCCTCACCTTCGGTTCGTTCATCGGTTTCTCCATGGCGCTGCCGCTGTCGATCACCGTGATCTTCGGCTTCATGAACGAAGTGGCCGCCGACGGCAGCATTACCCGTGTGGCCAACCCCAATGCGCCGAGTGCGCTGACCTATGCCTGGATCGGTCCGTTCGTCGGTGCGCTGATTCGTCCGCTGGGCGGCTGGATCTCCGACAAGGTCGGCGGCTCGATCGTCACGCAGATCATTTCCGCGGTGATGGTGGTGGCCTCGGTGGCAACCGGCTACGTGATGCACCAGGCCTATGGCTCCAGCCAGCCTGAGCAGTACTTCTTCACCTTCTTGTTGCTGTTCATGGTGCTGTTCGCTGCATCGGGTATCGGCAACGGCTCCACCTTCCGCTCGGTCGGGGTGATTTTCGACCGTGAAAAGGCCGGCCCGGTGCTGGGCTGGACCTCGGCCGTGGCGGCTTACGGCTCCTTCGTCGCGCCCATCGTCATCGGCGACCAGATCAAGGCGGGTACCCCCCAGGTAGCCATGTACGGCTTCGCGGTGTTCTACGCGCTGTGCATGGTCCTCAACTGGTGGTTCTACCTGCGTGCCAATGCCTACGTGAAGAATCCCTAACCGAGTGGAGTGATCGCCATGCGCATCCTCATTGCCTATGACAATTCGCGCAACGCCAAGCTGGCCCTGCAGCGCACCATCGACATGTTCAAGCCATTGCAGCCGCTGATCATGTTGATCGGTGTGGTCGAGGACAGCCTGGACAGCAGCGACGACGCCGACACGCTGTTCCAGCGGCAGAAGGCGGAATTTCGCAGCTTCCTGCACGAAGCCGCCGAGCAGGTGGGCCAGCAGGGCCTGGACGCTGAAGTGATTCTTGCCGAGGGCGATGCCCGCAAGATGATTCTCAAGGCGGCCGAGCACAAGAAACCGGACTTGCTGGTTATCGCGCGCCACAGCAACGAGCCGGACGGTGGCTTCATTTCCCGTTCGCTCAATCTGCTGGTCGACGAGCTCGACTACATGACCTTTGGCAGCGTCAGTGCCTTCCTGGCGCGCCGGGCTCCGTGCCCGGTGCTGATCCAGTCCTGCCAGTAGGGCCAAGGAGTACGCGGTAATGAAAGTCTCTGAACTGTTCAACTGGAAACAACCGGAAATCCGTGCCCTGCACCTGACCTGGATTGCTTTCTATATCTGCTTCTTCGTCTGGTTCGGCATGGCGCCGCTGGCTTCCAGCATGCTGAAGAGCGTCAACTGGCTGACCCCGGAAGACCTCAAGCTGTTCGCCATTGCCAACGTGGCCATGACCATTCCGGCGCGCATCATCGTCGGCATGGCACTGGACCGCTTCGGCCCGCGTAGGGTGTTCTCCATCCTGCTGGTGGTGATGGCGGCGCCCGCGCTGTTCTTTGCCTTTGGTGATACGCGCACCCAGTTGCTGGTCTCGCGGCTGGTACTCAGCTCGGTAGGTGCCAGCTTCGTGGTCGGCATCCATATGACGGCCATGTGGTTCAAGCCCAAGCACATCGGCTTTGCCGAAGGCTTCTATGCCGGCTGGGGCAACTTCGGTTCAGCGGCGGCAGCGATGAGCCTGCCGGCCATTGCCATCCACATCTTTGGTGGCCCGGAAGGCTGGCGCTGGGCGATTGCCAGTTCGGCCATCATCATGGCGCTGTATGGCGTGTACTACTGGTTCGCCATCACCGATGGCCCCAAGGGCACCGTGCACCACAAGCCGCACAAGGCCAGTGCCATGGAAGTCAGCACCTGGGCTGACATGATCAAGCTGATCCTCTGGACCATTCCGATGATCGGTGTACTGGGCATTCTGGTCTGGCGTGTCGAGAAGCTCGGTTATCTGAGCAATGTCGGTGCATGGATCTGCTACGGGGTGATCATTGCCGTCGTGCTGTATCAGATCGTACAGATCCTGCGCGTCAACGTGCCGATCCTCATGAAGGGTGTGCCGGAAGACGACAAGTATCCCTTCAACACCGTGGCGGCATTGAACTCCACCTACTTCGCCAACTTTGGTGCGGAGCTGGCGGTGGTGTCGATGCTGCCGATGTTCTTCGAGGAGACCTGGGGCCTGACCCCGACGACGGCCGGGTTGATCGCCGCTTCCTTTGCCTTCGTCAACCTGGTGGCGCGTCCCATGGGCGGCCTGGTTTCCGACCGTTTCGGCAACCGCCGCTTCGTCATGCTGGCCTACATGTTCGGCATCGGCATCGGCTTCGTGCTGATGGGCCTGATGAACTCGAAGTGGCCGCTGTTCATCGCCGTAGCCATCACCGTGGCCTGCTCGATGTTCGTGCAGGGCGCCGAGGGCGCCACCTTCGGGATCATTCCATCGATCAAACGACGCATCACCGGGCAGATCTCCGGCATGGCCGGGGCCTACGGCAATGTCGGTGCGGTGGTCTACCTGACCCTGTTCACCTTCGTTACCCCTTCGCAGTTCTTCCTGATCATCGCCGCCGGGGCCTTTGTCAGCTTCGTGCTGTGCCTGCTCTGGCTGAAAGAGCCGGAAGGGGCCTTTGCCGATGAGTACTACGTGTCCTCCGTGGATAAGGAACGCGCCGCCCGCCAACACGCTTGAACCTGAGTAAGCCATGCGCCGGGTGATCCGGCGCGTCATAACCGTTGATAGGTAATCCGGCCAGACTTGTGTGCCAGAGCCGGGATGAGGAGAAGAAAGATGAGCCACTTGCTCGACCAACTGCGCTTCTTTAACAGGAAGCAAGGTGAGTTCGCCAACGGCCACGGAGAGACCCGCAAGGAATCTCGTGACTGGGAGAACGTCTACCGCTCGCGCTGGCAGTACGACAAGATCGTGCGCTCCACTCACGGGGTCAACTGCACAGGGTCGTGCTCGTGGAAGATCTACGTGAAGAACGGTCTGATCACCTGGGAAACCCAGCAGACCGACTACCCGCGTACCCGTAACGACCTGCCCAACCACGAGCCGCGTGGCTGTCCGCGTGGCGCCAGCTACAGCTGGTACATCTATAGCGCCAACCGCCTGAAATACCCCAAGGTACGCAAGCCGTTGCTCAAGCTGTGGCGCGAAGCGCGGCGCAGCATGGCCCCGGTGGAAGCCTGGGCCAGTATCGTCAGCGACCCGGTCAAGGCTGCCAGCTACAAGAGCAAGCGCGGCATGGGGGGCTTCATTCGTTCCAGCTGGGACGAAGTCAACGAGATCATCGCCGCGGCCAACGTGTACACCGTCAAGCAGCACGGCCCGGACCGCGTGGTCGGCTTCTCGCCGATTCCGGCGATGTCCATGGTCAGCTACGCGGCCGGTAGCCGTTACCTGTCGCTGATCGGTGGCGTGTGCCTGTCCTTCTATGACTGGTATTGCGACCTGCCGCCGTCCTCGCCGCAGGTGTGGGGCGAGCAGACCGACGTGCCGGAGTCGGCCGACTGGTACAACTCCAACTACATCATCGCCTGGGGCTCCAACGTGCCGCAGACGCGTACCCCGGACGCGCACTTCTTCACCGAAGTTCGCTACAAGGGCACCAAGACCGTGGCGATTACCCCGGACTACGCGGAAGTCGCCAAGCTCACCGACCTCTGGCTGAACCCCAAGCAGGGCACCGACGCCGCGCTGGCGCAAGCCTTTGCCCATGTGATCTTCAAGGAATTCCACCTGGAGAAGCCCAGCGCGTACTTCCGCGACTATGCCAAGCGCTACACCGACCTGCCGGTGCTGGTACTGCTCGACGAGAAGGACGGCAGCTTCCGTGCCGACCGTTTCCTGCGTGCTTCCGACCTGGCCGACAACCTGGGGCAGGAAAACAACCCCGAGTGGAAAACCATTGCCGTCGACGGCCAGAGTGGCGAGCTGGTTTCGCCGCTGGGTTCCATCGGCTATCGCTGGGGCGAGAAGGGCAAGTGGAACATCGAGGCCCGTGAAGGCAAGGACGGTCGTGATGTCGACCTGCAACTGAGCCAGATCGACGGCGGCGAAGCCGTGGAGGTTGCCTTCCCCTATTTCGGTGGCCAGGTGCACGAGCACTTCGCACACGTGGAAGGCGAAGAAATCCAGCTGCGCCGGGTGCCGGTGAAGAGCCTGACCCTGGCCGACGGGCGCAGCGTCAAAGTGGCCACGGTATTCGACCTGATGGCCGCCAACCTGGGTATCGACCGTGGCTTGGGCGGCAAGCATGTGGCGGCCAGCTACGATGATGCCAGCGTACCGGGTACCCCGGCCTGGCAGGAGCAGATCACCGGAGTGAGCCGCGAGAAGGCGATCCAGATCGCCCGCGAGTTCGCCGACAACGCCGACAAGACCCATGGCCGTTCCATGATCATCGTCGGCGCGGCGATGAACCACTGGTACCACATGGACATGAACTACCGCGGCCTGATCAACATGCTGATGTTGTGTGGTTGCGTAGGCCAGACCGGTGGTGGCTGGGCCCACTACGTTGGCCAGGAGAAACTGCGCCCGCAGTGCGGCTGGCTGCCCCTGGCCTTCGGCCTGGACTGGCACCGTCCGCCGCGCCAGATGAACGGCACCAGCTTCTTCTACAACCACAGTTCGCAGTGGCGTCACGAGAAGATGAGCATTCACGAAGTGCTCTCGCCGCTGACCGACAAGTCGCAGTTCCCCGAGCACATGCTCGACTACAACATCCGTGCCGAACGCGCCGGCTGGCTGCCCAGCGCGCCGCAACTGAACCGCAACCCGCTGCAGATCACCCGGGATGCCGCTGCGGCCGGTATGGATGCCAAGGACTACGTGGTCAAGTCGCTGCAAGACGGTAGTCTGCGTTTTGCCTGCGAGCAGCCGGACAACCCGGCCAACTTCCCGCGCAACATGTTCATCTGGCGCTCCAACCTGCTCGGTTCTTCCGGCAAGGGCCACGAGTACATGCTCAAGTACCTGCTGGGTACCAAGAACGGCGTGATGAACGAAGACCTCGGCAAGCGTGCCGACGGCTTCAAGCCGACCGAGGCGGAATGGCAGGACGAGGGCGCCATCGGCAAGCTCGACCTGGTCACCACCCTGGACTTCCGCATGTCCTCGACCTGCGTGTACTCCGACATCGTCCTGCCGACCGCGACCTGGTACGAGAAGGACGACATGAACACCTCGGACATGCACCCCTTCATCCACCCGCTGTCGGCCGCTACCGATCCGGCCTGGGAAGCGCGTTCCGACTGGGAAATCTACAAGGGCATCGCCAAGGCCTTCTCGCAGATGGCCGAAGGCCACCTGGGGGTGGAAAAGGACCTGGTCACCGTACCGTTGTTGCACGATACGCCCGGTGAGCTGGCACAACCCTTCGGTGGTAGCGACTGGAAAACCGCCGGCGAGGCACCGCAACCGGGCAAGAACTGCCCGAACATGACGGTGGTCGAGCGCGATTACCCGAACACCTACAAGAAGTTCACCTCGCTCGGCCCACTGCTCGACAAGCTGGGCAACGGCGGCAAGGGCATCAACTGGAACACCGAGCACGAGGTCGAGTTCCTCGGCGAGCTGAACTACAAAGTGCGCGAGGAAGGTGTCAGCAAGGGACGTCCGCAGATCGAATCGGCGATTGACGCTGCCGAAGTGATTCTCTCGCTGGCCCCGGAAACCAATGGCCATGTGGCGGTCAAGGCCTGGGCGGCGCTGTCCGAGTTCACCGGCCGCGACCACAGCCACCTGGCGTTGCCCAAGGAGCACGAGGCGATCCGCTTCCGTGACATCCAGGCGCAGCCGCGCAAGATCATCTCCAGCCCGACCTGGTCTGGCCTGGAAGATGAGCATGTCAGCTACAACGCCGGCTACACCAACGTGCACGAGCTGATCCCGTGGCGTACCGTCACCGGCCGTCAGCAGTTCTATCAGGATCACCCCTGGATGCTGGCTTTCGGCGAGGGGCTGCAAAGCTACCGGCCGCCAATCAATACCCGTTCGACCGGGTATGTGAAAGGCAAGATGAGCAACGGCAATCCGGAAATCTGCCTGAACTGGATCACTCCGCACCAGAAGTGGGGTATCCACAGCACCTACACCGACAACCTGATCATGCTCACCCTGAGCCGTGGTGGTCCGATCGTCTGGATGTCGGAAATCGATGCCAAGAAAGTGGGTATCGAGGACAACGACTGGATCGAGTGCTTCAACGCCAACGGTGCACTGACCGCGCGTGCGGTGGTCAGTCAGCGGGTCAAGGAAGGCATGGTGATGATGTACCACGCCCAGGAACGCATCGTGAACGTACCGGGCGCGGAGAGCACCAAGACCCGTGGTGGCCACCACAACTCGGTGACCCGCGTGGTGCTCAAGCCCACCCACATGATCGGTGGCTACGCGCAACTGGCGTACGGCTTCAACTACTACGGCACCGTGGGCTGCAACCGCGACGAATTCGTCGTGGTACGCAAGATGAACAAAGTCGACTGGCTCGACGGCCCTAACGGCGACGCATTGCCGCAACCCCTGCCGCAGGATATTTGAGGAGTACTGCCATGAAGATTCGTTCACAAGTCGGCATGGTTCTGAACTTGGACAAGTGCATCGGCTGCCACACCTGCTCGATCACTTGTAAGAACGTTTGGACCAGCCGTGAAGGTATGGAATACGCCTGGTTCAACAACGTCGAAACCAAGCCCGGTATCGGCTACCCGAAAGAGTGGGAAAACCAGGAAAAATGGAAGGGCGGTTGGGTGCGCAATGCCGACGGCTCGATCAATCCGAAGATCGGCGGCAAGTTCCGCGTGTTGGCGAATATCTTCTCCAACCCGGACCTGCCGAGCATCGACGACTACTACGAGCCGTTCGATTTCGACTACCAGCATCTGCACACCGCGCCGCTGGGCGACCACCAGCCGGTGGCCCGCCCGCGTTCGGTGATCTCCGGCAAGCGCATGGAGAAGATCGAGTGGGGCCCGAACTGGGAGGAAATCCTCGGTACCGAGTTCGCCAAGCGCCGCAAGGACAAGAACTTCGATGCCATCCAGGCGGACATCTACGGTCAGTACGAAAACACCTTCATGATGTACCTGCCGCGCCTCTGCGAGCACTGCCTCAACCCGGCGTGCGCGGCCTCCTGCCCGAGCGGTGCGATCTACAAGCGTGAAGAGGACGGCATCGTTCTCATCGACCAGGAAAAGTGCCGCGGCTGGCGTATGTGCATCAGCGGCTGCCCGTACAAGAAGATCTACTTCAACTGGAAGAGCGGCAAGTCCGAGAAGTGCATCTTCTGCTACCCGCGTATCGAAGCCGGCATGCCCACCGTGTGCTCGGAAACCTGCGTGGGGCGCATCCGTTACCTCGGCGTGCTGCTGTATGACGCCGACCGTATCCAGGAAGTGGCGAGCACGCCGAACGAGCATGACCTGTACACCAAACAGCTGGAAATGTTCCTTGATCCCTTCGACCCGAAGGTCATCAAGCAGGCACTGGCCGATGGCGTACCGATGTCGGTGATCGAAGCCGCGCAGAAGTCGCCGGTGTACAAGATGGCCGTGGACTGGAAACTGGCCCTGCCGCTGCACCCGGAATACCGCACCCTGCCGATGGTCTGGTACGTACCGCCGCTGTCGCCGATCCAGAACGCCGCCAGCGCCGGCAAGGTGAGCATGGACGGCGTACTGCCGGACGTCGACAGCCTGCGTATCCCGCTGCGCTACCTGGCCAACCTGCTCACCGCGGGCGACGAGAAGCCGGTCAAGCTGGCCCTCAAGCGTCTGCTGGCCATGCGTGCCTACAAGCGTGCCGAACAGGTGGACGGCGTACAGGACCTGCAGGTCCTGGAAAGCGTCGGGCTGTCGGTTGCCCAGGTCGAGGACATGTACCGCTACCTGGCGATCGCCAACTACGAGGATCGCTATGTGATCCCCACCGCGCATCGCGAGCAGGCCCTCAGCGACACCTATGCCGAGCGTTCCGGCTGTGGCTTCAGCTTCGGCAGCGGCTGCAATGGTTCCTCCGACACCAACATGTTTGGTGGCAAGAAAGCCAACAAGCGTGACGTGCTGAAAACCGTCCAGCTGTGGGAGGACTGAACATGCAAATCCTCAAGGTAATCTCGCTGCTGCTGGATTATCCGACCGAGGCCTTGCAGGGAGGCCGCGACGAACTCGTCGCGGCTATCTCCGCCGCCCGGGAAATCAGCCCGCAACAGCGCGCCGCGCTGCTGCAGCTGCTGGATACGCTGGCCGCTAGCGATCTGATGGATATCCAGGAGCGTTACAGCGAGCTGTTCGACAAGGGCCGTTCGTTGTCGCTGCTGATGTTCGAGCACGTGCATGGCGAGTCGCGTGATCGCGGCCAGGCCATGGTCGACCTGATGGCGCAGTACGAGGACGCCGGCTTTGCCATTGGCGTGCGCGAGCTGCCCGACTACATCCCGCTGTACCTGGAGTACCTGGCAACCCGCGAGGATCTCGAGGCGCGCGAAGGCCTGGCCGATGTCGAGCATCTGCTGGCGTTGCTGGCGGCACGTCTGCAAGAGCGTGAAAGCCCCTATGCGGGCTGTTTCACCGCGCTGCTGCAGATTGCCGGCTGCGAGCCGCAGCAGGCCGTGGCCGAGCTGCGTGAGCAGGTGGCCGGCGAGACGCGCGACGACTCGCTGGAAGCGCTGGACAAGATCTGGGAAGAAGAGGCCGTGGATTTCCTCCAGGCCGAGCAGCAGGATCGCTGCCCCAGCCAGACCACCCTGCCGGGCAAGGCCCGCGAGGAAGTGCCGGTGCCGTTGCACTGGGTCGATTTCAAGCATGACGGCCAGGCCACCGAGCTGGCCCAGGAGGTGCGCAATGTCTAACCTGAACCTACTCGCCTTTGGCGCGTATCCCTACATCGCCCTGGCTATTTGCGTGATTGGCAGCTGGGCGCGTTTCGACCTGTCGCAGTACACCTGGAAAGCCGGCTCCAGCCAGATTTTCAACCGTACCGCCGCTGAGCAGCGCTATATGCGCATTGCCAGCAACCTGTTCCACGTCGGTATCCTCGCTGTGCTGGGTGGCCACTTCGTGGGCCTGTTGACACCGCATGCGGTTTACCATCACGTGATCAGCACCGAGCACAAGCAACTGGTGGCCATGGCGGTCGGCGGCTTCTTCGGCCTGATGTGCCTGGTCGGTCTGCTCATGCTGATCAAGCGTCGACTGACCGATGACCGGGTGCGGGCCAACTCCAACCCCTCGGACGTACTGATCCTGCTGGTGCTGCTGGTGCAGCTGTTGCTGGGCCTGGGCACCATTGTCGCTTCCACCCATCACATGGATGGTTCGGTGATGGTCATGCTGGCCGACTGGGCGCAATACACCGTTACCCTGCAGCCGCTCAAGGCCGCTGCGGCCATCGAGCCGGTCAGCCTGGTGTACAAGCTGCACGTGTTCCTCGGCCTGACCCTGTTCGTGCTGTTCCCCTTCACCCGTCTGGTGCACATTGTCAGCGCGCCGGTCTGGTACCTGGGGCGTCGTTACCAGATCGTCCGTCAGCGCGGTTGATCCACGCGTCCTCGCCCGCGCCCGCCACAGGCTGGCACGGGCGAGGACACGAGACAGATTCATGACACGTCGCCCAGGCGGCGTGAGGAGTTAAACATGGCTTGTGGTTGTGGTGGTGGCAATGGCGGCGGTTGCTCGGGTGAGCAGAACGACAGCGGGGTCATTCAGCAGGCGGTTGCCGAGGAAGTGCGCGCAGCAGCGGTGGAATTCGTTGATGCAGCGCCCGAGCTGATTGCCAGCAGTGAGCAGGAGTGGCCACGCATCAAGGTCAACGGCGTGGCATTGGAGGCGGAAAGTATTGCCCGCGAGTTGCAATACCATCCCGCACCGAATCGCCAGGAAGCAGTGTTCCTGGCCTGCCAGGCGCTGGTTATTCGCGAACTGTTGCAGCAGCGCATCCAGGCGCTTGGCCTGCAGGTCACGCCACAGGCCGGCGAGCCGGCCGAAGAAGCGGCCATTCGTGCCCTGATTGAGTGCGAAGTGCCGCTGCCGGTGGCCGATGAGGCGGCCTGCCAACAGTTTTTCGAGCGCAACCGGCAGCGTTATGCCAGTGCTCCGCTGCTGGCGGCGCGGCATATCCTGCTGGCCTGTCCGGCGGATGATGCCGACGAGCGCGATGCGATGCGCGCCCAGGCCGAACAACTGGTCAGTCAGTTGCAGCAGCCTGGCGCAGATTTTGCTGCCTTGGCCATGGCCCACTCGGCCTGCCCGTCCAAGGCGCAGGGCGGCGCCCTGGGGCAGATCAGCAAGGGGCAGACGGTCCCCGAGTTCGAGCGGCAGTTGTTCCGCCTGCCGCTGGGACTGGCCAGCCAGCCGCTGGAAAGCCGCTACGGCTTCCATGTGGTATGGGTCGACCAGCGTATCGAAGGCCAGCTGTTGCCCTACGAGGCGGTGGAGGGCAGCATCCGTGCCGAGCTCAACCAGCGTGTCTGGCAGGTGGCGGTGGCCCAGTACCTCAAGGGGCTGGTGGGCGAAGCGGATATCCAGGGCATCATTCTCGACGGCGCCGAGTCGCCGTTGGTGCAATAAGACACTGGAGCGCGTGCCATGGTGTGTGGCGCGCTTCGGCGAATAGGGAGCCGGTATGACCACGCAATTGCAGGATGGCTTTGGCCGCAGCATCGACTACCTGCGTATGTCGGTGACCGACCGTTGCGATTTCCGCTGTGTGTATTGCATGGCCGAGGACATGACCTTTCTGCCGCGCCAACAGGTGCTTGGCCTGGAAGAGCTGTATCGCCTGGCGGCACTGTTCGTGCGCAACGGTGTGAAGAAGATTCGCCTGACCGGCGGCGAGCCACTGGTACGCCAGGGCATCGTCGGGCTGTGTGAAAAGATTGCTGCGCTACCCGGGCTGCGTGAGCTGGTGATGACCAGCAATGGCTCGCAACTGGGCAAGCTGGCCCGGCCGCTGGCCGATGCCGGGGTACGCCGGATGAACATCAGCCTGGATAGCCTGCAGGATGACAAGTTCCGCGCGATTACCCGTACCGGCGAGTTGTCACAGGTGTTGGCCGGCATCGAGGCAGCGCGCCAGGCCGGTTTTGCGCGCATCAAGCTGAATACCGTGGTGATGCAGGGGCGCAATGCCGACGAGGTGGTCGACCTGGTCGACTATGCGGTCAGTCGCGGCCTGGACATCAGCTTCATCGAAGAAATGCCGCTGGGCGAGGTGGGCCGCTCACGCGGTGAAAGCTTCTGTTCCAGCGATCAGGTACGTGCGCTTATCGGCGCGCGTTACACACTGCTCGACAGCCCCGAGCAGAGTGGCGGGCCGGCCCGCTATGTACGCCTCAAGGAGTTCCCGGACAGTCGCATCGGCTTTATTTCGCCGCACAGCCACAATTTCTGCAGCACCTGCAATCGGGTGCGGTTGACGGTGGAGGGGCGGTTGCTGTTGTGCCTGGGGCATGAGAACTCCATTGATTTGCGTGCCTTGCTGCGTCGTTACCCGGAAACTGACCAGCCCCTGCTCGACGCTATCCGCGCCGGGCTCAACCGCAAGCCGCTGCGCCACGAGTTCAGCAGCAACGGTGATGTTCAGATCCTGCGCTTCATGAACGCCAGCGGCGGCTGAAGCGCCCCGTTTACCTCCCATTGGCCTGGCCTTTCAGGCCATCGCGCCACGCGCCGTTTCCAACCCGGTGTGTGGCGTTTTTTTTGTGCGCTCCCAAAAATTGTGCTGCCGCGCACAGGTTGGCTTTTTTTTGCGTGGCGCCCTTCAGGGGCGCAGCCGCGACTGCCGCGGGTTTGCCGCCGACTCGGCGACTGGCAGCGCGGGAGCTGTGTGGCACGGCTTGACGCTGGTCAATTTTTTTCAGGGATTTACGCCTAGAGTACACAGCATCTTGTGTTTATCTGGTGATAAAAAAACATTATGTTGTGTTCAGGAGGCTTTGTATGATCATCCCGGGGCAGGCGGCACGGAACGGAACTCTGCGCAAGCGCGATGGCAGTCAGGTGCCGTTTGCCGCGGAAAAGATCACTCGGGCGCTGGTGGCTGCCGGGCGAGCTACCGGCGAGTACCCTGCTGAACAGGGTGAGGCCCTGTGCCAGGCCGTGTTGCTGCGCCTGCCGGCGGACGAGTTGGAGGTTGAGCAGGTGCAGGACGTGGTCGAGCGCGTGCTGATGGAGGCGGGCTATTACGCCACGGCACGCGCCTACATCGTCTACCGCGAACAACATGGCCGGCGCCGTCGTGATCGCAAGGCACTGGTGGATGTCGCGGCATCGATGAACGAATACCTGTCGCGCGAGGACTGGCGCGTGCGCGCCAATGCCAACCAGGGCTATTCGCTGGGCGGGCTGATCCTCAACGTCGCCGGCAAGGTCACCGCCAACTACTGGCTCGACGAGGTGTACAGCCCGGCGATTGGTGCCGCGCACCGTGAAGGCGATCTACACATCCATGACCTCGACATGCTGGCCGGCTATTGCGCCGGCTGGTCGTTGCGCACGCTGCTCAACGAAGGCTTCAATGGTATCAGCGGGCGTATCGAGGCCGGTCCGCCCAGGCACCTGAGCAGCGCCCTGGGGCAGATGGTCAATTTCCTCGGTACCTTGCAGAACGAGTGGGCGGGCGCCCAGGCGTTCAGTTCCTTTGATACCTACCTGGCACCTTTCGTACGCAAGGACCAGTTGAGCTACCCCGAGGTGCGCCAGGCCATCCAGGAGTTCATCTACAACCTCAACGTGCCGTCGCGCTGGGGGACCCAGACGCCCTTTACCAACCTGACGTTCGACTGGGTGTGTCCGCAGGACCTGCGTGAGCAGATTCCCTACATTGGTGGCGAGGAAATGCCCTTTGCCTATGGCGAGCTGCAGGCCGAGATGGCGCTGATCAACCGTGCCTACATCGATGTGATGATGGCTGGCGATGGCCTGGGCCGGGTGTTTACCTTCCCCATCCCGACCTACAACATCACCCATGATTTTCCCTGGGACAGCGACAATGCGACGCGGCTGTTCGACATGACCGCGCGCTATGGCCTGCCGTACTTCCAGAACTTCCTCAACTCGGATATGCAGCCCAACCAGGTGCGCTCGATGTGCTGCCGCCTGCAACTGGACGTACGCGAGCTGCTCAAGCGTGGTGGTGGTCTGTTCGGCTCGGCGGAGCAGACCGGCTCGCTGGGCGTGGTGACGATCAACTGCGCGCGCCTGGGCTATCTGTTCCGCGGTGACGAGGTGGGCCTGTATCAACAGCTCGATCTGTTGCTGGAGCTGGCCTACGAGAGCCTGGAGGTCAAGCGCAAGGTCATCCAGCAGCACATGGACAATGGCCTGTATCCCTACACCAAGCGCTACCTGGGCACGCTACGCAATCACTTCTCCACCATCGGCGTGAATGGCCTGCACGAGATGGTGCGCAACTTCACCGCGGATCGTGAAGGCATGCACAGCGAGGCCGGCCGGCACATGGCCTTGCGCCTGCTCGACCACGTGCGTGCGCGCCTGGTGCAGTTTCAGGAGGACAGTGGGCACCTGTACAACCTCGAAGCCACGCCGGCGGAAGGCACCACCTATCGCTTTGCCAAGGAAGACCGCCAGCGCTACCCGCAGATTCTCCAGGCTGGCAGTGCCGAGGCGCCTTACTACACCAACTCCTCGCAACTGCCCGTGGGCTTCACCGACGATCCCTTCGAGGCCCTGCAGCTGCAGGATGAGCTGCAATGCAAATACACCGGCGGCACCGTGCTGCACCTGTACATGGCCGAGCGGATTTCCTCGGCCGAGGCCTGCAAGCAGTTGGTGCGCACCGCGCTGAGTCGCTTCCGCCTGCCGTACCTGACCATTACGCCGACCTTCTCCATCTGCCCGGTACACGGTTATCTGGCCGGCGAGCATGAGTTCTGTCCGAAGTGCGACGAAGCCCTGCTGCTCAAGCAGCAGGCGCGTTGCAGCAGCTGCGCCTGATCTTCAACCCCCGCAAACCACAAGGAGCTACACCATGTCTGCATCCATCCAATTGCCGGAAAGCCAACGTCAGCGTTGCGAGGTCTGGACCCGCGTGATGGGCTATCACCGTCCGGTGGCCGCCTTCAATCCCGGCAAGCAGTCCGAGCACCGCGAACGCCAGCACTTCTGCGAGCCCAAGTAACCGCGATGACCTGACGCCCCGGCCCGCCTGTGGCGGTCGGGGCGTTGCCCTGTGTGCAAGGATGAATGTCGATGAGCGCTTCTCCCTCGGCCACGCTGCCGCGTGCGCAGCGGGCCTGCAGCCTGCGGATCGGTGGCTTGCAGGCGATGACCACGCTGGATTATCCCGACCACCTGGCCTGCGTGCTGTTCTGCCAGGGCTGTGCCTGGCGTTGCCGCTATTGCCATAACCCCGAACTGATTGCCCCGCGCAGTGATAGCGAGCTGGACTGGCAACAGGTACGCCAGTTCCTGCGGCGTCGTCAGGGTTTGCTGCAGGCCGTGGTGTTCAGTGGTGGCGAAGCCACCCTGCAGCCAGGGCTGGCCGCGGCCATGGGCGAAGTGCGCGAACTGGGCTTCAAGGTGGGCCTGCACAGCGCCGGCATCAAGCCAGCGGCGCTGGCCGAGGTATTGCCGCTGTGCGACTGGGTGGGCTTCGATGTCAAGGCGCAGGCCGCGCACAGCGAGCAGATCACCCTGGTCGCCGGCAGTGGGCAGGCCAATTGGCAGAGCCTGGCATTGCTGCTGCGCAGCGGCGTGGCCCATGAATGCCGCACCACCGTGCATTGGCAGTTGACCAGCCCTGCGCAGTTGCTGGCGCTGGCCCGTCAGCTGCATCAGGCGGGCGTGCAGGATTACGTGGTGCAACTGGCGCGCGCCGGGCAGCTGCTCGACCGACAACTGCCCGCCAGCCGCGCGCCCGGCCCGCTGGATGAACTCTGGCAGGAGCTGCAGGCGCTGTTTCCGCGCTTCGTGCTGCGTGAATGATGCCGCGCTAAAGGGTCTTGCCCAGGCGATTGGCCAGCAGCGTGGCGAGCAGAATCAGTGCGGCCAGTATGGCCAGGGGCAGGCTGCCGAAACGCAGGTAGGGGGTGTGGCCCTGCATGGCCTGCACTTCCCCATAGAGGATGGCCGCCTCGAACGGCGGAATGCGCGACTGAATGCGCCCCTGCGGATCAATCAGCACGCTGATCCCGTTGTTGGTGGCGCGGATCATCCAGCGGCCGGCTTCCAGGGCGCGCATCTGGGCCATCTGCAGGTGCTGCACGGGGCCGATGGAGCGGCCGAACCAGGTGTCGTTGCTGATCGTCAGCAGCAGGTCGCTGTCACGCGCCAGTTCGGCGGCAAATTCCGGATAGACCGCTTCGTAACAGATGTAGCTGGCAAGGCGCAACCCCTTGGCCTGCAGCAGCGGCTGCTGTGCCGGGCCGCGGGCGAAGTCGGACATCGGCAGATCGAAGAAGGCAATCAGCCCGCGCAGCAGGTCCTGCAGGGGTACGTATTCACCGAACGGCACCAGCTTCTGCTTGAGGTAGGTGCCCTGGCCTTCGCCCAGCACGGTGATGGCGTTGTAGAAGCGCCGTTCGCCCGCCGCGTTGACCTGGCGCAGCGGCACGCCGGTGATCAGCGCTGCCTGGCGGTCGCTGGCGATACGCGCCATCACCGCCAGGTAGCCTTCGGCGTATTCCTTGAGTACCGGTACGGCGGTTTCCGGCCAGACAATCAGCTCGGCCGGGGGGCTGGCCAAAGTCATGTCGCGGTACAGGGCCAGTTGTGCCTCCAGGGCGTCCGGGTCCCACTTGAGGTTTTGCTCGACATTGCCCTGAATGGCTGCTACGCGCAGCGGCTCGCCCTTGGCATGGGTCCAGGCATGCTCGTTGAGCGCCTGGGCGAGCAACCAGGGACCGAGCAACAGGCTCAGGCCGCTGGCCAACGCCAGGTGCTGGCGACGCAGTTGCAGCAGGTTGCACAGCAGGGCGGCCGTCAGCGCCAGGACGAATGACAGCAGCCACACCCCGCCGAGCGGCGCCAGGCCGCGCAGCGGGCCATCCAGCTGGCTGTAGCCGGCGTAGAGCCAGGGGAAGCCGGTGAGGAACCAGCCGCGGAAAGCCTCTTGAGCCAGCCACAGCGCGGCAAAGGCCAGCGCTTCAGCCACGCCTGGTCGCGGGCGGCGCAGGTAGCGTGCCCACAACCAGGCGGGCAGGGCGAAGAACAGCGCCACGGCCGCACAGAACGCCAAGGTCAGGCCGCCGGCCAGCAGTGGTGAAGCCGCCCCGTAGTCATGGATGCTCACGTAGATCCAGCCGCTGCCAGCCAGGTACAGAGCCACGCCGTAGCACCAGCCACGCAGTGCCGCCTGGCGTGGCGTCAGCTCGCGCAAGCCCAGATAGAACAGGGCAATGCTCAGCAGTGCCAAGGGCCAGATGGCAAAGGGCGCCAGGGCCAGCGGGGTCAGCGCGCCAGCGCCCAGGGCGATCAGGTGGCCGGGCCAGCCGGCGCGGGTAATCCAGTGCATGGGAATCCTTGTCATGCCACGCGCGCCGCGCGGTGTATCACTTGTCCAGCGCGGTGACGCGCAACAGGTGGATACGCCGGCTGTCGGCATTCAGCACGCGAATGCGGAAGTCGCCGATTTCGGTGGTTTCGTTGCGCTTGGGCAGGTGGCCAAAGCTGTTCATCACCAGTCCGCCGAGGGTATCGAAGTCTTCGGTGGAGAACTGGCTGTGGAAATACTCGTTGAACTGCTCCACCGGGGTCAGTGCCTTGACGATGAAGTCGCCGCTGGGCAGTGGCTTGATGAAGCTGTCTTCCTCGACGTCGTGCTCATCCTCGATTTCCCCGACGATTTGCTCGAGCACGTCCTCGATGGTCACCAGGCCAGCCACGCCGCCGTATTCGTCGATGACCACGGCCATGTGGTTGCGGTTGGCGCGGAACTCACGCAGCAGCACGTTGAGGCGCTTGGACTCGGGGACGAAGGTCGCCGGGCGCAGCAGTTCGCGCAGATTGAACGGTTGGTCGGGGGCTTGCAGCACCAGCGGCAGCAGGTCTTTGGCGAGCAGGATGCCGAGCACCTCGTCCTGACTTTCGCCGATCACCGGGTAGCGCGAGTGGGCGGCGTCGAGAATCGCCGGGAGAAACTCGCGCGGGCTCTGGCAGGCCTTGATGCTGACCATTTGCGAACGCGGCACCATGATGTCGCGAACCTGCAGGTCGGCGACTTGGATGGCACCTTCGACGATCGACAGGGCTTCGCTGTCGATCAGTTTGTTGCGTTGCGCTTCACGGAGCAGTTCCAGCAGCTCTTCACGGCTGCGCGGCTCATGGGCAAACGCCTGGGTGATTTTCTCCAGCCAGGACCTTTGCCCGCTGCTCGATCGATCTTCGCTCATGATGCTTGCTCGTCACTCTCAGGTTGATCATCCCGATAAGGGTCGGGAAAGCCCAATTCAGCCAATAGCTGGCGTTCCAGTGCTTCCATTTCCTCGGCTTCGTCATCGTCGATATGGTCGAAGCCGAGCAGATGCAGGCAGCCGTGGATAACCAGGTGCGCCCAGTGGGCTTCCAGGGCCTTGCCCTGTTCGGCCGCCTCGCGCTCGACCACCGGCACGCAAATCACCAGATCGCCGAGCAGCGGAATGTCGAGGATGCCCTCGGGCACCTCGGCGGGGAATGACAGCACGTTGGTCGGGTAGTCCTTGCCGCGCCACTGCAGGTTGAGTGCCTGGCCCTCGGCCTGGTCGACCAGACGGATGGTCAGCTCGGAATCGGCACTGCGCGGTTGCAGGCCTGCGGCCACCCAGCGCTGAAACTGCGCCTCGCTGGGCACGCTGCCCGGGTAGGCGTGCTGCACGTCCAGCTCGATCATGCCGGGCGCTCCGTGCTGTGCTGCGCCTGCCGGGCGTCGAAACGGTCGTAGGCCTCGACAATGCGCTGCACCAGCGGATGACGGACCACGTCCTTGGACTGGAAGTGGGTGAAGCCAATGCCGGGGACGTCCTGCAGCACTTCCATGACATGCTTGAGGCCGCTCTTGGTGCCGCGCGGCAGGTCGATCTGGGTGATGTCGCCGGTGATCACCGCGGTCGAGCCAAAGCCGATGCGGGTGAGGAACATCTTCATCTGCTCGGTGGTGGTGTTCTGCGACTCGTCGAGGATGATGTAGCTGTTGTTCAGGGTGCGTCCGCGCATGTAGGCCAGCGGGGCGACTTCGATGACCTGGCGCTCGATGAGCTTGGCCACCTGCTCGAAGCCGAGCATTTCATACAGGGCGTCGTACAGCGGGCGCAGGTAGGGGTCGATCTTCTGCGACAGGTCGCCGGGCAGGAAGCCGAGCTTCTCGCCGGCCTCCACGGCCGGGCGCACCAGCAGGATGCGGCGGATCTGCTCGCGTTCCAGGGCGTCCACAGCGCAGGCTACCGCCAGGTAGGTCTTGCCCGTGCCGGCCGGGCCGATGCCGAAGTTGATGTCGTGTTCGAGGATCGACTTGACGTAACGCTGCTGGTTGGCGCCGCGTGGGCGGATCATGCCCTTGCGGGTTTTCAAGGCGATGCTCGGGTCGGCCTTGTCTTCGGCCAGGTCGGCCAGCGCGGATTCCTGCAGGTACAGATGAATCAGTTCGGGACTCAGCTCGGTGGCCTGGGTTTCCCGGTACAGGCGCTGGATGAGTTGCTGGCAAGCCTGGGCGCGCACGCTGTCGCCAAGGATTTCAAATTGGTTGCCACGGTTGCGGATCTGCAGCGCCATGCGCTGTTCGATCAGCCGCAGATGCTCATCCAGCTGGCCGCAGAGGTTGGCGAAGCGCTGGGCTTCGAAGGGTTCCAGGGTAAAGCGCAGAGGTTCGGTCGAGGCGTTCAAGGTCTTCGGCTGGCCGCCAGTCGGCAGGAAAGGTGGCATGCAGGATAACCGCGCCAGCCGGTGGACGAAAGCACCGGCTGGCACAGGATAGGTTTCAGGCGGTTAGCAGGGTGCCACGCAGCGAGTGGGGCAGGGCGTCGTCGATGCGTACCTCGACGAACTGGCCAATCAGTGCCGGGTTGTTGCAGGGGAAGTTAACGATGCGGTTGTTTTCCGTACGCCCCTGCAGCTTGCCCGGGTCTTTCTTCGAGTAGTCGCTGACCAGGATGCGTTGCACACTGCCGACCATGCGCCGGCTGTTCTCGAAGCCCAGCTGGGCAATGCGCGTCTGCAGAATCGACAGGCGCTGCTTCTTCACGTCTTCCGGAGTGTCGTCGGCCAGGTCGGCGGCCGGGGTGCCGGGGCGCGCGCTGTAGATGAAGGAGTAGGAGAAGTCGAAGCCGACGTCCTCGATCAGCTTCATGGTCTGCTCGAAGTCCTTGTCGGTCTCGCCGGGGAAACCGACGATGAAGTCGGTGCTGAGCAGGATGTCCGGCACCGCGGCCTTGAGCTTGCGGATGCGCGACTTGTATTCCAGCGCGGTGTGGTTGCGCTTCATGGCCGCGAGGATGCGGTCCGAGCCGGACTGCACCGGCAGGTGCAGGTACTTCACCAGCTTGGGGATGTCGGCATGCGCCTGGATGATCGCGTCGGAGAACTCCAGCGGGTGGCTGGTGGTGTAGCGGATGCGCTCTATGCCGTCGATCTCGGCCACCGCGTAGAGCAGCTCGGCGAAGTCGGCGATATGGCCGTCCGGAGTCGGGCCGCGGTAGCCGTTGACGTTCTGCCCGAGCAGGGTGACTTCCTTGACGCCCTTATCGGCCAGCTGGCTGATTTCCAGCAGCACGTCGGCCAGCGGCCGGCTGACTTCCTCGCCGCGGGTGTAGGGCACCACGCAGAAGGTGCAGTACTTGCTGCAGCCTTCCATGACCGAGACGAAGGCGCTGGGGCCGTCCACGCGGGCTTCGGGCAGGTGATCGAATTTCTCGATCTCGGGGAAGCTGATATCGACCTGTGCGGTTTTCGTGGTGCGCGCCGCGTCGATCATTTCCGGCAGGCGGTGCAAGGTCTGCGGGCCGAACACCACGTCGACATAGGGCGCGCGGTCGCGGATCGCCGCGCCTTCCTGGCTGGCCACGCAGCCACCGACACCGATCACCAGGTCGGGGTTTTCCAGTTTCAGCTCACGCCAGCGGCCCAGCTGAGAAAACACCTTGTCCTGAGCCTTTTCGCGGATCGAGCAGGTGTTGAGCAGGATAACGTCAGCCTCGGCGGGGTTTTCGGTGACCTCCATGGCCTGCTGATCGCCCAGCAGGTCGACCATGCGCGAGCTGTCGTACTCGTTCATCTGGCAGCCGTGGGTTTCGAT
Source organism: Pseudomonas fluvialis (assembly GCF_002835605.1). Taxonomy (NCBI): domain Bacteria; kingdom Pseudomonadati; phylum Pseudomonadota; class Gammaproteobacteria; order Pseudomonadales; family Pseudomonadaceae; genus Pseudomonas; species Pseudomonas fluvialis. The sequence continues at coordinate 144,569 of NZ_PIYS01000005.1, read as the reverse complement.
GTAAAGCTTCTTGGCCATGGGACTACAGCACCGGGAAATGACGGGGCGCGCATTATAGAAGAGCCGGCCGGCAGGGGGTAGGGCACGGCTGTCGCATGGGCGCAGGCAGGCGGCGGGGCTGTGCTATTCTGCGCGCCCTTCGAAACCTGCGTATTCCAGTCTGACCATGAGCAAGCGTGAGAACCCCATCTTCAAAGTGATCTTCCTCAATCAGGGCCAGGTCTACGAGATGTATGCCAAGCAGATCTATCAGAGCGATCTGTGGGGCTTCCTGGAAGTGGAGGAGTTTGTCTTCGGCGAGCGGACCCAGGTGGTCGTCGACCCCAGCGAGGAGAAACTCAAGGCCCAGTTCGACGGCGTGGTGCGCAGCTTCATCCCCATGCACGCGATCATCCGCATCGATGAAGTGGAACGTCTGGGCACGCCAAAGATCAGCGAGGCGCGTGGTGGCGGCAATGTCATGCCGTTCCCCATGCCGATGCCGGACAAGTGATTGCTTATCTATTTTTAAGATAATTTATAAGCATATAATCAAATTTAACTGATAAAGCTTGCGCATTACCCTGTGCTCCTGAGGTTTCAGGAGTGCGGCACATGTCTTGGCGAGTTTCTCTGCGTGGTTATGCCCCCGGCTTGGCGCTCTGTGCCGTGCTGGCGAGCTTGGCGCACTGGCTGGCGGGGCAACCCTGGGCCCGCGAGGCGGGATTGGGGCTGCTGGCACTGGCCATGCTGCTGGGGCTGTTGCTGGGCAATACCCTCTACCCGCGCTGTGCTGCCCGCGCTGATCCGGGTGTGGCACTGGCCCGCCAGTCGCTGCTGCGCCTGGGCATCGTCCTTTATGGTGTACGCCTGAGCTTGAGCCAGTTACTCGACCTGGGTCCGGCGGTCTGGCTGATCGACCTGTTGGTGGTGCTGTCGACCTTCACCCTGGCCTTGTGGCTGGGCCGGCGCTGGCTGGGCCTGGATCGCCAGACCTGCTTGTTGATCGGTGCCGGTAGCAGCATTTGCGGTGCCGCGGCGATTGTCGCCAGCGAGTCCCTGGTGCGCGGCGGGCAGCAGCGCGTAGCGGTGGCCGTGGCCACGGTGGTGGCGTTTGGCAGCCTGGCCATGCTGCTCTATCCACAGTTGTTCGCCTGGCTGGGCGGCGATAGCCAGGCCTTCGGCATCTATATTGGCTCGACCCTGCACGAGGTGGCCCAGGTGGTGGCGGCGGGCAGTGCCATCGATGCGCCGGCGGCGCAACTGGCGGTGCTCAGCAAGATGCTCCGGGTGTTACTGCTGGTGCCCTTCCTGCTGCTGCTGGCCGCCTGGTTGCGGCGTGAGCAGTGCCCTGGCGAAGGCACGGCACGCCTGCCGATTCCCTGGTTTGCCCTGGGTTTTCTGCTGGTGCTGCTGATCCAGGCGCAGTGGCCGTTGGCCCGTGACTGGCAGGCACACCTGGTGGCCCTCGATGACGCCTTGCTGGCCCTGGCCATGGCCGGACTGGGCCTGGCCACACCACTGCGCGCGGTGCTGCAGGCCGGCTGGCGCCCGCTGTGGCTGGGCGGCCTGCTGTTCGTCTGGCTGGTGCTGGGTGGTGCCGCGATCAATGCCTTGCTCCTGCCCTTGTGGCGCTGAGCAGGTATTTACAGGGCCGGGGGGCAGGCGCAGAATCGCCCGCCTTCCCGGTCCCAGGGCATGTTGTCCATGGCAACCTCGACCTTGCGTCTCATTGTGTATTTGCTTGGGCTTTTCTTGCTGGCATTGGCGGCCAGCATGTTGGTGCCGATTCTGGCCATGCTCGGCGAGAGCCAACGGTTGTCGGGGGATCGCCTGGGAGACTATCTCTGGCCCGCGGTGATTACCCTGGTGGCAGGGTTGCTGATGAGTTTGCCCGGGCGTCCGCAACATGTGCAGCTGCGGCCTCGCGACATGTACTTGCTGACCGCCTCCAGCTGGCTGGTCGTGTGTCTGTTTGCCGCGTTGCCGATGGTGTTCATTCAGCATATCAGCTACACGGATGCCTTCTTCGAAACCATGTCCGGGATCACCACTACCGGCGCCACGGTGCTGTCCGGCCTGGATGGCGCTTCGCCGGCGCTGCTGATTTGGCGTTCCATGCTGCACTGGCTGGGTGGCATTGGCTTCATCGGTATGGCGGTGGCGATCCTGCCCTTGTTGCGGGTCGGGGGTATGAAGCTGTTCCGTACCGAGTCGTCCGACTGGTCGGAAAAGGTCATGCCACGCTCACATATGGTTGCCAAGTACATCCTCGCGGTTTACCTGGCCTTTACCTTGCTGGGGTTCCTGGCGTTCTGGTGGGCTGGTATGACGCCCTTCGAGGCGATCAACCACGCCATGGCAGCGATTTCCACGGGCGGTTTCTCTACCTCGGACAGCTCGCTGGCACACTGGCCGCAACCGGCTGTGCACTGGGTAGCTGTGGTGTTGATGTTGCTCGGTAGCCTGCCGTTTACCCTGTATGTGGCGTTCCTGCGTGGTAATCGTCGGGCGCTTTGGCGTGACCAGCAGGTACGCGGCCTGCTCGGCTTTCTGTTGTTTACCTGCCTGTTGTTTAGCCTCTGGCTGTGGCAGAACAGCGAGCATGCCTGGTTGGATGCTTTGCGTATCGTCACGGTCAATGTGGTTTCGGTGGTGACTACCACGGGGTTTGCCCTGGGTGACTACACCCTGTGGGGCGACTTTGCCGTACTGATGTTCTTCTACTTGACCTTTGTCGGCGGCTGTTCCGGCTCTACTACCGGTGGCTTGAAAATTTTCCGTTTCCAGGTGGCCTATGTGATGCTCAAGGCCAACCTGCGGCAGATCATTCATCCGCGCGCGGTATTACGTCAGCAGTACAACGGCCACCCGATCGATGAAGAGATCGTCCGTGCGCTGATTACCCTGTCGTTCTTCTTTACCATCACCATTGGGCTGCTGGCTGTGGGACTGACCCTGACGGGCCTGGACTGGGTGACTGCTCTGACTGGCGCTGCCACGGCAGTATGCAACGTGGGGCCCGGGCTGGGGCCGGTGATCGGACCTGCCGGCAACTTTGCCAGCTTGCCGGATAGTGCAAAGTGGATGTTGTCAGCCGGCATGCTATTGGGGCGTTTGGAAATCATCACCATCCTGGTGGTGCTGACTCCGGGATTCTGGCGCGACTGACTGCCGTCATGACAGCGCCATGCGTCTCGCGCAAGATAGGCGCGTTGCTATCGCTGAGGAGTGCGGCATGAGCGGGGATATGGCGCGTGAGTTTTTGCGCATGGAAGATGCCGAGGCGGCCGTCGAGCGCCTGGCGCAGTTGCATGAGCGGGCCTGCACGGCGCTGCGCCAGGCGTTGAGTGGTTACCTGCAGGAGCGCCGGCTGCCCAGCGCCGCGCAGCGCGCCTGGTTTTACTACCCGGAGCTGCGCCTGACCTATCAGTGCCAGGGCGAGGTACCGAGCACCACGCGGGCCTATGCCAAGGTGCAGGTGCCGGGGATCTACCGGGCCAGCGTGACCCAGCCGCTGGCCATGCGTAACTACCTGCTGGCGCAGTTGCGCCCGCTGCTGGCGGATTTTGCTGTGCAGTTGGAGGTGGGGCTGAGCGACCAGGCCATTCCCTATCCCTATGTCATCGAACAGGGCGATGAGTTGGCCGGCAGCGGGGTGACCGCCGCCGAGCTGGCACGGGTATTCCCCAGTACCGACCTGTCGGCGGCTTCGGATTCGGTGGCCGATGGCCTGTATGACTGGCAGAGCGCCGAGCACCTGCCGCTGATGCTGTTCGATGCGGCGCGTACCGACTTTTCCCTCAAGCGCATCCAGCACTACACCGGCAGCGACTGGCGGCATGTGCAGCCGTGGATTCTGCTGACCAACTACCACCGCTACGTCGATCAGTTCATTCGCCATGGCCTGGCGCAATTGCGTGACGATCCGCGCTTTGTACGCATGGTGCTGCCGGGCAATGTGATCATCGAGCGCGGCACTTCGCAGGAAGATGCCCAGGCGGTGGCTGACGCGGTGGTCTGGCACCGCTACCAGATGCCGGCCTACCACCTGATTGCCAGCGATGGGCATGGCATCACCCTGGTCAACATCGGCGTGGGGCCGTCCAACGCCAAGAACATCACCGACCACCTGGCCGTGCTGCGTCCGCATTGCTGGCTGATGATCGGCCACTGCGGCGGCCTGCGTCAGTCGCAGACCATTGGCGACTATGTGTTGGCGCACGCCTATATGCGCCGCGACGGTATCCTCGACCGCGTGCTGCCGCCGCACATTCCCCTGCCGGCGCTGGCCGAAGTGCAACAGGCCTTGCAGGAGGCGGCGGCGGCAGTCACCGGCGAACAGGGCGACGCCCTCAAGCGCCGTCTGCGTACCGGCACCGTGCTGACCTACGATGACCGCAACTGGGAGCTGCACTGGGCTCATGAGCGGGCGCTGATCAATCTGTCGCGCGCCGTGGCGGTGGATATGGAGAGCGGCACCATTGCCGCCCAGGGGTATCGCCTGCGGGTGCCCTACGGCACCCTGCTGTGCGTATCGGACAAACCGCTGCACAGCGAATTGAAGCTGCCCGGGGCTGCCGGTGCGTTCTACGAGCGTGCGGTCAGCCAGCACCTGCATATCGCCATTGCCGCGCTGGAGCGCTTGCGTGGCCAGCTGCCGGCACTGCATTCACGCAAGCTGCGCAGTTTCGACGAGCCGCCGTTCCGCTGACTACCAGCCCCAGAACTGCAGGTACCAGCCGTAGCCGACCAGCGCCACGCCGGCGGCCAGCGCGCCGAACAGGGGCAGGCGCTGTGCCGCTGCACGGGCCTGGCAAACGCGCCAGCCCAACCACAGGCACCAGGCCATGGCGGCGCCGAGCAGGGCCATGCGCGTCGGATTGACCCAGAGCAGGGTCAGTCCTTCGTAGCGCAGCAGCTTGACGGTGGTAGCCGACAGGCCGAGGAACAGCCCGGCGCCGCCCAGTGGCAGCAGGCACAGCGCCAGTTGCCGGAAAACCGCCTGGCCGGCGCCGCTGAGCCGGCAGGTAATCTGCAGTAGCAGGTACAGGCCGCCACCGAGCAGGGCGCTGGCGGCGAGGATGTACAGGCTGATGGCCAGACCGTCGAGCCAGGTGAACGCATCGTTGAGCTGTGGGTAGTGAGTGAGCAGCCACCAGGGGGCATTGGCCTCCAGAGGCCAGAAGATATCCCGCTCGACCAGCCATTCGGCCATGCCCTGCTTGAGGCTGATGAACCAGGGGCTTACCGTCCACTGGAAGGCGCCCATGGCCAGGCCGATCACGCCGAACAGCAACAGACGGACGCTCCAGGCATTGTCCGCCTCGCCGCCATAGTGGATGACTTCGTCGTTGCACGAGCGGGCAATCAGCCGTACCGCATCGCGCTGGCCGCTGCAGCGTCCGCAGGCATGGCAATCGGAGGCACTGTGCAGGCGACGGATGTCCAGCAGCGGTGCGCAGTTTGGTGGCGGCAGATGGGGCGGCGGGTTATCCAGCCAGCGTGCTTCGTTGGTGCGGAACTGCACGGGGGCGAGTTTGGCAAGCAGGGCAAACACGCCACTGACCGGACACAGGTAGCGACACCAGACGCGCTTGCCGCGCCCGTACAGAAAGCCCACCAGCATGGCCGCCACGGTGGAGCCGCCGAGGATCAGCAGCGCCGCCTGGGCATAGTCGTAGACGCTGATCAGCTGACCGTAGAGGGTGGTCAGGGCAAACCCCACGCTGGGCCAGCCGCCCCAGCGTAGCCAGCGCGGTGTGCCGCGTCCCAGGCCGCGTTCGCTGGCCCACTCGCTGAGCGAGCCTTCCGGGCACAGAGTGCCGCACCACAGACGGCCGAACAGCACCATCGACAGCAATACGAACGGCCACCAGATACCCCAGAACACGAACTGGGCGAATACAGTCAGATTGTCCAGCAGGCGTGCCTGGCCATCCGGCAGCGGCAGCAGGGCGGGGATGACCAGTAATACGGCGTAGAACAGCACGACCAGCCATTGCAGGCGGCGGATCAGCCGGGCGTGCTGGCGCATGGCATCGCCGAGGGCCGCCAGGCGGTCTTGCAGTAGGGCGTTCATCCGCGTGCTTCCTGGTACAGCGGGTGCGGCTTGGGGCGCCGCAGCAAGCGCACGGCCAGCGCCCAGTAGGCGGCCAGGCCGAGCACGGCGAACAGCGACGGCATGGCCCGGTAGCCGGTCAGGCTGGCGATCAGCATGCCGCCCCGCGAGCCGTCGTCGAGCAGCGCCGAGCTATCCCATAGCGCATCACCCAGCAGCCCATAGGCATACTCGGGGAGCTCCATGCCCATCAGCTGGCCGCTGATGCGATCAAGGCTGGCCATCAGCATGGCGCAGCCGAGTAGCAGCAACAGCACTTCACTGACCCGGAAGAACACCTGCCAGCCAATCACCTTGCTGCTTTGTTGCAGCAGGTAGAAGCACAGCAGGCCGAGCAGCAGGCCGAGCAGGCCACCCGTGATGAAACCGGCCAGTTCGGTGCCCGGCTGGCTGCCGACCCCGTAGAGGAATATCACCGTTTCGCTGCCTTCCCGGGCAATGGCCAGCATGACCAGTAGCATCAGGCTCAGGTAGCGGCCCTCCTGCAGAGCGCTGCCGGCCTGGCTTTCCAGCTCGCGGCGGAGTTGTCGGCCGTGCCGCGCCATCCAGGCCAGCATATGCAGGATCAGCAGGCTGGCGCACAAGGTCATGCCGGCCTGGAACCATTCGCCGGCACTGTCGTTGAGCCAGCTGCCGGCCAGCATCATGGTCGCGCCTAGCAGGCTGGCCAGGCCCAGGCCAAGGGCTACGCCACCCCACAGGTGACGTATGGCCAGGCGGTTATCCGGTTGTCGCTGCAACCAGGCATACAGAATACCGACGACCAGCAGTGCTTCGATGCTTTCACGCCAGACGATGAACAGGGCTTGGCCCATGGTTGGTCTCCTCGACTGCGGCGCACCGCGCGCCTCTGAGCAGGGGGTGAATCACTGGGCGATGATCTCGCCTTCGGGCAGGTCCATGCGGAACTCGTCGAAAAACGGGTAGCGCCCGGGTTTCAACGGGTGAATCACCACGAACGACTGGGCACCGGGAGACAGCACCTTTTCCACGCGCAGCGGGGTGCTTTCGAACTCGATGGGGCCTGTGCCGACGTTCTTGACGATGATCTTGAAGCGCTGGCCGGCAGGTACTTGCAGGCGCGGCGGGGTGAACTGGCCATCCCTGACGTGCAGTTCGTAGGTGGGCAGGCCGGCGGCCTGGCTGGTGCTGGCCAGGCCCAGGGTGGCCAGCAGGAAAATCACATGACGCATGTTCAGGCTCCACAAACGACAGCGGGCGCGACCTCTGCGGACGCGCCCCGGGGAAAGCAAGCAGCGGCAGGCAGCGCATGGCGTACCTGCCGGCGGCGATCAGTAGCCGCCTTTCTTGCCGATGCCGGCATAGGTGAACTCGTACTTCAGTTCGCACCGCTCGAACCAGGGCTGCACGCCGGTTTCCTTGTCGGTATGCCGGCCAAAGTCATGCCCGCCATGTGCATTCGCCTGGGCGCCGGGTGGGGTGATGATGTAGGTCAGCTGGTACTTGCCCGGCCCTTGCAGCTTGATGTTGTCGCCGTAGTGCGGGCCGTCATTGGCCACCATGGCGTGGAAGTCACCCTGCTGGGTCTGCCCGCCGACCTTGCTGAGGATGTAGCTGACATTCAGGTAGGGCACGAAACTGCCTTCCTGGAAGCCTTGCGGGTTGTTTTCCAGCGCGCTGATATCGGCTTCCATGTGCACGTCGGATTCCGCAGCGGCGCGCATGACGCCGGGTGGGTCCATTTCGATAGGCTGCAGGTACACCGCGCCGATTTCCAGGCCGCCACATTGCTGCGGCTCACCAATCGGGTATTCCTTGGCGTGCAGGCTGCCGGCTGCCAGCAGGGCAGCCAGGGGAAGCAGGGCAAGACGAGACATGGAGCAACTCCGTTAGCGTGGTAATGAACAGGTGTCCATGCTAATGCGCTGCGCTTGCTGCTGATAATGATTCTCGTCAATTTTTACTGGATTTTTACAAAGTATTTCCGTGTGCCAGGCTGTGCAGGGCCTTTTCCAGGCAGCCCAGGGCCAGTTCCACTTCATGGGCCGTGACATTCAGGGCTGGGGAAAAACGCAGCACGTCCGGCTGTGCCGCATTGACCAGCAAGCCATGCTGCTGGGCCTGGTGGGCCAGCTCGGCGGCGTTGCCGGCGGGCAAGGGCAGCGCCTGCAACAGGCCCAGGCCGCGCGGCTGGCCCAGGGCAAAACGCTCGGCCAGCTGAGCCAGGCCTTCCTGCAGTTGCGCGGCGCGCTCGCGCACCTGGGCGAGGAAACCATCACTCAGCAGCTGCTCCAGTACCGCCAGACCGACGGCACACATCAGCGGGTTGCCATGGTAGGTGCCTCCCTGCTCGCCGGGGGCGAAGCAGCAGGCGGCGTTGCGCGCCAGCAGTGCGGCCAGTGGCACGCCGCCACCCAGGCCTTTGCCAAGGGTGAGGATGTCGGCCTGTATCCCGTAGTGCTGGGCGGCGAGCAGTGCGCCGCAGCGTCCCATGCCGGTTTGTACCTCGTCGAGAATCAACAGGGCCTGGCGTTCACGGCACAGGCGTGCCACGCCTTGCAGATAGTGCGGGTCGGCTAGCCGTACGCCGGCTTCACCCTGCACGGGTTCGAGCAGCACCGCCACGTGCTCGTGGCCCAGGCAGGCGGCCAGGGCGGGCAGGTCGTTTAGCGGCACCTTGTCGAAGCCGTCCGGCTTGGGCTCGAACAGCGTGGCGAAGGCCGGCTTGCCGGAGGCGGCCATGGTGGCCAGGGTGCGTCCGTGGAAACTGTGCTGCAGGGTGACAATCCGCCAGGCGCCTGGCTTGTGCAGCTGCCCCCACTTGCGCGCCAGCTTGATCGCCCCTTCGTTGGCTTCGGCGCCGCTGTTGAGGAAATACGCCTGGTCGAACCCCGTGGCCTGGCAGAGTCGCGCGGCGAGGGCCAGCGCCGGGGCGTTGTACAGGCCGGGGCCGGGGTTGATCAGTTGGGCGGCCTGCGTGCAGAGCGCCTGGACCACTGCCTGCGGGCTGTGCCCCAGGCTGTTGACTGCCCAGCCCTGGGTGAAGTCGAGCAGGCGGCGCCCCTGCTGATCTTCCAGCCAGGAGCCCTGGCCGGCGACGAAGCACTGTGGCGGGCGCTGGCAGGTCTGCATCAGGTAGTGGTGTGGCTCAGGGCTGTTCATCGGTAACTGTCTCCAGGTGATAGTCCACGCCGAGCAGGCGAATGCCAGCCGGCCCCTGCTCGATCAGTCGGCGTACTTCGTGGCGGCGCTGTACCTGCAGGGTAAAGCCCTGCTGTTCGCTAAAGCGCTGGCGCAGCAGGGCCAGCAGCGTCGGGTAGTGGCGGGCGCTGACCGGCATGCAGGTCAGCAGCACGTCCTGGGCATACAGGCTGATCTGGTAGTCGCTCATTGCCTCGCCTCGCTGGCTACGCCGGTGAGGCGCCGCTGCCAGTCTTCGACGCAGCCGCTGCGCAGGCGCTCGGCGGCGGTCTGGCGCCAGCGCGGGGTCAGTGTTGCGCAGTCGGCCAGGCGCTGCAGGCCGTCGCGCTGCAACGGAGCCTGCAAGTAGTGATGCAGGGCTTCGGCCACGCTCAGGCGCTGGCCATCGCCCTGCAGCCGCTGCCAGCGCGCCGTGGCACTGACCCGTCCCGGCTGCAGCACGCGGTACAGCCAGCCGCACCGGCCGTTGTCCTGCATGAGCTGGGGCAGCTCGGCGAGGTTCCAGCGCCGCCACAGGCGGTAGCAGGGCGAGCGGGGCTGGCTGACCTGCAGCACGGCTTCGCCCCAGCTGAAAATGTCGCCGATACACACCTGGCTTTCCACAAGGCCCAGGCTGGAAAGGTTTTCCCCAAAGGCCGGCGCCTGCCAGGCCTGTGCGGGGAAGTGCTGCTGCCAATACGCGTAGTGCTCGGCCGGGTAGTGATGCAGTGCACGCTCGCTGCCGCCATGCACGCGACTGTCGGCCTGCTCGTCGCCACGCAGGCCGAGGTTGTCCAGCCAGAGCTCGCCGAGAGCCGGCTGCTTGTCGATGGCGCTGAGCAGGTCTGGGTAAATTTCTTTGGTTTTTCCTAAGTAAACGCCGCAAATCTGCATGATGACCCCGCGTGTGGTTCGCTGGATGGCTACTGGATAGCTGGTTTTTAAGGCAGTCTAAAAGTCGGCTCGCTCAGCTACTATTTGGAAATAGCAGTTTTTTTCATAAGGAATGCTTATGGATTTGCGCCAGTTGCGCTATTTCGTCGCGCTCTACGAGGAAGCCCATGTCGGGCGCGCCGCCGAACGGTTGTGTTTGTCGCAACCGGCGCTCTCGCAGCAGATGCGGCATCTGCAGGAGGACCTGCAGGTGGAGCTGTTTCAGCGCCAGGGGCGTGGGCTCAGCCCCACGCTGGCGGCGCACAGCCTGTATGGCCATGCCCGGGAACTGCTGCGCGCTGCCGAACGTACCCGCGAGGCGCTGCAGGTGTTTCGCGGGCAGGCCAGCCAGACCCTGGCCCTGGGGGTTTTGCAAACGGTCAATGCCAGCCTGGTGCCAGCTTTGCTGGAACGTTTACAGCAGCGTCAGCCGCATTGGCTGGTGCAGATCCATGAGCTGTCGGCGGCGGAGATCGAACGACGCCTGCTGGCCGGCAGCCTGGACATCGGCATCAGCTACCTGCCGCCGCGCCAGTCCGCCCTGCATGGGCAGCTGCTCTACGAGGACGAGCTGCAGCTGGTGGTGGCGCCCGGGCATGCGCTGCAGGCATTTCGCAAGGTGTCGCTGGCGCAGGCCGCCGAGCAGCCGATGCTGTTGCTGGGCGAGGAGTTCCGGGTGCGCCAGGTCTGGCAGGAACAGCTGGCCCGCGAAGGGCGGCGGCCGCGGCTGCGTGCCGAGCTCAACCATATTGCCGGGATTCTCGACAGCCTGGCGCACACCGGCCTGGCCAGCGTACTGCCGGCCCGTGCCCAGCGCCTGCATGCCAATCAGCAGCTGTTGTGGAAGCCGATCAGCGAGCCGCCGATCGCCTTGCAGGTAGGCCTGCTCTACCGCGACAGCCAGCGCCAGCAGGCCAGTCTGGCGCTGTTGCGGGCCTTACTGGAGGATTGAGCCTGGCTGCCAGGCCGTTGCCCAGCGCCGCTGTCCAGGTAATGGCCGGCTAAGGCTTGCAGGGCAGCTGGAAGTCGATGTGGTAGTGCTCGTCATGGCGCACCCAGGGCTTGTTGGGTGAGAAGTACATGACCTTGTCCAGGCCGCGGCCTTCCTTGCTGGCCAGTAGTTGGGCGAGCAGCACTGGGTCGAAGATCACTCGCTGGATGGCGATACCCTGCTGGCGCGCGGCGGCGTGCAGGGCCCAGAGGTGCCGGGCCATGGCCGGGTAGTCGATGTGCAGGGCGGCATAACGGCCCTGCTGGTCGAACTCGATGTCGTAGCCCAGGCGATTGTCCAGGCCGATGGGCAGCAGCGCGCTGTCGCCCTGGGCATTGCGCACGGGGACAAAAAAGTCGACGGACAGGCCGTTCTGGTGGGTTTTGTGCGGGGCAAAGGGACCGCCTTGCCGCCAACCCGTCTCGCCGTAGACGTAGCGTACCTCGGGCGCGCTCTGCTGCAGGCGGGCGTAGGCATCGACCACCACGGCATGCACCTGGCTGTGTACGTAGGTGCGTCCGGCGAGTGCCGCCAACTGGCTATAGGCCTGGAAATTGGGTCCTTCGCCGGGCAATGCCCAGCCGTTCTCCAGGCGCCCGACGGCGGTGCTGCCGAAGCACTGGCTAGCCGGTTCGCCGGCGTGGCTCAGAGCGCTGCCCAGCAGGAGCAGGGCGGCCAGTAGCGAAGCGGCGGGGAAGACAGGGTGCATGGATCATCCTTGATGGGGCGCGCTGCGCCGGGGGCGATTTTATACCCCGCGGCGCGGCGCCGGTCGAGCCGCTTGCCGTGGCGGAGGGCTACAGACCGAGCAGATTGGCGACGTAGTCGGCATCCTTGTCGCCACGCCCGGACAGGTTGACCAGGATGTGCTGGTCGGCTGGCAGGCTGGGCGCTACGCGCATGGCCCAGGCCACGGCATGCGCACTTTCCAGGGCGGGGATGATGCCTTCCACGCGCGACAGAGTCATGAAGGCCTCCAGGCATTCCTGGTCGGTGGCGGTCTGGTAGCTGACCCGGCCAATATCCTTCAGGTAGCTGTGCTGCGGGCCGACCCCGGGGTAATCCAGCCCGGAGGCGATCGAGTGCACGGCGGCCGGCTGGCCCTGGGCATCTTCCAGCACGTAGCAGGCCATGCCATGCAGCTGGCCTGGCTTACCTTTGCTCAGCGTGGCCGAATGTCGGCCTTCGCGCTCCAGCCCTTCGCCGGCAGGTTCCACGCCGACCAGGTTGACAGCCTCATCGGCGAGGAACGCGGTGAACATGCCCATGGCGTTGGAGCCACCGCCCACACAGGCGCTCACATAGTCAGGCAGGCGGCCATGCCGGCTGAGAAACTGCTCGCGTGCCTCATTGCCGATGATGGCCTGGAAATCGCGGACCATCTTCGGGAACGGATGCGGGCCGACCACCGAGCCGATGGCGTAGATGTAGTTGTGCGGGTCCTTGAGGTATTCCTCGAAGGCACTGTCCACCGCTTCCTTGAGGGTTGCCGCACCGCGAGTCACTGGCACCAGCTTGCAGCCGAGGATCTTCATCTTGGTGACGTTGGGGTGTTCCTTCTCGATATCCACCTGGCCCATGTGGATCTCGCAGGGAATGCCGACTAATGCGCAAGCGGTGGCCAGCGCCACGCCATGCTGTCCGGCGCCAGTTTCGGCGATGACTTTCTGCTTGCCCATGAACTTGGCCAGCAGGGCCTCGCCCAGGCAGTGATTGATCTTGTGGGCGCCGGTGTGATTGAGGTCTTCGCGCTTCAGATGGATCTGCGCACCACCTAGCTGACTGGACAGACGGCGGGCGTGGAAGATCGGGCTGGGGCGGCCGACATAGTCGGCGAACAGGCTGGCCAGTTCTTCCTGGAAATCGGCGCGCTGGCGGATTTCCTCATAGGCGCGGTTGATGTCGTCCATGGCCTGTTTTAGTTCGGGCGGAACGTACTGGCCACCATAGGGGCCGAAGAAGCCCTGGGCATCCGGCATGGCGGCAAATTCGCGGGTATTGCTCATGGTGTCGATTCCATTGGGTCGGCGAACGATGGCGCATCTTACCGATTGGCGCCTCGGTCAGGAATCGTGCGACCGTCGGTCGCAGGGCTAGAAGCGCTCGCGTTCGCCCAGGTAGCGCCATTGCCCGGCCGGCAGTTTGCCCATGCTGACGCCGCCGACGCGGATGCGTTTCAGCGTGGCGACATGCAGGCCTACGCTCGCGCACAGTTGCTGCAGGCAATGCTCGCCGGGCTGCTTGAGGACTAGACGCAGATGGCTTTCGTTCTGCCAGCTGGCCTTGCAGCGTGGCAGCGGGCGGCCTTGCCACGAGATACCCTGGCGCAGGCGCTCCAGTCCGCCGGGAGCCAGCTCGCCACGCACCGCGATAATGAACTCTTGCTCCAGGCGGGCAGCGTCTTCGCGCAGCTTGCGCAGGGTACGCCAGTCCTGACTGAACAGCACCAGGCCGGAGGCCCCGGCGGGCAGCGGCAGGGCCTGCTGCTGACGCTTGAGATGTGCCTTGAGGGGCCGCAGCGGGCTGGGATCATCCGCCCAGTGCTGGTCATCGCGCAGCTCGCTCTGGCTGTCAGGTAGGGCGGGCTGGTGCCACAACAGGCTCACTTCCGGCAGGGCTTCGGCGCGTGCTCCCGGCAGCAGGCTGACCTGCTGGTTGCCGACGGCAAATTGCGGCTGGTCGACCACGATGCCGTCGACCGTGACCCAGCCACCCTCGATGTACAACTCGGCTTCGCGGCGCGAACAGCCGATCAGGGCGATCAGGCGCTTGGACAGGCGTTGGGTCTCAGACATGCAGGGTCTCGGTGCCGGGGAGAGTCACCCGGCTGGCAATGGAACAGGGCCGACACGGCCGGCCCTCAGGTTCAGCGGTGAGGCTTCAGACCAGCTCGGCCCACAGGTCGTATTCGTCGGCATCGACGATGCGCACGCGTACCTTGTCACCTGGTTGCAGCTGGGGCGCGTCGATGAACACGCTACCGTCGATTTCCGGCGCATCCGCCCAGGAGCGCGCCACGGCGCCTTCCTCGTCCACTTCATCGACCAGCACTTCGATCTCGCGGCCAATCTTGGCTTGCAGGCGCTGTGCGCTGATGGCCTGCTGATGGGCCATGAAGCGCTCCCAACGGGCCTGCTTGATCTCGTCGGCTACCGGCTCCAGGCCCAGCTCGTTGGCCGGGGCACCGTCTACCGGGCTGTACTGGAAACAGCCGACACGATCCAGCTGCGCTTCGCTCAGCCAGTCGAGCAGGTACTGGAAGTCTTCCTCGGTTTCGCCGGGGAAGCCAACGATGAAGGTGGAGCGGATGGTCAACTCGGGGCAAATCTCTCGCCAGCGCTTGATACGCTGCAGAGTCTGATCCTCGAAGGCCGGGCGCTTCATAGCCTTGAGCACCTTGGGACTGGCGTGCTGGAAGGGGATGTCCAGGTAAGGAAGGATCTTCCCGGCGGCCATCAGCGGAATCAGGTCGTCGACATTCGGGTAGGGGTAGACATAGTGCAGGCGTACCCACACACCCATCTTGCCAAGGGCTTCGCAGAGTTCGAGCAGGCGGCTCTTGATCGGCTGGCCGTCCCAGAAGTCCATCTTGTACTTGAGGTCGACGCCATAGGCGCTGGTGTCCTGGCTGATCACCAGGATTTCCTTGACGCCGGCCTTGACCAGGCGTTCGGCTTCGGAGAGCACCTCGCCGACCGGGCGGCTGACCAGCTTGCCGCGCATCGAGGGGATGATGCAGAAGCTGCAGCTGTGGTTGCAGCCTTCGGAAATCTTCAGATAGGCATAGTGGCGCGGGGTCAGCTTGATGCCCTGCGGTGGAACCAGGTCGACAAACGGATCGTGGTCGATCTTCGGCGGTACCACTTCATGCACCGCCTGTACCACCTGCTCGTACTGCTGCGGGCCGGTAACCGCGAGTACGCTGGGATGCACATTGCGGATGGCGTCCTCGGCCACGCCCATGCAGCCGGTGACGATGACCTTGCCATTCTCGGCGATGGCCTCGCCGATGGTGTCCAGTGACTCGGCCTTGGCGCTGTCGATGAAGCCACAGGTGTTGACCACCACCACATCGGCGTCCTCGTAGGTGGGCACGATCTGGTAACCCTCCTGGCGCAGCTGGGTGAGGATGCGCTCGGAGTCGACCGTGGCCTTGGGGCAGCCAAGGGAAACAAAGCCGACTTTCGGCGAGGAGGTGCTGGTCATGGATACCTCTGGCGGACGTGGCAGGCGCCAACGGCGCCGCTGATCAAAAAACGCGCAATTCTAGCGGCGTCGGCCGCGCTTGGCCAGCGTCGTCTGCCGACGCGCTTCAGTGGCTGCGGCGGGTGGGGAGCATGCGGGTCAAGGTGTTGTCGCGCTGCAGGTAGTGATGCACCAGCGCGGCTAGGGCATGTCCGCCAATCAGCAGGTAGCCGAACTGGCCAAACAGCTCGTGGGCTTCCTTGATCTGCCCGGCCAGTTGTTGGTCGGGGGCGATCAGGGCGGGCAGTTGCAGGCCGTAGAAGGGGATCGGTTTGTCGGCGGCGCTGAGGATCATCCAGCCGGCTAGCGGCGCGCCGATCATCAGGCCATACAACGCCAGGTGCATCAGGTTGGCGACACGGGCCTGCCAGCGCGGCAGTGGTGGGACGATGGCCGGCGTCGGCGCAATCAGGCGCGCCGTCAGGCGCAGCCAGACCAGGGCAAAAATGCTCAGTCCCAGCATGAAGTGCCACTGTTTGAGCAATTCGCGGGGTTCGCTGCCCTTGGGAAAGTTGCCTTTCAATTCGATGCAGGCGTAGACGCCGATGAATAACAGTAGCATCAGCCAGTGCAGGGCAATGGACAGGTGACCGTAGCGTGCGGGGGTATTTTTCCAGCTCATGGGACAATCCTCGGGAGGGGTGTTCCCAGCTTAGTCGAGCTGGCTTAACTGAGGCTTAACGGATGCTCAGGCGCGCAGCGACTGGCGGGTCCGTTCAATCACTGCCTGCAGACGTTGCTGGTCGGCAAAGTGCTCGGGGTAGAGGCGCTCGCTGCGGCGGGCCACGCCCTGGGCGTCGAGCAGTGTGAAGCTGAAGCTGCCCTTGCGGCTTTGTGCGGCGATCAGGCACTGCATGGGGGCGAAGGCCTGGTGCAGGGTATGGATGGCACGTTGTGCTTGTTGTTGGATAGACATGCGGTATTCCTTTAAGAGTGCAAGGCGACTTGTGGTCGCGATTGTTCCGTCCGAACCGGCGAGGTGAGCCGGATAGTCCTTGTCGGAGCGGTGGGTGGCGGAAAAGTTCCCGGATGGAGCCTTTCCGGCGGGTCCCTGTGTGGCACGTCGGGCCTGGGCCTGTGTTGTGCGTGAGAGGAACGCTAGCAGCGCGATGCGTCAGTTGCGTGACAGGCTGGCCGCGACCAGGCAAGGTCCTGGCTGGCGGCTGCGGATTCGTCCAGCGCTGTGCAAGCAACTGGCTGGGCGAAGATCGCGCATCGGCGAAGTGAGATGAACCAGGCGGGCAGTGCACGCTTTTCAAGGTTCAATAAAAAACCAGGCCCTGACTGGGTTGCAGTCAGGGCCTGGCACTAAACTGGTTGCGGGAGCAGGATTTGAACCTACGACCTTCGGGTTATGAGCCCGACGAGCTACCAGACTGCTCCATCCCGCGGCGGCCATTCTATCGATTGCTTGTACTTTGTCAATCGATATTTGCGAATTGATAAATTGATTGAATCAAGAGCGCGAAAACGAAAAAGCCACTCCGAAGAGTGGCTTTCCGAGAAAACTGGTTGCGGGAGCAGGATTTGAACCTACGACCTTCGGGTTATGAGCCCGACGAGCTACCAGACTGCTCCATCCCGCGCCGGCCATTCTACGTACAAGCGGCGCTCTGTCAACCTATTCCTGTGGAAAAAGCTATTTTGTTCAGAGGCTTAGCTGCTGCCAGTGATACACTGAGCTTCCGCCAGGCCGCGCCATGCCTGGCCTGTGGCGTTTTGCCGGAGGCGCTGTGCGCAAGATCATTCACGTTGACTGCGACTGTTTTTACGCTGCCATCGAGATGCGCGACGATCCTGTCTTGCGTGGTCGGCCGCTGGCCGTAGGTGGTCCTGCGGAGCGTCGTGGGGTGATTGCTACCTGCAATTACGAGGCGCGCGCCTGGGGGGTGCGCTCGGCCATGTCCAGCGCGCAGGCACTCAAGCTGTGCCCGGACCTGCGGATCGTCAAGCCGCGTATGGACGTCTACAAGGCTGTGTCGCAGGAAATACACACCATCCTGCGTGATTACAGCGAACTGATCGAGCCGCTGTCGCTGGATGAGGCCTATCTGGACGTTAGTGACAGTCCGCATTGTGCCGGCAGTGCCACGCGCATGGCCGAGGAGATGCGTCAGCGCATTCGCAGCCAGTTGCAGATCACCGTGTCGGCGGGCGTGGCGCCGAACAAGTTCCTGGCCAAGATTGCCAGCGACTGGCGCAAGCCCGACGGACTGTTCGTGATTACTCCAGAGCAGGTGGCCGACTTTGTCGCGACCTTGCCGGTGGCCAAACTGCATGGCGTGGGCAAGGTCACCGCGGAGCGTATGGCGCGCCTTGGCTTGCAAACTTGTGCCGACCTGCAGGAGTGGTCGCGTTTGGATTTGCTGCGCGAGTTCGGGCGTTTTGGCGAGCGTCTCTACCAATTGGCGCGTGGCCGCGACGAGCGACCGGTGCAGGCGGACAGCGCGCGTCAGTCGGTGAGTGTCGAACATACCTTTGACAAGGATCTGCCCGACCTTAGCAGTTGCCTGGCGCAGCTGCCGGCACTGCTGGAAAGCTTGCAGCGACGCATGGCCCGGCTGGACAGCCGCTATCTGGCCGGCAAGCCGTTCGTCAAAGTGAAGTTTCACGACTTTACCCTGACTACTCTGGAGCAGGCCGGGGCCGGACACGATGCGCAGAGCTATGCGCTGCTCCTCAACGCGGCCTTTGCCCGGGGCAACAAGCCGGTGCGGCTGCTGGGCCTGGGTGTGCGCCTGGTTGACCGGAGCACACGTTTGCAGCAGCTGGAGCTGTTCTAGGCGGGTTGTGCTTTCAGGGGCGTTCGGGCCATAGGCGGATCGGCTTGCCGTTGGCCGGCCACAGGCGGATTTGCTCGATCGGCGAGATATCCCAGCGTTCGACTTGGCTCAGGGCTTCCAGAAAGCGCTGTTCCTGTTCCATCAATGCCGGCGCGCAGAGCTTGCGCGTGCTTCCGGGCTGCGCAAAACGCAGGTGCTGACCGTGCAGCTGGTAGCTGGCGAACCAGTGGTTGCAGCCTGCGGTGCCATAGGCGCGGCCATCGGCACCCAGGGTAATGGTCAGATGGCTGCGATCAATCAGTGGTCGCTCGCCGATCCATTCCACGCGCAGGGCGCGCTCTTCGGGCAGGCCATCGGGTTGACTGGCGCAACCGCCGAGCAGGGCGACGGCCAGTAGGCAGGCGAAATGACGGCTCATGCGTGGTTCTCCGTGTGGCAGGCAGGGCACAGGTGCTGTTGTTGCTGGCTGTGCCAGCCCAGTTCGGCCAGGCGTGCGTTGGCGGCGGTGGGGCGGACCGCTTCGCCAAGGCTGGCATCCACGGCAAATTCGAAATCGAGGACGCGCTGGCAGCTGTCGCAATGCACCTGCCAGTTGAGGATAGCCAACTCGCGGAAGGACGGCCCGCGGGTTACCGCCAGCCACTGTCCGGGCGGGTTGATCAGGTGGCGTACTTTTTCCACCTGCAGGCGCATGAACAGCTCACGACTGCCCTTGAGCGTGACCAACAGGGTATCGCCGGCCTGGATCGAGCCGCCGTTGCCGGTGACCTGGTAGTGCCCAGGGGACAGGGCACGGCACTCGGTCAGGGTGTGCTGGGGAGAAAGCAGGCTGTAGCGAAAATCGTGTTCGGCCATGGCGCAGGTGGGTCCGGGCGGCGGGAAAGACACAGATGCTAGTGGCCTGTCCGCGCCCTGCCAAGCGACAAATAGGCTTTCAGGCCTGCACCTGGTTGCGCGGCTGGCCGGCCTGCCAGTGGCGGATGTTGTCCAGCGTGGTACGGGCAATGGCTGCCAAGGCTTCGTGGGTGAGAAAAGCCTGGTGTGCCGTGATGATCACGTTGGGGAACGTCAGCAGGCGTGCCAGCACGTCGTCCTGCAGTGGCAGATCGGAGCGGTCGGCGAAGAACAGCTGGGCTTCCTCCTCGTAGACATCCAGGCCCAGATAGCCGAGTTGGCCACTTTTCAGGGCGCCGATCAGGGCCGGGGTATCGATCAGCGCGCCGCGTCCGGTGTTGATCAGCATGGCGCCGCGCTTCATGCGCGCCAGGCGTGCAGCGTCGACCAGGTGATGGCTGTGCGTGTTGAGCGGGCAGTGCAGGCTGATAATGTCGCTGTCGGCAAATAGCTCATCAAGTGCCACATAGCGCCCGCCCAGCACGGTGAAGGCTGGGTCGGGCTGGGGGTCGAAAGCCAGCAGCTGGCAGCCGAAGCCCTGCATCAAACGGGCAAATACCAGACCGATCTGTCCGCAGCCGACGATGCCCACAGTCTTGCCGGCGATGTCGAAGCCAATCAGCCCATGCAGGCTGAAGTCGCCCTCGCGGGTGCGGTTGTAGGCGCGGTGGACATGCCGGTTGAGTGCCAGGATCAGGGCCAGGGCATGCTCGGCCACGGCGTGTGGCGAATAGGCCGGCACGCGCACCACGCAGAGCCCCAGGCGCTGCGCTGCGGCCAGGTCGACATGGTTGTAGCCTGCCGAGCGCAGGGCGATCAGTCGTGTGCCCCCGGCGTGCAGCTGGGTAAGCACCGTGGCGTCGAGCTGGTCGTTGATGAATGGGCAGACCACCTCGTAGCCTTGGGCCAGGGCCGCGGTGCTGGCATCCAGGCGGCTGCTGTGAAAGTGCAGTTGCAGTCCACTGTCCGCTTCGGCGGCGGTAAAGCTGGCCTGGTCGTAAGCCTGGCTGCTGAACAGAATGACGCGCATGGTGGTTGCCTCATGCAGGGTGTGGTGAGCTCAGTTGGCCGGCGTTGTCCAGCAGGGCCGCAATGGCCTGGTCGAGGGTATCCAGGGCGGCGCCGCTTTCCGGGGCATTCTGCTTGAGCAGGGTTTCGCAGTGCTGGCAGGCTTGGCGTAACTGCGGCACGCCACAATAGCGGGTTGCGCCGTGCAGGCGATGCACGCGCTCCAGCAGCAGCTCGCGGGCATTGTCCTCACGCGCCTGGCGGATCGCTGTGCGATCGTCGGCCAGGCCGCCGAGCAGCATGTCGAGCATGTCAGCGGCCAGCATGGTCTTGCCGGCGGCCAGGAGCAGGCCTTCCTCGGCATCGAACAGGGGCAACGCGCTGAGGTCCGGCAGTGGCTGGTCGGTGGGTACCACGCTGTGCGTAAGGTGTTGGCTGCTCCACTTGAGCAGGGTCTGGCTAAGTTGTCGGGTACTGATGGGTTTGCTCAGGTAATCGTCCATGCCGCTTTGCAGCAGCTGACGCTTTTCATCATGCAGGGCGTGCGCGGTCAGCGCGACGATGGGGGTCGTGCTGCGTCCGCTGTGCTGTTCCTGCTGGCGAATCAGTTGCGTGGCCTGCCGACCATCCATGCCGGGCATCTGCACGTCCATGAAGATCAGGTCGAAGTGTTGCTGGGCGCAGGCGTCCACGGCCTGCTGGCCGCCCTCTACCGCGCAGACGCGTACGCCGAGATCTTCCAGCAGGGTTTTCACCAGGCGCAGGTTGGCTGGATTGTCATCGACACACAGTACATCGAGGGTGATGCCGGGTAGCAGCGGGCCGTGCTGGGGGCCCGGGGTATGTCCGGTAAGCAGCGCGGTCAGGGTTTTCTGTAATTTGCTGGTGCACAGTGGTTTGCCCAGCACCGGCAGTTGCTCATCCACCTGCTGCTGGTAGCTGGCCTGTTCGTTGGTAGGGCACAGGACCAGTGTCTGGCAGTTGAGCTGGCGCAGTTGCTGGACATGCCGGGCCAACTGGTTGGCCGGCAGTTCGGCCAGGCGGGCGGCGATGACGGCGCAGGCGATGGGCTCGGCGCTGCTGGCGGCGCGGCCGACCTGTTCGAGCAGGTCCGCCAGGCTGCTGGCCAGCTGTACCTGCAGGCCACAATCTTCCAGTTGGTGTTGCAGCGCCTGGGCGGCCAATGGATGGGCTTCCAGCATGATGCTGCGGCGTCCAGCCAGTTGTCCGGCAAGGTCTTCGGCGTCGGCACGGGCCAGCGGCAGGCTGAGGCTGATCCAGAACTCCGCACCTTGGCCAGGAACACTTTCCAGGCCAATTTCACCGCCCATCAGCTCGATCAGTTGCTTGGAAATGGCCAGGCCCAGACCGCTGCCGCCAGCCTGGCGAGTCAGCGAGTTGTCGGCCTGGCTGAAGGCGCGGAACAACTGCTGTTGGTCCTGTTCAGTCACCCCGATACCGCTGTCCTGCACGCTGATGCGCAATTGCGCACGGTCGTCATGCAGGTCTTCGAGCATGGCGCGAACCACGATGTCACCGTGCTCGGTGAACTTGATGGCATTGCTGATCAGGTTGCTGAGTACCTGGCGCAGGCGCAGCGAGTCGCCGAGCAAGTGCAGCGGAGTGTCGCGGTAGACCAGGCAGATCAGTTCCAGATGCTTGGCATGCGCGTTGGGGGCAAATACGGTGAGACAGTCCTGGATCAGATCGCGCAGGTTGAACGGGCTGTTATCGAGGATCAGCCGTCCGGCTTCGATCTTCGAGATGTCGAGGATGCCGTTGATGATCGCTAGCAGGTTGTTGGTCGACTCCTCGATGGTATCCAGGTAGTCGCGCTGTCGTGCCGTCAGGCTGCTCTTTTGCAGGAGCTGGGTGAAGCCGAGCATGGCGTTGAGCGGAGTGCGTATCTCATGGCTCATGTTGGCGAGGAATTCGGATTTGATGCGACTGGTTTCCAGGGCTTCCTTGCGCGCCAGGTCCAGTTCGATGTTCTGGATCTCGATGGTTTCCAGATTCTGCCGGACGTCCTCGGTGGCCTGCTCGATGCTGTTGTACAGCTCTTCCTGGGCGTCCTGCAGGCTTTCCGCCATACGGTTGATGCCGCTGGCCAAGGCATCCAGGTCATGGCTGCCCAGGTGGGGCAGGCGGGTATCCAGATGGCCCTCGCTAAGGCGTGCCACGCCTTGCTGGATATGTTGCAGCGGCTGCTCGATGGCGCGGCCCAGGCGCAAGGCCAGCAGGGTGCCGCCGAGCAGGGCGGCGAGGCTGAACAGCAAGGCACCGAGCAGATGGCGATAGCCAAGCAGCAGGGCGTGCTCCTGGGACAGTTCCAGTTCCAGCCAGCCCAGCAACTGCTCCTCACCCCGTGTCGGAGTAGTGCTCAGGTGCTGATCGAGGATCGGTAGTAACAGACGCCAGGCTTCGCCGTTACCGGTGGCAACCCTGTGCCAGCCCTGGGTCGGCGCCTGGCTGGGCAGCAGGCGTGGGCCAGCTTGCAGCAAGGGTATGCGCTGCGGGTCGCTGAGGCGCAAGGCGCGGACATCGTCCTGTTGCAAGGCCTGCTGGATGATTTCCTGCAGGCGTGGCAAATCCTGGCGCTGCAGGGGGCGCGCAGTGTCGCGGGCGATCTGCTCGGCGAGCAGGTTGCCGCGTTGCTGCAGTTGCGCATGCAGCTGCTGGAAGTGCAGCCAGGAGAAATATCCCCCCAGCAGCAATGCCAGCAGACAACTGGGCAGCAGGGTCAGCATGACTACCCGGCCCTTGATGCCAAGATCCTTGAACACGTTAGCTACTCCCTGAGGTCTGGGTGCAGTTTAGCCAGTCCGTGCATAGGAATCTGCAGCGGTTTTTGGCATAGTAAATAATTTGAAAGTATTTGCATTTAGGTTTGCATATGAATCTGTCTCCTACTGCGCGCATTCTGGCGGTTGAGGATGACCCGCTGTTGGCTGGTCCGTTGTGTGATGACCTGCGTCGTCGGGGATTTACCGTCGAGCATTGCGCGGACACCCAGAGTGCGCGCCAGCGTCTTGCCGCACAGCCGTTC
Source organism: Pseudomonas fluvialis (assembly GCF_002835605.1). Lineage (NCBI taxonomy): Bacteria > Pseudomonadati > Pseudomonadota > Gammaproteobacteria > Pseudomonadales > Pseudomonadaceae > Pseudomonas > Pseudomonas fluvialis. Next base: position 121,428 of record NZ_PIYS01000005.1, on the reverse strand, counting down.
GACCTGCTGCTGCTGGATATCCTGCTGCCGGGGCAGGACGGCCTGGCATTCCTTGCCAGCCTGCGGCAGAGCAGTGCGGTGCCGGTGATCATGATGTCGGCGCTGGGCGCTGAGCAGCAGCGTATTGCTGGCTTCAGCCAGGGCGCCGACGACTACCTGGCCAAGCCATTCAGCCTCGAGGAAATGGCCGTGCGCATTGCCGCGGTGTTGCGGCGGGTCGCCTACGAGCGCCAGACCCGGCAAGTACGCAGCGAGTACGCCGGCCTGTGTCTCGACGAACAGCGTGGCGATGTGCGCTACCAGGGGCAGTGGGCGGGTTTGACGGCCAGTGAGTACCGTGTGCTGGAGGTGTTGCTGGCACATGCCGACGAGGTCCTGAGCAAGGCCTTCCTCTACCAACAGGTCTTGCAGCGCAGCTATTCGCAGCATGACCGCAGCCTGGACATGCATGTCAGTCATGTGCGTCGCAAGCTGGCACGCCTTGACTACCCCGTCGAGCGCTTGCAAACGGTATGGGGACGCGGCTACCTGTTCAGCAGCCAGGTGCATTGAGGTGCTTCCCGGTCGACATTCATTGTTCTGGCGACTGGCCCTGCTACTGGCCAGCTTCTGTCTGCTGGTGGTGTGGCTGAGCTGGATCTGGGGTGGGCGCCTGGCGCAGCAGTCCTTTCACCTAAGCGAGGAGGCACAGGCGCAGCTGCGCCAGTACGCCGTTGAGGCCGAACAGGCCTGGCAACAGTCTGGCCCGGCCGGTGTGGATGCCTGGCTGGCTCGGCTGGCCGAGCGGGAGGCCGGCTGGGCCAGTGTGCTGGGCGCGAATCTACAGCCATTGGGCAGCCAGGCGTTGAGCCCACTGCAGTACCAGCAGCTGACCTTCCTGCGTGGCGTCGACTGGCCGATGAGTCCGCGTCAACGCGGCTTGCCCTATCTCAGCCTGCCCTTTGCCGAGCAGCCTGAGCAGGGAAGGTTGGTCATGCAGTTGCCGCTACGCTTTTTGCCCGAAGGGTTCAACCCCTGGTTGCAGTGGCTGATCCATGGCTTGTTACCCCTGTTGCTCAGCCTGCTGCTGTGCGTGGCGCTGTATCGTCTGCTGCTGGCGCCGCTGCGCCAGTTGCAGGCCCAGGCCAATGCCCTGCGCGGTGACCGTCTGGATTGGCGGGGAACGCGGGCGTTGAGTCGTCGCCAGGACGAGCTGGGCGAGTTGGCGCGCGCCTTCGATCATATGACGGCACGCCTGCAGGGCAGCCTGAACTTCCAGCGCCAGTTGCTGCGTGATCTGTCTCACGAGCTGCGTACGCCGCTCAGCCGCCTGCGTGTGGCCGGCGAGGCTGCCGGCGAGCTGGATGCGTTGCGCCAGCGGCTGGAACGCGAAGTACAGGGCATGCAGCAGTTGGTGGATGCCACCCTGGAGCTGGTCTGGCTGGACAGCGAGCGCCCGCAGTTGCCGCTGCAGACCGTGTCGCTCCGTGAGTTGTGGCAAGTGCTGGTCGAGGATGCCTGTTTTGAAAGTGGTTGGCAGGCCGCACGCCTGCCTTGTCGGTTGCCCGAGGGCTGCCAGGTGCTGGGGCATCTCAACAGCCTGGCCCAGGCGCTGGAGAACATCCTGCGCAACGCCATCCGCCATTCCCCGGATAACGGGCAGGTTACCCTGAGTGGTGAGCGGCAGGCTGACGACTGGCTGCTGTGTATCGAGGATCAGGGCGGTGGCGTGGCGGTGGATGCCCTGGAAAGCATCTTCCGACCTTTCACCCGGCTCCAGGCCGAGCGCCCGGGAGGCGAGGGCTATGGCCTGGGCCTGGCGATTGCCCGACGCAATATCGAGTTGCAGGGTGGTGCGCTGTGGGCGGAAAACGGCTGCGCGGGCCTGCGCCTGATGCTGCGCCTGCCGGCGGCCGACTAGCACTGAATTGGCGGGCAGTCATATGGCCGGCTCACGTTTGCCGCTATCATGTGCGCCTTTCTCCGCCGGATTGCGAAGCTGTCATGACCCTGCATTTCCCCACCATTGCCGACTGCATCGGCAATACGCCGCTGGTGCGCCTGCAGCGCCTCGGTGGCCATCCGAGCAATACCCTGCTGGTCAAGCTGGAGGGCAACAACCCGGCCGGTTCGGTCAAGGATCGTCCGGCCCTGTCGATGATCAGCCGTGCCGAACTGCGTGGCGACATTCGCCCCGGTGACACGCTGATCGAGGCTACGTCCGGCAATACCGGGATCGCCCTGGCCATGGCAGCGGCGATCAAGGGCTATCGGATGATTCTGATCATGCCCAGCAACTCCACCGCCGAGCGCAAGGCGGCGATGAGCGCCTACGGGGCCGAGCTGATTCTGGTCGATGGCATGGAAACCGCGCGTGACCTGGCGTTGGCCATGCAGGCCGAGGGTAAGGGCAAGGTGCTCGACCAGTTCGCCAATGGCGACAATCCCGAGGCGCACTACCTGACCACCGGCCCGGAAATCTGGCGGCAGAGCCACGGCGAAATCACCCATTTCATCAGTTCGATGGGCACCACCGGAACCATCATGGGCGTTTCGCGCTTCCTCAAGGAGCAGAATCCGGCGGTACAGATCATCGGCCTGCAACCGCAGGAAGGCGCGGCCATTCCCGGTATCCGTCGTTGGCCGGAGGCTTATCTGCCGAGCATCTTCGAGGCCAGCCGGGTCGACCGGGTCATCGACATGGGCCAGGCGGAAGCCGAGCAGGTCATGCGTCGTCTGGCACGCGAGGAAGGCATCTTCTGTGGCGTCTCTTCGGGCGGTGCGGTGGCAGCCATGTTGCGTCTGGCCCAGGAAGTGCGCGATGCGGTAATGGTCGCGATCATTTGCGACCGGGGTGATCGTTACCTGTCCAGTGGCATTTATGACGCGCCTTGACGTAGCGGCGGGTGCCGCGGGGAGCCTGCATGGCCAAGCGTAGTTCCGGGCTGCGCCTGCAACCGGCGGGTGGCTCGCGGGGCAGCAGCCTGCCGGTGGGCAAGAAGCAGATACTCAGCATTGAACGACTGGCCCATGATGGCCGGGGCATTGCCCATGCCGAGGGACGCACCTGGTTCGTCAGTGGCGCGCTGCCCGGCGAGCAGGTACAGGCGCGCGTGCTGGCGGCACGCAGTCAGCAGGTGGAAGCACGCGTGGAGCAAGTGCTGCAGGCCAGCGACCTGCGCCGCCCGGCACCCTGTGCGTTGGCCGGGCAGTGTGGTGGTTGCACCCTGCAACATCTGCCGCATGCCCAACAGGTAGCCCTCAAGCAACGCACCCTGGCCGAGCAGTTGCAGCGCCAGGCGGGCCTGCAGCCTGAACAGTGGGCGGCACCGCTGGTCGGCGAGGAATTCGCCTACCGTCGGCGCGCGCGCCTGGCCGTGCGCTGGGACCCGGCGCAGCGTCACCTGGCCGTGGGCTTCCGGGCTGCGGCCAGTCAGGCGATTGTCGATGTCGAACAGTGCCCGGTGCTGGTGCCGGCCCTGCAACGCCTGCTGGATGGCCTGCCGGCGTTGCTGCGTAGCCTGGACAAGCCGCGCGCGCTGGGACATGTCGAGCTGTTTCATGGCAGTCAGACGGCCCTGTTGCTGCGCCATACGGCAGCGCTCAGCGAAGCCGACCTGCAGCGTTTGCGCCAGTTTTGTGCAGCGCAGCAGGCGCAGCTGTGGCTGCACGGCGAGGGGCAGCCCGTGGCCGACCAACCGGCACCGCTCGGCTACCGGGTGCAGCCGGGTGATCTAGAGTTGCGTTATCAGCCCGGTGATTTCGTGCAGGTCAATGCGCCACTCAACCAGGCAATGATCGAACAGGCGCTGGACTGGCTGGCGCCCCAGCCTGATGAGCGGGTACTGGATCTGTTCTGTGGCCTGGGCAACTTCGCTTTGCCGCTGGCCCGCCGGGCGGCGAGTGTCGTGGCGGTTGAAGGGGTGGCCAGCATGGTCGAGCGGGCGCGACAAAATGCCTGTGACAACCAACTGAACAACCTGGCGTTTTACCAGTCTGATCTGGCCGCTAAGCTGGCCAGCCAGCCCTGGGCGGCGCACGGTTTTGCCGCCGTGCTGCTCGACCCACCGCGCGATGGCGCGTTGGCCTGTGTGCAGCACATGGCGGCCCTGCGGGCGCAGCGCGTGCTGTATGTATCGTGCAATCCGGCCACCTTGGCACGCGATGCGCAAGTATTGGCCGGGCAGGGCTATCGACTGCAGCGTGCCGGGATGATCGACATGTTTCCGCAGACCGCGCATGTCGAAGCCATGGCCCTGTTTGTCAGACAGCCCTAGCGCACGTCACACCCTATTGGTTTTTGGCAGAAGCCTGCCTGCTGTAGAGAAGGAACACCCATGGTACAGGTCAGGGCACAGCAGCCGGTCAATCAGGACGGCAGCATCAATCTGGAGGCATGGCTCGACTACGTGCAGAGCCTCGATCCGGCACTGCAGCGCGAGGGCTTGCGCCAGGCCTGCGAGTTTGCCCGTGACACCGAGGCGGCGGCCCGGGCGGCGCAGAATATCTGGAAGGATGGTGTGTCCAGTTACCGCACCGGGTTGCAGATCGCCGAGATTCTCGCCGACCTCAAGCTCGATCAGGACAGCCTGGTGGCGGCGATCATCTACCGTGCGGTGCGCGAGGGCAAAACCAGCCTGGTCGAGGTGGAGAAACGCTTCGGTGCGGTGGTCAGCAAGCTGATCGATGGCGTGCAGCGCATGGCGGCGATCAGTGCCAGCCTCAATCCGCGCCAGTCGCTGGTGCTGGGCACCCAGACGCAGGTCGATAACCTGCGCAAGATGCTGGTGGCCATGGTCGATGACGTGCGCGTGGCGCTGATCAAGCTGGCCGAACGTACCTGTGCCATCCGCGAGGTCAAGGACGCCGACGAGGACAAGCGTTACCGCGTGGCCCGCGAAGTGTTCGACATTTACGCGCCGCTGGCGCACCGGCTGGGCATCGGGCATATCAAGTGGGAGCTGGAAGACCTCTCGTTCCGCTACCTGGAGCCGCAGCAGTACAAGCAGATCGCCGCGCTGCTGCATGAGCGCCGTCTCGACCGCGAGCAATACATCAACGATGTCATGAGCCAGTTGCGTGGCGAGCTGGACAGTGCCGGTATCCAGGCCGACATCAGTGGGCGGGCCAAGCACATTTATTCGATCTGGCGGAAGATGCAGAAGAAGGGCCTGCAGTTCAGTCAGATCTACGACGTGCGTGCGGTGCGCGTGCTGGTTCCGGAGGTGCGTGATTGCTACACCACCCTGGGTATCGTGCACAGCCTGTGGCGGCATATTCCCAAGGAGTTCGATGACTACATCGCCAACCCCAAGGAAAACGGCTACCGCTCCCTGCATACCGCGGTAATCGGTCCGGAAGGCAAGGTGCTGGAAGTCCAGATTCGGACCCACGCGATGCACGAGGAAGCCGAGCTGGGGGTCTGCGCGCATTGGCGCTACAAGGGCACCGATGTCAAATCTGGCTCCGATCATTACGAAGAAAAGATCGCCTGGCTGCGCCAGGTGCTCGAGTGGCACGAGGAGCTGGGCGACATCGGCGGCCTGGCCGAGCAGTTGCGCGTGGATATTGAACCCGACCGGGTCTATGTGTTCACCCCTGACGGGCATGCCATTGACCTGCCCAAGGGCGCGACACCGCTGGACTTCGCCTATCGGGTACACACGCAGATTGGCCACAACTGCCGGGGTGCCAAGGTCAACGGGCGCATCGTGCCGCTCAACTACAGCCTGCAGACCGGCGAGCAGGTGGAGATCATCACCAGCAAGAACGGCGCACCGAGCCGTGACTGGTTGAACGCCAACCTCGGCTATGTCACCACCAGCCGGGCACGGGCGAAAATTGTCCACTGGTTCAAGCTGCAGGCGCGCGACCAGAACATCATTGCCGGCAAGGCCCTGCTGGAGCGCGAGATCGCGCGTCTCGACCTGCCGCCGGTGGACATGGAGAAGCTCGCCGAGAAGTGCAACCTGAAGACCAGCGAGGACCTGTTCGCCGCGCTGGGCGCCACCGACTTGCGCCTGGCGCAGGTGATGAACCATGCCCAGCAACTGGCCGAGCCCGAGCGGGGCAGCCCGCAGCTGGAGCTGATTCCGCGGCGTCCCAGCGTGCCCAGCCGGCATGCCAAGCGCGACGAGGTGCAGATCCAGGGTGTCGGCAACCTGCTCACGCAGATGGCCGGTTGTTGCCAGCCGCTGCCGGGGGACGCCATCGTCGGCTACATTACCGTTGGTCGTGGGGTGACCATCCATCGCCAGGACTGCCCGACCGCTTTGCAGCAGGCGGCCCGCGAGCCAGAGCGAATGATCCAGGTCAGCTGGGGGCCGGTGCCGGTGCAGACCTATCCGGTCGATGTAGTGATCCGTGCCTTCGACCGTTCAGGGCTGCTGCGCGATGTGTCCCAGGTACTGCTCAACGAGCGCATCAACGTGCTGGCGGTGAACACCCGCAGCAACAAGGAAGACAATACCGCATCCATGCTGCTGACCATCGAGATCCCCGATCTCGACGCCCTGGGCCGTTTGCTCGGGCGCATCAGCCAGCTGCCCAACATCATCGAGGCGCGGCGCAATCGCAGTAGCTGATGCGCCCGCCGCTGCATCGAGGAATTGTCATGTACCAGCTGGATGACCTGTTGCACCTCATGGCCCGCCTGCGTGATCCGCAGCATGGCTGCCCATGGGATCTGCAGCAGGACTTCGCGAGCATCGTCCCGCATACCCTGGAAGAAGCCTATGAGGTGGCCGATGCCATCGAACAGGGTGATTTTGCCCACCTGCCCGGTGAGTTGGGTGACCTGCTGTTCCAGGTGGTCTATTACAGCCAGCTGGGCCGCGAGCAGGCGTTGTTCGACTTTGCCCAGGTCGTGCATGGCATTACCGCCAAGCTGATTCGCCGGCATCCGCATGTCTTCCCGGATGGCGATTTGTATGGCTCGCCGGATGTGCCGCGCCTCGGCGAAGCGGCCATCAAGAAGCGCTGGGAGCAGATCAAGGCCGAGGAGCGCGCCGAGCGGGCGGCTGAACCGCAGCAGTTGTCGTTGCTCGATGATGTGCCGCAGGCCTTGCCGGCGCTGAACCGTGCCGGCAAGCTGCAGAAGCGCGCGGCCCAGGTCGGCTTCGACTGGCCCGATGCGCTGCCGGTGGTGGACAAGGTGCGTGAAGAGCTCGACGAAGTGCTCGAAGCCATGGCCAGTGGTGACGCGGCTGCACAGGGCGAGGAACTCGGCGACCTGCTGTTTGCCGTGTGCAACCTGGCGCGGCATCTCAAGGTTGACCCGGAGCAGGCGCTACGGGCGGCCAATCACAAGTTCGAACGGCGTTTCCGTCATATCGAACAGGCGCTGCGTGACGCCCAGCAAGATTTTGCGGCATGCAGCCTGGAACAACTGGATGCCCTGTGGGGCGAAGCCAAACAGCGCGAGAAGCAGTCGGCCGGCTGCTGAACAGATAAGCGAGTACCCATGAGTCTTTCCCTACGCGATCAGCTGCTCAAGGCAGGCCTGGTCAATGAAAAGCAGGCCAAGCAGGCCGGCAAACAGAAGCAAAAGGAACAGCGTCTGGCCCACAAGGGCCAGGCGGAACTGGATGACAGCGCCCGTCGGGCCGCGTTGGCGGCCCAGGCGGAAAAGGCCGCGCGCGACCAGGAGCTCAATCGCCAGCAGCAGGAGAAGGCCGAGCAGAAGGCCCGCGCCGCACAGATCAAGCAGTTGATCGAGCGTTCACGTCTGCCCAAGCTGAACAGCGATGACTACTACAACTTCGTCGATGACAAGAAGGTCAAGCGCCTGGCGGTCAATGCGCTGATGCGCGACAAGCTCAGCCGTGGCTCGCTGGCCATCGTGCGGCATGCCGGTGGCTACGAGGTGATTCCGCGTGAAGCGGCGCTGCGTATCCAGGAACGCGATCCGTCGCGCATCGTGCTGTTGAATGTCCAGGTGGACAAACCGGATGACGATGATCCCTACGCGGCCTACCAGATTCCCGACGACCTGATGTGGTAGGGGCGTGCTGGCAGGTGGTTGTTCAACCGCCTGCTAGTCCAGAACGGTGCTCAGTCTCGTGCGGCTGGCCTGGCGCTGGGCCAGGTAATCACGCAGTGCGGCCTGTTCGCTGGCGCTGAGCAGCAGGCCGAGCTTGCTGCGCCGCCAGAGGATGTCCTCGGCCTGCTGGGCCCATTCCTCGTCGCACAGGTAATCCACCTCGCGTTGGTACAGGCCGGCGCCAAAGTGCCGGCCCAGTGCCTGGCTGTCGTGGATGCCCTGCAGCAGGCGCCAGACCCGCACGCCATAGCTGTCGGTCCAGCGTTGGGCGAGGCTGGCCGGCAGCCAGACAAAACGTCGACGTAACTGCTCGACCAGTGTTGCGTGACCCGGCCATTGCTCGCCGCCCGGTAGCGCGGCGTTGGCCGTCCATGCCGGCCCCATGTGCGGCAGGCTGGGTGCCAGCAGCTGCAGGGCCGCCTCGGCAAGGCGCCGGTAGGTGGTCAGCTTGCCGCCAAACACGCTGAGCAAGGGTGCTTCGCCAGGATTCCCGGCCAGTGCCAGGGTGTAGTCGCGGCTCACTGCCGAAGGACTGGCGCTGTGGTCGTCGTACAGCGGGCGCACCCCGGAGAAACTGTGCACGATCTGCGCGCGGCTGACCGGCTGGCGAAAGTGCCGGTTGAGTACGGCCAGCAGGTAGTCGATCTCTACGTCGCTGATGCGTACCTGTGCAGGGTCGCCCTGGTACTCACGATCCGTGGTGCCAACCAGGCTGAAATGTTCCTGGAAAGGCAGTACGAAGACGACACGCCCGTCCTCGTTCTGCAGGATGTAGGCGTGCTCGCTCGGGTACAGGCGCGGCAGCACGATATGGCTGCCCTGCACCAGACGCAGCGCGCGGCCATCCGGTTGCTTGAACAGTTGCAGCAGCTGCGCCGCCCAGGGGCCGGCGGCATTCACCAGTGTGCGCGCGCGCAACGACAGGCGACTGCCATCGCGCCGCTCCAGTTGCAGGTGCCACAGGCCTTTGCTGCGCCGCGCGCCGATGCAGCGGGTGCGGCAGTGCACGTGGGCACCGCGTTCCCGCGCGGCCTGGGCATTGGCCACCACCAGGCGTGCGTCATCGACCCAGCAGTCGGCATACTCGAAGGCCTGGCGAATATCCGCCTGCAGTGGACTGTCTGCGGCCAGACGCAGGTAACGCGAAGCCGCCAGGTGCTGGCGCGGGCCGAGGTGATCGTAGAGGAACAGGCCGGCGCGGATCAGCCAGGCAGGCCTCAGGTGGGCACGGTGCGGCAGGATAAAACGCAGCGGGCGGACCAGGTGGGGGGCCTTGCCCAGCAACACCTCGCGCTCGCCCAGCGCTTCACGGACCAGGCGGAACTGGTAGTGCTCCAGGTAGCGCAAGCCGCCATGGATCAGCTTGCTGCTGGCCGAGGAGGTGTGTGCGGCCAGGTCATCCTGCTCGCAGAGCAACACGCTGAGGCCGCGTCCTGCCGCATCGGCGGCAATGCCGACACCATTGATGCCGCCGCCGATCACGGCCAGATCATAGACTTCGCCAAGCGGGGGATGGACTGGCTGCATGCACGACTCCCGGGCAGGCGTGTCGTACGCCCGCTATCTTGCGTTAAGGTAAGCACATTCTGTGTCAGTTCAGGGACGCGCCACGTTTTCCTGACTGGTTTATCCCGCCTACAGGTCGCTGCCGTGACGCCCGCTATCGATGTGCTGAAAAAAGCTGCTGTCGCCCACCAGGTGCTCAGCTACAAACATGACCCGAAGAGTGCTTCCTACGGCCTGGAAGCGGCCGATAAGCTGGGACTTGACCCTGCCCAGGTGTTCAAGACCCTGCTGGCGAGCAGTGAGCGCGACGAACTGCTGGTGGCTGTGGTGCCGGTGGCCGGCAGCCTGGACCTCAAGGCGCTGGCCCTGGCCGCTGGCGTCAAGCGCGTGGAGATGGCCGATCCGCAAGCCGCGCAGCGGGCTACCGGCTACCTGTTGGGGGGGATCAGTCCGCTGGGGCAGAAGAAGCGCCTGCGTACCTTCATTGACCAGAGTGCGCGCCAGTATGCGCAGATCCATGTCAGCGCCGGGCGACGTGGCCTGGAAGTCGCGCTGACAGCCGACAGCCTGGCGGCACTGACCCAGGCGGTATTTGCCGATATCGGCCGCTGAACGGAGTTCGCCCATGCGTCTGCCTCCCCCCCTCTTGATGGTACTGGTCGGCCTGTTGATGGCGCTGCTGGCAGCGTTTTCGCCGAGCTTGGCCTGGCCGTTGACCCTGCGTGTCGCGTTGGGCGTGCTGTTGGCGTTACTTGGCCTGGCTCTGGCACTGGCGGGGCTGCTGCATTTTCGCCGCGCGCGTACCACCTTCGATCCGCTGCACCCGGAGCGCGCCTCGCGCCTGGTCAGCTGGGGCATCTACCGGTTTACGCGCAACCCCATGTACCTGGGCATGCTCTGCCTGTTGTTTGGCTGGGCGCTGTACCTGGCAGCGCCTCTGGCCTGGCCAGGGCCGCTGGTATTTGTCTGGCTGATGAACCGCTGGCAGATCGCTGCCGAGGAGCGTGCCCTGCAGCAGCTGTTCGGCGAGGATTTTCTGCGCTACCAGGCCCGCGTGCGGCGCTGGCTGTAACCCCATCGTCGAGGAACGCACATGTCCCAGTATCTATTGGCTATCGATCAGGGTACGACGAGCAGCCGGGCCATCCTGTTCAGCGCCCAGGGGTTGCCTGTGGCCAGTGCGCAGCAGGAGTTCAAACAGTATTTTCCCTGCGATGGCTGGGTCGAGCATGACGGCGAGGAGCTCTGGCTGAGCACCCTCAAGGTCTGTCGCCAGGCGTTGGCCGACAGTGGACTGTGCGCCAGCCAGGTGGCAGCCATCGGTATCACCAATCAGCGCGAAACGACCCTGGTGTGGGATGCGCAGACAGGGGTGCCGATCCACCCGGCGATCGTCTGGCAGGACCGGCGTACCGCCGACTATTGCGCGCAGCTCAAGGCCGACGGACACGAGGCCTGGGTCAGTGAGCGTACCGGCTTGCTGATCGATCCTTATTTCTCCGCGAGCAAACTGCGCTGGCTGCTCGATCAGGTGCCCGGTGCCCGCCAGCGTGCGGCGCGTGGCGAGTTGCGCTTCGGTACCGTGGACAGCTTCCTGTTGTGGCGCCTGACCGGTGGCCAGGTTCACCGTACCGATGCCAGTAATGCTTCGCGCACCCTGTTGTTCAACATCCATAGCCAGCAATGGGATGAGCAACTGCTCGAATTGTTCGACATCCCGCGCAGCCTGTTGCCGGAGGTCTGCGATTGCGCCAGTCACTTCGGGGTCAGTGAAGCTCACTGGCTGGGTGCGGCCATACCGGTCATGGGTATGGCTGGCGACCAGCAGGCCGCGCTGATCGGTCAGGCCTGCTTCCAGCCTGGCATGGTCAAAAGCACCTATGGCACCGGCTGCTTCATGGTGCAGAACACCGGGACGCAGGCCGTGCGCTCGCACAACCGCCTGCTGACCACGGTGGCCTACCGTCTGAATGGCCAGGTCACCTACGCGGTGGAGGGCAGCATCTTTGTTGCCGGTGCGGCGCTGCAGTGGCTGCGTGATGGCATCAAGCTGATCAGCCATGCCCGTGACAGCGAGGCGTTGGCCGAACAGACCGGCGATGCCTGCGGGGTCTATCTGGTACCGGCCTTTACCGGCCTGGGCGCCCCATACTGGGACCCGCGGGCGCGGGGAGCGATCTTCGGCCTGACCCGCGACACCGGCATCAAGGAAATCGTCACTGCCGGTTTGCAGTCGGTGTGCTACCAGACCCGCGACCTGCTTGAAGCCATGCAGCAGGACGGCGCCAGTGCTCCCCAGGCGCTGCGTGTGGACGGCGGCATGGTGGAAAACAACTGGCTGATGCAGTTCCTTGCCGACCTGTTGGGTGTGTCGGTGGAGCGCCCCGAGGTGACCGAGACCACGGCCCTTGGCGTGGCCTACCTGGCGGGCCTGCAGCTCGGCTGGTATCCCAGCTTGCAGGCGATTGCCAGCCACTGGCACGTGCAGCGACGTTTTCAGCCACGTATGCAGGAGGCGCATCGTCAGCGTCTGTATGCCGGTTGGCTGGATGCCGTGCAGCGCGTGCGCAGCGAGGGCTGAACCTGTGCTGCCTGGGCAAGGGCAGGCGGCCGGCTATACTGCGCCTGATCCGTTGCACGCGTGCTACGGCAGGCGCGCTGCGCTGTGCCTGCTCGATGTCAGGTGGTCTGCCTTGACCTGTTGGCTAGCGCGCTCGCCTTGACTGTTCAATAACCCGCTCACCGTCATATAACGAGGTGCCGATGCAGCCCTCCCGTCACCAACGCCTGCGCTTGCGGCGCATCCTGCTGGCGAGCATTGCCTCGCTGCTGCACCTGCTGTTGTGCTGGCTGGCCTATGCCAGCGGGCATATGCGTCTGGATCTGCTGGGCATGCTGGCGCTCAACCTGCTGGTGATAGGCAGCTTTGCCGGTTTCCTGCTATTCACCTGGTTCAACCTCAACCTGCACTTTCGTGACCCCAGCCTGACCCTGCCGCAGATGGCCTGGGCGATCGTGCTGATCTTCATCTCCGCCTACTATGCCGAGGGCCTGCGCAGCCTGTTCCTGATGATGGTTCTGGTGGTGCTGATGTTCGGCGCGTTCCGCCTGCAACTGGGCGGCTTTGTGCGCGTCGGCGTATTTACCCTGCTCTGTTATGCGGTACTGCTCTGGCTGATGCTGCGCAGTGGCCAGACGATCAACTGGCAGGATGAGCTGATGCATGGCCTGGAGTTCTTCGTGCTGCTGTTTGGCGTGAGCCTGCTGGGGCTGGAGATGAGTGGCCTGCGCCAGGTATTGCAGACGCGCAATCATGACCTGCGTCTGGCCATGGAGCGCATCCAGCAGTTGGCGATTACCGATGAGTTGACCGGGCTGTACAACCGCCGCTTCGTCAAGGAACTGGTGGCCCAGCAGAAAGCCCTGGCTGACCGAGGCAACTACCAGTTCGTGCTGTGCCTGGTCGATCTGGATTACTTCAAGGCGGTCAACGACCAATACGGCCATGCCGGTGGCGATGCGGTGCTGCGCCAGCTGGGCGCCCTGCTCAAGAGCCTGGTGCGTGATGTCGACTTTGCCGCACGGATGGGCGGCGAGGAGTTCCTGCTGGTGCTGTCGCGTACCGATACCGCCGGTGCCAGACAGATGTTGCAACGTTTGCGCCTGGCCATGGCGCAGCAGGAGTGGGCGCAGTGCCCGGGCCTGCGTTTGACCCTGTCACTGGGCATGAGTGCTTATCGTCCCGAAGAGGACTGGCAGGATTGCCTGCAGCGTGCCGATGACGCGTTGTACCGCGCCAAGCACGCCGGGCGTGATCAACTGGTCGAGCTGTAGCGGCGTACGCCGGAGTCGCTCAGCGGTGCCTGGGCCGCCACGCTGCCAGGTACGGCAAAGGCTACCAGGTGGTCGGCGGCAACACTGATGCCGACGGTCTGCCCGGGCAGGTGGTCGACATGGCTGGGAAAAATCGCCTCCAGATGGCTGCCGGTGGGCAATTGCAGGCGGTACAGGGTGGCGGCGCCAAGGAAGGTCTTGCCGATGATGCGCGCCTGCAAGGGGCTGTCAGGGGCGTAGACGATATCGTCAGGGCGCAGTAGCACATCCACCGAACTGCCGTTTGGCCACTGGTAGGCGCGGTTGCCGCGGATGACCCCCAGCTCGGTGTGTACGCTGTCCGGGGTAAGCATCTGTCCGCGGATGAAGTAGCCCTGGCCGATGAAGCTGGCGACGAAAGGCGTCAGCGGTTCATGGTAGAGGTTGAACGGGGTATCCCACTGTTCCAGACCGCCCTTGTTGAACACGCCGATATGGTCGCTGACGGCGAAGGCTTCTTCCTGGTCGTGGGTAACCAGAATGGCGCTGGTGCCGCGCAGCTTGAGGATTTCGCGGACCTCCTGGCTGAGGCGCCGGCGCAGCTCGCCATCCAGGTTGGAGAAGGGCTCGTCGAGCAGCAGCAACTGTGGTTCGGGAGCCAGCGCGCGAGCCAGCGCCACGCGTTGCTGCTGACCGCCGGACAGTTCATGCGGGTAGCGCTGGCCGAGCCCGGAGAGCTTGACTAGCTCTAGGAGTTCGGCGCAGATGCGTGCGCAGTCGGGGTGCTGGCGAATACCAAAGGCCACGTTCTGCGCCACACTCAGGTGCGGGAACAGCGCGTAGTCCTGGAACACCATGCCGATGCGGCGCTTTTCCGGGGCCAGGGTAAACCCCTTGCGCGAGATGAGCTGGTCGGCCAGGCGGATTTCCCCGCTGGCCAGCGGCTCGAAACCGGCGATCGCGCGCAATGTGGTGGTCTTGCCGCAGCCGGAGGGGCCGAGCAGACAGCCGATGTCGCCGGCATTCAGATGCAGGTTGAGGTTCTCGACCACCGTCTGACCCGCGTAGGCGCAGGCCATTTGGCTGAGCGACAGGAGCAGCTGGCTCATGCCTGCTGGGCATGCATGACGAGGAACTCGAGCAGTGCCTTCTGCACGTGCATGCGGTTCTCGGCCTGGTCCCAGGCCAGGGAACGTGGGTCATCGAGCAGGTCGTGGCTGATCTCCTCGCCACGATGGGCCGGCAGGCAATGCAGGAAAATTACGTCATGGGCGGCCTGGTCGAGTAGCGCACGGCTTACCTGATAGGGCCGGAACAGTTCGGCACGCTGTTGAGCTTCCTCTTCCTGGCCCATGGAAGCCCAGACATCGGTGCTTACCAGATGGGCGCCGGCTACTGCTTCACGGGGATCGCGAACGATCTGCAGGCGGTCGCCAGCCTGGGCGATGAACTCGGCCTTGGGCTCGAAGCCGGCCGGGCAGGCCACACGAATCTGGAAGTCGAACTGTACGGCGGCCTCCAGGTAGCTGTTGCACATGTTGTTGCCGTCGCCGATCCACGCCACGGTCTTGCCGGCGATGCTGCCGCGCGCCTCCTGGAAGGTCTGCATGTCGGCCATCAACTGGCAGGGGTGCAGGTCATCGGACAGGCCATTGATCACCGGCACGCTGGAATACGCGGCAAACTCGGTCAGGGTGCTGTGGGCGAAGGTGCGGATCATCACCGCATCGAGCATGCGCGACATGACGATGGCGCTGTCGCTCAGCGGTTCGCCACGGCCCAGTTGGGTATCGCGGGGCGAGAGGAAGATCGCCTGGCCGCCCAGTTGGATCATCCCGGCCTCGAAGGACAGGCGGGTACGGGTCGAGGCTTTCTCGAAGATCATCCCGAGGATGCGGCCTTTCAGCGGTTCGTAGAGGACGCCCTGGCGGCGCAGGTCCTTCAGCTCGATAGCGCGGCGTACCAGGCCGTGCAGTTCGGCGGGGGTACAGTCCATCAGGGAGAGAAAGTGCCTGGCACTCATGGCTTACTACCTTTTATTACACCGGGCCGCGGCTTCGCGTTATTGCAGCAACAACAAAGGAGGAAACCGCGGCGAAGGCCGCGCTAGGGCGACGAAACAAGGGAAAGGCCCGGATGGTATAAGGAAATGGCGCATGCAGGCAAATGCCGCCACCGGCCACCATGGGCCTGGCTAATGGCGGCCAATTCAGCGCGAGGCAGTGGCTGGCGCGGCGCGGCAGGCCCGGCCATAGTGAGGCTTGCACCTTTATAACAAGAGAGCGGCCCATGACCACCTCCGTGCATTACCGTGCCTGCCACCTGTGCGAAGCCATTTGTGGCCTGCGTATCGAAGTGACCCGCGACAGCACCGGGCAGCAGGCTATTCAGTCGATCAAGGGCGATGCCGAGGATACGTTCAGCCGTGGGCATATCTGCCCCAAGGCGGTAGCCCTGCAGGATATCCAGAACGACCCTGACCGCTTGCGCCAGCCGATGCGCCGGGTGGGTGAACACTGGCAGCCGATCGGCTGGGACGAGGCCTTTGCCCTGGCCGCCGAGCGCCTGACGGCGATCCAGGCGGCGCATGGCCAGCAGTCCGTGGCGGTCTACCAGGGTAATCCCAGCGTGCATAACTATGGGCTGATGACCCATAGCAACTACTTCCTGGGCCTGCTGAAGACGCGCAATCGTTTCTCGGCGACCTCGGTCGATCAGCTGCCGCATCACCTGGTCAGCCAGCAGATGTATGGGCACGGCATGCTCTTGCCAATCCCGGATATCGATCACACACAGTTCATGTTGATCCTCGGCGGCAACCCGCTGGCCTCCAATGGCAGCCTAATGACGGTGCCGGATGTCGAGCGGCGCCTGCGCGACTTGCAGGCACGCGGCGGGCGTCTGGTGGTGGTTGATCCACGGCGCAGCGAGACCGCCGCGATGGCCAACCAGCACCTGTTCATTCGCCCGGGTGCCGATGCGGCGCTGCTGCTCGGCATGCTGCTGACGCTCTTCGAGGAACGCCTGACGCGCCCCAGCCATTTGCCGCTGCACGGCCTTGAGACCCTGCAGGAGGCGCTGAGCGAACTGCGCGTGGCCCAACTAGCGGAGCGCTGCGGGATTGCCGAAAGCACTCTGCGCCAGCTGGCGCGCGACTTCGCCGCGGCTGAGCGGGCGGTGTGCTACGGCCGCATGGGTGTTTCCACCCAGGCTTTCGGCAGCCTGTGTCAGTGGCTGATCCAGTTGCTCAACCTGCTCACCGGCAACCTCGATCAGGTCGGTGGCGCCCTGTGTACCCAGCCGGCACTCGATCTGGTAGGGATGACCTCGGGCGGGCATTTCAATCGCTGGCAGAGCCGGGTGTCCGGGTTGCCCGAATACGCGGGCGAGCTGCCGGTGGCGGCGTTGGCCGAGGAGATTCTCAGCCCAGGTGACGGCCAGGTGCGGGCGCTGGTTTGCGTGGCCGGCAACCCGGTACTCTCCACGCCCAACGGGCGGCAGCTGCAGAAGGCTCTGCAGGGGCTGGACTTCATGCTGGCGGTGGACCTGTATATCAATGAAACCACCTGCCATGCCGACCTGATCCTGCCGCCCACCGCACCGCTGGAGCATGACCATTACGACACCACCTTCAATGCCCTGGCGGTGCGCAATGTCACGCGCTTCAACGAAGCCGTGCTGGATAAGCCGGCTGGCGCGCTGCACGACTGGGAGATCTTCATTGGCCTGGCCCAGGCGTTTGCCGCGCGTAACGGGTTGACCCTCAAGCCGACCCTGGCCCCCGAGCTGATGATCGACATGGGCCTGCGTAACGGCCCGTATGGCGCCCGCTCGCCCTGGCAGCTCAGCCTGGCCCGTCTGCGCGAACAGCCGCATGGCATCGATCTGGGGGCGTTGCAGGCGAACCTGGCGGCACGCCTGAAAACGCCGCATGGCCAGGTACAGCTGGCGCCGCCCTTGCTGTTGGCCGAGCTGCGGCGTTTTCTGCTTGAGCCGCGTCTGCCCGCGGAACAGTTGCTGCTGATTGGCCGTCGCCATGTGCGCAGCAACAACTCCTGGATGCATAACTACCGGCGTCTGGTGAAGGGTAAGCCCCGTCATCAACTGCACATGCACCCGCAGGACCTGGCCCGTCGTGGCCTGCAGGATGGCCAGCAGGTACGTGTGCGTTCGCGGGTCGGCGCGCTAGAGGTGGAGGTGCAGGCCAGCGAGGCACTGATGCCGGGGGTGGTCAGTCTGCCGCATGGCTGGGGGCACGCGCGGCGTGGTGGGCAGCTGGCGATCGCCGGTGCTCAGCCCGGGGTGAGTGCCAATGACCTGACCGATGAGTGTTTGCGCGACGGGCTATCCGGCAATGCCGCGCTTAACGGTGTACCGGTGGAGGTGGAGGGCTTATGAATCGTCAATCCAGGCGTAGGCTGGCGGGTTTGCTGGGCGTGTGCAGCCTACTGGGTGTACCCGTGCAAGCCGAAGTGCCGGTAACGGTAGAGGCGCAACACTTCGGCTGCATTCGCGAGATGACGCCGGTGCGGCATTTTTATCTGACTAACCTGCTGGGCAACCTGCCCGCTAGCCTGGCGGCGGCGAATGCTCCTGAAGGGGCGATCTATCCGCCCGGCACGCTGATCCAGCTGGTGCCGGGCGAGGCCATGGTCAAGCGTGAGGCCGGTTTCAGCCCGGCGACCGGCGACTGGGAATTCTTCGAACTGGAGGTCAGCGCACAGGGTACGCAGATTCGTGCGCGTGGCTTTGCCGAGGTCAACAACCGCTTCGGCGGCAACTGTTTTGCCTGCCACGCCCCGGCACGCCAACCCTGGGACTTTGTTTGCGAAGATAACCATGGCTGCGAAAGCATCCCGGTGACCCGGCAGATGATTGGTGCGCTACAACGCTCCGACCCTCGCTGTGGCGAAGCGGAGCTGCAGGACGGTGATCGCTGGGCGCTGTTCAAGCTGCAGACGCTGGTCTGGCTGGGCGAAGCCCGCGCCAGCCTGGCCCGCTGGTGGTGAGGTGGCATCAGGCCTTGGGCCGGAACGCCTTGATCACCGCCTCGTTGCACTGCAGGTAGGGGCCGTCCATCAGGTCGATACAGTAGGGCACGGCAGGAAAAACCGCATCCAGGCACTGGCGAATCGCCTTGGGCTTGCCGGGCAGGTTGATGATCAGGCACTGGCCGCGCAGCCCGGCGGTTTGCCGGGAGAGGATGGCGGTGGGCACATACTTCAGTGACTCGCTGCGCATCAGTTCGCCAAAGCCCGGCATCATGCGCTGGCAGACGGCCTCGGTGGCCTCCGGGGTGACGTCGCGTGCGGCCGGACCGGTGCCGCCGGTGGTGACGATCAGGCAGCAGCCGTGCTGGTCGGCCAGTTCGATGAGGGTGCTCTCGATCAGCGGCTGTTCGTCGGGAATTACCCGGTAAACGGCTTCCCAGGCGCTGTCGAGGTAGTCGTTGAGGGTGTCGATGATGCTCTGTCCGGAGAGGTCTTCGTACACCCCGGCACTGGCACGGTCGCTGACGGTGAGTACGCCGATGCGGGCGGCCTGGGTCATGGGTAGGGTTCCTTGTGGGTCGTCGAGAGTCGGGGGATCTTAGCAAAAGCCTGGCTGCTGCAGTCCTGGCGGTGCCTTGCCGGCGATCAGGAATGTCGCCATTAAAGCCCGAGCCTTGCGCTCGGCTTTGCGCTAGAATCGCCGCGATCGTGCCCGGGTCGAGCCGGGAAAGCCAATATGAGGTGCTCCGTGGATATCATCGAAACCATCAAAGACCAGATCGCCAGCAACACCGTCCTGCTCTACATGAAGGGCTCGCCAAACGCCCCGCAGTGCGGGTTTTCCTCGCGTGCCGCACAGGCCGTGATGGGCTGTGGTGAGAAGTTCGCCTATGTGGACATCCTGCAGAACCCGGAGATTCGCGCCAATCTGCCCAAGTACGCCAACTGGCCGACCTTCCCGCAGCTGTGGGTGGCCGGTGAGCTGGTGGGCGGTAGCGATATCATCACCGAGATGTTCGAGAAGGGTGAGCTGCAGACCCTGATCAAGGACGCTGTGGCCAAAGCCGCCGAGTAAGCGTTCCGCCGCGCATGGCAAACCCGCAGCATGCTGCGGGTTTTTTGTTTCAGCGTTGCCAGTCGATCTGGTAATCGTGCAGGTAGGCATCCACGGCAGCGGCCACCGTAGGCTGGAAACGCGTTTCGTCAGCGGGACCCAGTAGGCCGAAACGGCGCAGCTTGTCCTTGACCGGTCCCTTGACCTCGGCAAAGTGCAGCTCGATGCCCGTGTTGTGCAGGTAGTCTTGCAGCTCAGCCAGCATGTCGGCACTGGTGACATCCACGCTGGTGACCGGCTCCGCAGCCACCACCAGGCGCCGTACGGGGGTTGGGGATTCGCCCAGCACCTTGAGTACGCTCTGCTGAAACAGCTCGGCGTTGGCGAAAAACAGCGGGGCATCCCAGCGTAGCAACACCAAGCCGGGGATCAGCCGGGCATTCGGATGGCGGCTGATATCGTGGAAGCCGCGAATACCTTCCACCCTGCCGAGCACCGCATAGTACGGGCGCCAGCCATCCCAGAGAAATTCCAGTACGGCCAGGACGATGGCCAGGCCAATGCCGGGTATCACGCCAAACGCCAGTACCCCGGCGAAGCAGGCCATGGATAGCCAGAACTCCCATTGCTGGATGCGATAGATGCGCTGCAGGTCGCGTATTTCGAACAGGCCGATCACCGCAGCAATGACCACGGCGGCCAGCGCGCTGTGTGGTAACAACGCCAGCAGGTCGGGAGCGGCCAGCAGCAGCGTGGCGACACCCAGTGCGGCGACAACCCCGGCTAGTTGGCTGCGTGCGCCGGCCGCCTCAGCAACCGGTGTGCGCGAGGCGCTGCTACTGACCGGGAAACTCTGGAATAGCCCGCCGAGCAGATTGGCGGCCCCCAGCGCGAGCATTTCCTGATTGGGGTCGACCTGTTGTCGGGTGCGCGCGGCATAGCTGCGCGACAACACGCTGGTATCGGCAAAGGCCACCAGTGCGGTGGTTATGCCGCCGATGACTACGGCCAGCAGGTCAGTATCGCTGAGCCACGGCCAGCTGAAACTGGGCAAGCCGCGGGGCAGGCTGCCAAGGACACCAACACCCTGTTGCTCAAGGTCGAACACGCCCACTGCCAGGGTAGCCAGTGTCACCGCGATAAGGATGCCTGGCACCCGACGATAGCGCTTGAGCGCCAGGATCAGCAGCAGGGTGCCGAGACCGACGGCCAGGTTGTAGGGGTTGAACTGATTGGCGGCTGCGGCACGGGTCAGTTGCAGCAGGTCCTGCAGCGGCCCTTGGCTGTCGATGCTGAAACCGCCCAGCTTGGGTAACTGGCTGATCAGTACGGTCAGCGCGATACCGTTCATGTAGCCATAGCGGATGGGCTTGGAGAGCAGCTCGGTGACGAAACCCAGACGCAGCAGACCGGCCAGTATGCAGGTGGCTCCGGCGACCAGCGCCATCATGCTGGCCAGGCTGACCGCACGCAGTGGATCGCCAGCGGACAACGGTAGCACCACGGCGAGAATCAACGCCGCGAGCGCTGAATCCGGGCCCAGCACGAGAATCCGGCTGGGGCCGAACAGCGCATAGGCCAGCAGCGGCACGATGCTCGCGTACAGCCCATAGATGCCCGGCACACCGGACGCTTCGGCATAAGCGATGCCGACCGGCACCAGCATGCTGGTCAATACCAGTCCGGCCAGCAGATCGTGTCCCAGCCAGGCGCGCGGATAACTACGCAGCAGGGCCAGGCCAGGCAGCCAGCGTGAAGGCGGTTGGGGGGCGCGAGAGGCTTCTGCCACCTGAGTGTCTCGTTCTGGGCTGTATGCAGATCAGCTTGTTGACTGGTCTGCCGTATTCGACAGGCGTAGCGGGGCTGAAGGGTCCGTTCAAGTGGTACTGGGATGGCTCTTCAGGCACGGTCTGGGGGCTGGGGCCGGCTTTCAAAGAAGCGGGAGCCTTTGGGCTCCCGTTTTCATGCACGCTACTTATTCGTCCATTTGTGACTGCAGGTAGTTTTGCAGGCCGACCGCATCAATCAGGCTCAGCTGGGTTTCCAGCCAGTCGATGTGTTCTTCCTCGGATTCGAGAATGTCTTCCAGCAGTTCGCGGCTGCCATAGTCGCCAGCGCTTTCGCAGTAGGCAATGGCGTCACGCAGGTCGGCAATGCCCTTGATTTCCAGCTTGAGGTCGGAGGCGAGCATTTCCTGGGTGTTCTCGCCAATGTGCAGCTTGCCGAGATCCTGCAGGTTGGGCAGGCCTTCGAGGAACAGGATGCGCTTGATCAGCTTGTCGGCATGCTTCATCTCGTCGATGGACTCGTGATACTCATGCTCGCCCAGCTTTTTCAGACCCCAGTCCTCGAACATGCGGGCATGCAGGAAGTACTGGTTGATGGCCACCAGCTCGTTGCCGAGGATCTTGTTCAGGTGCTGGATGACTTTCTTGTCGCCTTTCATGTGCGGCTCCTGGGTGAGGGGGTCACGATCTCAGGAGTCTGGTCGGCGAACGTGCGGCTGTCAAATGCAAGTGCTTGAAATCAAATGCAAATACAGTGCACTTGATAATGACTGGGGGATGGCGGCGGGTCAGGCGTGATGGAAGGGCGCGCTGACGGCCATGGCCTGGGCATTGTGCAGGTCTGCCAGGCTGTCGCGGAAGACCTGCTTGGCCATGCAGGCGCATTTGCCGCACTGGGTGCCGACTTCGGTGGCCTGGCGGACTTCGGCATAGCTACTGCAGCCTTCCATGATGGCTTCACGGATATGGCCGTCGGTTACACCCATACAAAGACAGACGTACATGGCAGAAAACCGTATCTGGTTAAGGTGAAACAGATACTAATGTTAACGAGAATGATTGTCAAAGATTCTGTGGCTGCTGGGCATGCTGCTGAGACATCGAGCGTTCAGGCACAGCGGGCCAGGTAGGCCAGAGGGGAGAATAGGCGAGGGGGCGGCGTGGCGGGTTGGCTTGGATAATCGGTGCTTGTCGCTGAGGTATGCCTTGCGCCAGCAGCTTTGCCAGCGCAAGGCGCTGCCGGTCAGTGCTCGAAGTCGTCCCAGCCGCCGAGTTCCTTCCAGCGGTTGACGATGCCGCAGAACAGTTCGGCGGTCTTTTCCGTGTCATAGCGTGCCGAATGGGCTTCACGGCCGTCGAAGGCAATACCGGCCGCCTGGCAGGCTTTGGCCAGCACAGTCTGTCCGTAGGCCAACCCAGCCAGCGTCGCGGTGTCGAAGCTGGAAAAAGGATGGAAGGGGTTGCGCTTGATTTCGCAGCGCGCCACAGCGGCATTCAGGAAGCCAAGATCGAAGCTGCTGTTGTGGCCCACCAGAATGGCGCGTTTGCAGCCATTGGCTTTGATCGACTTGCGCAGGCCGCGGAAGATTTCGCTGAGCGCATGCTCTTCGCTGACCGCCTGGCGCAGCGGGTGATCCAGTTTGATGCCGGTGAACTCCAGGGCAGCCTGCTCGATATTGGCGCCCTCGAAGGGCTCGATACGGAAGAAGTAGGTGTGCTGCGGATAGAGGAAGCCGCCTTCGTCCATGCCGATGATGGTCGCGGCGATCTCCAGCAGCGCGTCAGTGGCGGCATTGAAACCGCCGGTCTCGACATCGACCACTACCGGCAGGTAACCGCGAAAGCGTGCCGCCATCGGGTGGCGCGGTCCGGGCGGCAGGCTGCCATCCAGTTCGTCGTCGTAATGTTCTTCACTCATACCGATTGCTCCAGCAGGCGCCAGCGCAGTTTTTCCCCGGCGCGCAGCGGGATGACACGCTGCTCACCCAGTGGCAGCTCGGTCGGGGCTACCCAGTCTTCACGGACCAGGGTGATGCGGTCGGTATTGCGCGGCAGGCCATAGAAGTCCGGGCCGTGCAGGCTGGCAAAGCCTTCCAGCTTGTCCAGCGCATGGCGTTGCTCGAAGGCTTCGGCATACAGCTCGATGGCGGCATAGGCGGTGTAGCAGCCGGCGCAGCCGCAGGCCGCTTCCTTGGCGTGCTGGGCGTGTGGCGCCGAATCGGTGCCGAGGAAGAACTTGGCGCTGCCGCTGGTTGCCGCGTCGAGCAGGGCTTCCTGATGCGTGTTGCGCTTGAGGATCGGCAGGCAGTAGAAGTGCGGGCGAATACCGCCAACCAGCATGTGGTTGCGGTTGTACAGCAGGTGATGGGCGGTGATGGTGGCGCCAACCTGGGTTGAGGCGCCCTGCACGAACTGCACGGCATCGCGTGTGGTGATGTGCTCGAAGACTACCTTGAGCGTCGGGAAGCGTTCGACCACGCGGGTCAGGTGTTCGTCGATAAAGGCTTTCTCGCGGTCGAACACGTCGATCTCGGCGCGGGTTACTTCACCGTGAACCAGCAGTGGCATGCCGACTTCGGCCATGGCTTCCAGTGTCGGGAAGATGGTGTCGATGCGGGTTACCCCCGAGTCGGAGTTTGTGGTGGCGCCGGCCGGGTAGAGTTTGGCTGCGTGAACGAAACCGCTGGCCTTGGCCGCGCGCACATCCTCGGGACTGGTATGGTCGGTGAGGTAGAGAACCATCAGCGGTTCGAACGAACTGCCTGCCGGGCGGGCCGCGAGGATGCGCTGGCGATAGGCGTCAGCCTGGACGGCATTACGTACCGGAGGGACCAGGTTGGGCATGATGATGGCGCGGGCGAAGCTGCGTGCGGCATCGCGGACGGTGTGCTGGAGCACGGCTCCATCACGCAGGTGGATGTGCCAGTCGTCGGGGCGCAGCAGGGTAATGCGGTCGGACATGCAGGATTCCAGGCGGGTCGAACGATGGCCGCATGCTACCGGAAAAGGGCTTTTGCGGCACGGCCTTCAAGTTTTTCCCCGGCTGACCGATAGCGCGGATGTATGCCGTGTCTTTCTGGAGTCTGTCGTGCTCAAGCCGCTGCCATCGCTGCTGCTCTCGCTGTCTGCCGTGCTGCTTTGCCAGCAGGCACAGGCATTGACGTTCCAGACTCGCCTGGAGCGTATCGAATGGCAGGTCGAGGGTGATCAGTTCGAGTGCCGTCTGAGTCAGCCGATTCATCAGTTCGGCACGGGTGAGTTCGTGCGTCGCGCAGGTGAGCAGGCGACCTTTCGTCTGCGCAGTCAGGAGCGCTGGTTTGCCCCGGGAGGCGCCACCCTGCTGGCCGCGGCCGCACCCTGGCAGGCACAGCGCGGTGACTTGAACCTGGGGACGTTGCAGGCCGGGGTCGGCGATGTGCCGGTCACGAGCAGTCAGGAACAGGCCGGGCGTCTGCTGGCTGGCTTGCTGCAGGGGCGCAGCCCGCTGGTACGCCACCGCACCCTGCACGGTGCTCAACCCCTTGAAGTGCGTCTGCTACCGGCACGTTTCGCTGAGGCTTATGCGCGCTACCAGGCCTGTACGGCCAAGCTGTTGCCGGTCAACTTCGACCAGTTGCGCAATACCCAGGTCGGCTTTCCCGGCGGCGGTATCGAGTTGGATGACCGGGCCAGGGGTGTGCTCGATGTGATTCTCGACTATATGCAGGCCGATCCCAGCGTGTTGCGCATCGAGTTGGACGGGCATTCCGACAACAGCGGCAATCGCCTGCTCAATCGCGACCTGTCGCGGCGTCGGGCCATGGCGGTGTTCGATTACTTCAAGTCCAAGGGCATTGCCGAAGAGCGTATGACCCTGCGCTTTCATGGCGAGCGTTATCCCCTGGTGCGCAATGACAGTGCCGGCAACCGGGCGAAAAACCGCCGGGTGACGGTCACCTTGTCGCGTGAGCCGTTGTTGAGCGCCGAGGCCCCCTGAACGTCGCTTGCCTGCCCGGTCGTGTCGCGCCCCTGTAAATCCCCCGGCAAGGCCAGTAGAATCCACGGTTTTCGTACAACCCCGTGGAGTGGATGGCATGGCGGACGTAAAGAAGGTAGTTCTGGCCTATTCCGGTGGCCTGGACACCTCGGTGATCCTCAAGTGGCTGCAAGACACCTATAACTGCGAAGTGGTGACCTTCACCGCCGACCTCGGCCAGGGCGAGGAGGTCGAGCCGGCCCGCGCCAAGGCCCAGGCCATGGGCGTCAAGGAAATCTACATCGACGACCTGCGCGAAGAGTTCGTGCGTGACTTCGTCTTCCCGATGTTCCGCGCCAACACCATCTACGAAGGTGAGTACCTGCTGGGTACTTCCATCGCCCGTCCGCTGATCGCCAAGCGCCTGATCGAAATCGCCAACGAGACCGGCGCCGACGCCATCTCGCACGGCGCCACCGGCAAGGGCAACGACCAGGTGCGCTTCGAGCTGGGCGCCTATGCGCTCAAGCCGGGCGTCAAGGTCATCGCCCCCTGGCGCGAGTGGGACCTGCTGTCGCGCGAGAAGCTGATGGACTACGCTGCCAAGCACAAGATCCCGGTGGATTTCGCCAAGGCCGGCAAGAAGTCGCCCTATTCCATGGACGCCAACCTGCTGCATATCTCTTACGAGGGCGGCGTGCTGGAAGACACCTGGACCGAGCACGAAGAAGACATGTGGCGCTGGACCAAGTCGCCGGAAGCCGCGCCGAACACCCCGACCTACATCGAGCTGACCTACCGCAACGGTGACATCGTCGCCATCGACGGCCAGGCCATGACCCCGGCGCAGGTCCTCACCGAGCTGAACCGCATCGGTGGCGAGAACGGCATCGGCCGCCTGGACATCGTCGAGAACCGCTACGTCGGCATGAAGTCGCGCGGCTGCTACGAGACCCCCGGCGGCACCATCATGCTGCGTGCCCACCGGGCCATCGAGTCGATCACCCTCGACCGTGAAGTGGCGCACCTGAAAGACGAGCTGATGCCCAAGTACGCCAGCCTGATCTACAACGGCTACTGGTGGAGCCCGGAGCGTCTGATGCTGCAGCAGATGATCGACGCCTCGCAGGCCAACGTGAACGGCGTGGTGCGCCTGAAGCTGTACAAGGGCAACGTCATCGTCACCGGGCGCAAGTCCGACGACTCGCTGTTCGACGCCAACATCGCGACCTTCGAGGAAGATGGCGGTGCCTACAACCAGGCCGACGCGGCTGGTTTCATCAAGCTGAACGCGCTGCGCATGCGCATCGCTGCCGGCAAGGGTCGCAGCCCGCTCAACTAAGCGGACTGCTCAGCCACAAAAAACCCCTGCCAGGTAACTGGCAGGGGTTTTTTGTGGGCGTTTTCCTTCAGAAATCGTAGTCGTAATCGGCCAGGTCTTTCTGCAGGCGTCGCTCTTCCAGCAGGTTGTCGATGATGCGACGCTTGGTCAGGTTGGTCTTGGCCACTTCGACCGGCGCATCATCCGTGTCATCGCTGTCATCTGCGACAAGGTCGTCTTCAAGCTCGATTTCTTCTTTGGCACTCATGCTTGACTCCGGGAGGCAGGGGGCAGGTTTCGCGCACCTTATAGCGGCAAACCCGGAGCGGGTAAAAAAGATTTTTTCAATCAGTAGCTTGGCTAAACATGATGATGCTCAATCGTCACTGGTCTTGCCCTTGAATTCGCACAGGTCTTCGATACGACAACTGCCGCAGCGAGGCTTGCGTGCCTGGCATACATAGCGACCATGCAGGATCAGCCAGTGGTGGGCGTCCAGCAGGTAATCCTTGGGAACGAACTTGAGGAGTTTTTTCTCGACCTCCAGCACATTCTTGCCGGGGGCGATGCCGGTGCGGTTGCTGACCCGGAAGATATGCGTGTCCACGGCCATGGCTGGCTGGCGGAAGGCGG
The DNA here is from genome assembly GCF_002835605.1 of Pseudomonas fluvialis. Taxonomy (NCBI): domain Bacteria; kingdom Pseudomonadati; phylum Pseudomonadota; class Gammaproteobacteria; order Pseudomonadales; family Pseudomonadaceae; genus Pseudomonas; species Pseudomonas fluvialis. The sequence continues at coordinate 94,348 of NZ_PIYS01000005.1, read as the reverse complement.
TGTTGAGTACCACGTTGGCGGTCTTGCGGCCGACGCCGGGTAGCGCTTCCAGCTCTTCACGGGTTTGTGGCACCTCGCCGCCATGCCGCTCGACCAGCAGCCGGCAGGTCTCGAGGACATTGCGTGCCTTGGTTGGATACAGGCCGATGGTCTTGATGTGCTCGCACAGCCCCTCGTAGCCCAGCGCGTACATGGCCTGCGGCGTACGGGCCAGCGGAAACAGGCGCGCAGTGGCTTTGTTCACGCCCACGTCGGTGGCCTGTGCGGAGAGAATCACCGCAATCAGCAGCTCGAAAGGTGAGCTGTAGTTGAGCTCGGTCTTCGGCTCGGGATTGTCTTCATGCAGGCGGCGGAAGATTTCCAGGCGCTTGGCGGCATTCATGGGTGAGCTACAAGCCTTCAGTTAATGCGTCATGTCGAGCGCTAGTGTGGTAACAGGAGCGCAGGGCGGCAGCCGGTTGGCGCTCACTCGATGACTCCGGTGACGCGTACGCGCCGACTGACGGCTGGCGCAGCGACCTGGCGCGCCTTGGCCCGCTCGCTCAGGATCTCGTCACTACGGTTTTTCAGGGCAATCAGCAGTCCCATGACGATGAAGGCGCCCGGCGGCAGGATAGCCAGCAGGAAGCCGGGATAATTGCTGGGCAGGCTGAATGTCCAGTCGCTGGCCATGGGGCCGAACAGCAAATGCATGTTGGCGAACAGCGTGCCGCTGCCGAGCAGTTCGCGCAGTGCGCCGAGCAGAACCAGTACCAGGCCAAAGCCCAGTGACATCATCAGGCCGTCAAAGGCGGCACGTGCAGGATCATGCTTGGCGGCAAAACCATCGGCTCGGCCGAGAATCACGCAGTTGGTGGTGATCAGCGGGATGAAAATGCCCAGTATCTGGTACAGCTCGTAGGTGAAAGCCTGCATCAGCAGTTCGATACAGGTGGTCAGCGCGGCGATGATCATCACGAACACCGGCAGGCGCACGGCACTTTTGACCACACCGCGGGCCAGCGACACGGCGAGGTTGGAGCAGGTCAGTACCACGCAGGTTGCCAGCGCCAGCCCCAGTGCGTTGACTGCCGAGTTACTCACGCCGAGCAGGGGGCACAGACCGAGCAGTTGGACCAGCGCCGGGTTGTTGTGCCACAGGCCGTTGCTGGCAATGTCGCGATAGCTGGGTTTAGCCACGGGAAGCCTCCTCGGTAGCGAGCAGTTCGTTGCGGTGCGCGTCGAAGTAACGCAGGGCCTGGTGCACGGCCTTGACCACGGCGCGGGGGGTGATGGTGGCGCCGGCAAACTGGTCGAACTGGCCGCCGTCTTTCTTCACGGCCCAGCCGCTGCTCTGCGGGTCCTGTAGAGATTTGCCAGTGAAACCAAGGATCCAGGGGTGCTTGAGGTGCTCGATCTTGTCGCCCAGGCCGGGGGTCTCGCGGTGCTGCAAGGTGCGGACGCCGGCCAATCGGCCGTCGGCCTGGATGGCTACGAGCAGCTGAATGGCACCGCTGTAGCCGTCCGTCGCGGTAGTGCGCAGGATCACGGCGCTGGTCTGGCCCGCGCGCACGGCGCGATAGGCAGGCTGGGCGAGTTTGCTGCCGAGCAGTGGGTCGGTTAGCTGTAGTGGGCTATCGAGCAACAGCTGGTCGTAGCTACCTGTCGGTAGTATTTCCTCCAGGGCGCGTTGTTGCATGGCGCGTTCCGCAGCGACGATACGCTCGGCTGTGCCCTGCCGCAGCAGGCTGACACTGCCTACGGTGATTACCGCGAACACCCCCAACAGCAGGCTGTTCTTCAGCATGGAGCGGGAAACTTCCGGGAGCATGGGTTTATTCCCCGAGCTTGAAGCCGCGCTCGGCCTGGCGATGGCCGTAGGTGCGCGGACGGGTGTAGTAGTCGATGGTCGGTGCTGCCAGGTTCATCAGCAGAACGGCAAAGGCCATGGCGTCGGGGTAACCGCCCCAGGCCCGGATGACGTACAGGATAATGCCGACGCCCATGCCGAACACCAGGCGGCCACGCGGGCTGGTGGCACCGGAAACGGGGTCGGTGATGATGAAGAATGCGCCGAGCATGGTGGCACCACTGAGCAGGTGCAGCAGGGGCGAACCGTGCGAGGCCGACCCACTGCCATTCCAGAACAGCAGGCTCATTACCAGCAGAGCCAGCAGCATGCCCAGCGGGGCGTGCCAGCTGATGACCTTCTTGTAGAGCAGGAACAGGCCGCCGAGCAGGAAAGCCAGGTTGACCCATTCGCTGCCGGCACCGCCCAGCAGGCCGAAGGCAGCATGGCTGTCATAGAGTTCTTGCAGGGTCAGGCTGTGGTTGAGCTTGAGGGTGTCGAGCACGGTGGCCTGCACCCAGCCATCGGCGAGCGGGGCCAGGCCAAAGATGAGTTGCAGACCTTCGCCGGGGCTGACCTGAGCGATGCCGGGCCAACGGGTCATTTCCAACGGAAAGGAAATCAGCACCACCACATAGCCGAGCATGGCCGGGTTGAAGGGATTCTGCCCGAGGCCGCCATACAGGTGCTTGCCCAGCAGCAGGGCGCTGGCGCTGGCAATGACGGTCAACCACCAGGGGGCGTAGGGAGGCAGTGCCAGGGCCAGCAGCACGGCGCTCAATAGCGCGCTGCGGTCATTGAGGAAAAAAACCAGCGGGCGTTGGCGAATCTTCAGCACCAGCGCTTCGACCAGCAGCGCGGTGGCGCTGGCCAGTAGCAGGTTGACCAGGTTGCCGATGCCGTACAGCCAGGTGAGCACGCCGAGTCCCGGCAGGGTAGCCAGGATGACTAGGGTCATCAGCCGCTGGGTACGGTTGCTGCCTTTGGCATGGGGCGAGGTGATGCGGGGCAGGGCCATGGATGCTCCGGTTGGCTAAGGTGTCCGGTGCCTGGCGGCACCGGGCAGGTTAGTGCTGTGGCAGTTCGGCAAGGCGTTGCTCGGCACTGGCCAGGCGTTGGCGGGCCTGTGCCAGGGCATCTTCGCTGCTGGCCGGGTCTCGTTCCAGTTTGCGCAGGTCGGCACGGGCGAAGGCCAGCTCGGTCTTGCAGGCTTTGTAGGCGTCATCCACTCCGCTGGGCATCACGCGTTGGCGCGCGGTGGGCTCGCCACGTTGGGCTTCCACGTCGTGCAGAGCCTGTTCGGCAGCGTTCAGCGCATCCTGCAGGCTGTCCAGTTGTGCCTGGTCGGCACCGGCTTTCTGCGCTTTCTTGAGTTCGGCACGCTTCATCGCCAGCTCGATCTTGGCCTTTTTCAGGACGTCGTCCTGGGCGGCGGATGTGGTTGCGGGCGGTATGCTGGCCTGGGCGGCTTGCAGGGCCTGCTCGGCGCTGGCCAGTTGCTGTTGCAGCTGGGCGATTTCGGCCTGCTGCTCGCTGCTGGGGCTGTCGAGTTTTTCCAGCTTGCGCAGCTGGGCCTTGAGCATGGCGGCTTCGATCTTGGCTTTTTTCAGCGCCTCGTCCTGGCCGGCGGGAGCTGCGGCTGGCGGTGTGCTGGGCGTGCTGGCCTGGGCGGCCTGCAGGGCCTGTTCGGCGCTGGCCAGTTGCTGTTGCAGCTGGACGGTTTCGGCCTGTTGCTCGCTGCTGGGGTTGTCGAGTTTTTCCAGCTTGCGCAGCTGGGCCTTGA
>NZ_PIYS01000005.1:69333-90687 GCF_002835605.1 Pseudomonas fluvialis | reverse complement strand
TTGCGCAGCTGGGCCTTGAGCATGGCGGCTTCGATCTTGGCTTTTTTCAGCGCCTCGTCCTGGTCGGCGGGGGCAGCGGCTGGCGGTGTGCTGGGCGTGCTGGCCTGAGCGGCCTGCAGGGCCTGTTCGGCGCTGGCCAGTTGCTGTTGCAGCTGGATGATTTCGGCCTGTTGCTCGCTGCTGGGGTTGTCGAGTTTTTCCAGCTTGCGCAGCTGGGCCTTGAGCATGGCGGCTTCGATCTTGGCTTTTTTCAGCGCCTCGTCCTGGCCGGCGGGAGCAGCGGCTGGCGGTGTGCTGGGCGCGCTGGTCTGGGCGGCTTGCAGGGCCTGTTCGGCCGCCTGGGCCGCAGCGCGTAGCTCGCTGACCTGGTTCTGCAACTCGGCTGTGTCGTGGATGGCCAGCTGTTTTTCCGCTTTTTTCAACGCCACCTGAGCCATGCTCGCAGCAATCTTCAGGCGCTTGAGTTGCTCATCGGCAGGTGTGGTCTCGGCTGCCGGGGCAGGGCTGGCGGCTTGGGCTGCCTTGGCCTTGGCTGCACGTTCTGCGCGTGCCTGGCGTTCGGCTTCCTTTTGCTCTTCGGCACGGCGCAGGCGTTCCTGACGCTGCTCAAAGCGCTGTTTGGAGTGTTCGGCCTTGAGTTGCTTTTGTTCCAGCTCGCGGATTTCCGCTTTGGCCGCGCGGTAGTACTGCACCAGCGGGATGCTCGAAGGGCAAACATAGGCACAGGCGCCACACTCGATGCAGTCGAACAGGTTGTGTGCCTTGAGCTGTTCATGCTGTTGGCCGAGGGCAAAGAAATGCAGTTGCTGCGGCAACAGGCTGGCCGGGCAGGCGTCGGCGCATTCGCCGCAACGAATACACGGCAATGCGGGCGGCGCTGGCGGCAGTTCCTCGCGGGTGACGGCTAGCAGGCAGTTGCTGGTTTTGATCAGCGGGACATCCAGAGAGGGCAGGCTAAAGCCCATCATCGGCCCGCCCATGATCAGGCGGTCGAGGCGCTGCTCTGCCAGACCGGCAAAGGCCAGCAGTTCGCCAACCGGGGTGCCGATCAGCGCCTGCACATTGCCCGGGCGCGCCAGCGCTTCGCCAGTGAGGGTGGTGACGCGCGAGATCAGCGGCTTGCCCAGTACCACGGCATCATGGATGGCAACACAGGTGCCGACGTTCTGGCAGAGCATGCCGATATCGGCAGGCAAGCCACCGGATGGCACTTCTTTGCCGGTGAGGATCTGGATCAGTTGTTTCTCGCCACCCGAGGGGTACTTGGTGGGGAAGACCTTGAGCGTGTAGCTGCGTTGCTGCAGGGCCTGACGCAGTGCGGCAATGGCTTCAGGTTTGTTGTCCTCGACACCAATCAGCACCTGGTTGGGCTGGATCAGTTGCACCAGGATGTCGATACCGGAGACCAGCTCGCTGGCGCGTTCGCGCATCAGTACATCGTCAGCGGTGATGTACGGCTCGCATTCGGTGCCGTTGATGATCAGCGTGTGGATCTTCTGCGAGGGGCGCGCGGTGAGCTTGGCCGCGCTGGGGAAGCCGGCGCCACCCAGGCCACTGATGCCGGCCTGGCGAATTTTCTCCAGCAGCTCGCTGGCCGAGAGGTGCCGGTAGTCGGCACAGGGTTCTAGCTCGCACCAGGTGTCCTGGCCGTCGGTATCGATGACGATGGCCGGCGCACTGAAGCCCGATACATGCGGGTAGGGCTGCTCGCCGATGAAGCTTACGGTGCCGGAGCTGGGAGCGTGTACGGCCGCGCTGATCAGGCCGTTGGCGGCGGCGATCAACTGGCCCTTGAGTACCTGTTCGCCAACCTGTACGCACGGCTCGGCGGGCGCACCAATATGCTGGGCGAGCGGCACAATCAGGCGGGCCGGCAGGGGCGCGGCGATGATCGGTGTGCGGTTGGACAGTGCCTTCTGTTCCGGCGGATGGATGCCGCCGGGAATATCCCAGATACGCAGTTCGGCATTCATGCAGCATGCTCCCGGTCGGTGGCGATCAGTTGGCCGGGAGCCAGTGGCAGGCTCCATTTCCAGCCTTGCAGCGACTGGCCAAGCGGGATCATATCGATGCAATCCACCGGGCAAGGCTCCACGCAGAGGTCGCAGCCGGTGCATTCACTGCTGATCACTGTGTGCATCTGTCGCGCGGCACCGACGATGGCATCTACCGGGCAGGCCTGGATGCACTTGGTGCAGCCGATGCACTCGGCCTCGCGAATGAAGGCCACCATGGGCGGTTTTTCACCTTCGGCAGCGTCCAGGGGCTCGGCTTCCACGTCGAGCAGGTCGGCCAGCGCCTGGATGGTCGCTTCGCCGCCGGGTGGGCATTTATTGATCTTGTCGCCGTTGGCGATGGCCTCGGCGTAGGGCTTGCAGCCAGGGTAGCCACATTGGCCGCACTGGGTTTGTGGTAGCAGGGCATTGATCTGCTCGGCGATGGGGTCGCCCTCTACCTTGAAACGTACCGCGGCGAAACCGAGGATGGCGCCGGCCAGCAGACACAGGACAAGCAGTGCAGCAACGGCAATCAGCACCAGGCTCATAGCTTGATCAACCCGGCAAAGCCCATGAAGGCCAGTGACATCAGGCCGGCGGTGATCATGCCGATGGAGGCGCCCTGGAAGGGCTTGGGCACATCGGCAATGGCGATACGCTCACGCAGTGCTGCGAACAGCACTAGCACCAGAGAGAAGCCCAGGCCGGCGGCAAAACCGTTGAGGCTGGCGCTGAGGAAGGTGTATTCGCTGCGGTTGGCATTAAGCAAGGCCACCCCCAGAACGATGCAGTTGGTGGTGATCAGCGGCAGGAAGATGCCCAGCACCCGATACAGCAACGGACTGGTCTTTTGCACCACCATCTCGGTGAACTGCACCACCACGGCAATGACCAGAATGAAACTCATGGTGCGCAGGTATTCCAGGTCCAGGGGCTTGAGCACATAGTGCTGCAGCAGATAGCTGCAGATGGCCGCCAGGGTCAGCACGAAGGTGGTGGCCAGCGACAAACCAAGCGCGGTCTCGATCTTCTTCGATACGCCCATGAACGGGCACAGGCCGAGGAACTGCACCAGTACGAAGTTGTTCACCAGAATGGCGCTCACCATGATCAGGGCGAGTTCGGTCATGCGCTGTGCCTCATGCAAAAGAGCATCGCAGATGGGCCTGGGGGAGAAAATTAGGCGGCTTATTATCTGGAGAAGCCGCCATGGGCTGCAAGCTGCAAGTGACTGCCCGCCCGTGGCATGGCATCGCTTGCGCCTGCTGCCCGCGGCGTAGCTATTTGACCCGCTGCCCCGGCTTGGCGCCGCTGTCCGGGCTGAGCAGGTAGATTTCGCTGCCGCCTGGGCCGGCGGCCAGGACCATACCTTCGCTGACGCCGAACTTCATCTTGCGCGGCGCGAGGTTGGCTACGTAGAGGGTCAGGCGGCCTTCCAGCTCGCTGGGGTTCGGGTAGGCGCTCTTGATGCCGCTGAACACGTTGCGCTTGGCGTCGCCGATATCCAGGGTCAGGCGCAGCAGTTTGTCGGCGCCTTCGACGAACTCGCATTTCTCGATCAGCGCGATGCGCAGGTCGACGGCGGCAAAGGCGTCGAAGTTGATCTCGGCGGCCAGCGGGTCCTTGCTCAGTTCGCCATTGCCGGCGGCGGCCGGTGCGGCGTTCTCGGCGGCGAGGTCTTCCTTGGAGGCTTCGATCATGGCGTCGATTTTTGCCGGCTCGATGCGGGTCAGCAGCGGGTTGAACGGATTCAGTTGGTGGTTGGCCAGCGGCGTGGCCAGATCGGCCCAGCTCAGTGGCGCTACATTGAGAAAGGCCTCGGCATCGGCAGCCAGCTTGGGCAGCACGGGTTTCAGCATGATCACCAGCTGGCGGAACAGGTTGACGCCCAGGGCGCAGATTTCCTGCACTTCGGCCTGCTTGCCTTCCACCTTGTTCAGCGACCATGGCGCCTTCTCGGCGATCCAGGCATTGGCGCGGTCGGCCAGAGCCATGATTTCACGCATGGCGCGGGCGAAGTCGCGGGCCTCGTAGGCGTCGGCAATGCTCGGCGCGGCGGCCTGGAAGGCGTCCCACAGTTCCGGCTCGGGATTGGCGCTGACCAGTACGCCGTTATTGCCCTTGTGGATAAAACCGGCGCAGCGGCTGGCGATGTTGACCACCTTGCCGACCAGGTCGGCATTGACCTTCTGCACGAAGTCTTCGAGGTTGAGGTCGAGGTCATCGACGCTGCGGCCCAGCTTGCTGGCGTAGTAGTAACGCAGGTATTCCGGGTTCAGGTGATCCAGGTAGGTGCGCGCCTTGATGAAGGTGCCGCGCGACTTGGACATCTTCTGGCCGTTGACGGTCAGGTAGCCATGCACGTTGACCGCCGTCGGCTTGCGGTAGCCGGCGCCTTCGAGCATGGCCGGCCAGAACAGGGCGTGGAAGTTGACGATGTCCTTGCCGATGAAGTGGTACAGCTCGGCGGTGGAGTCCGGGGCCCAGTAAGCGTCGAAATCCAGCTCCGGGCGCTTGGCGCAGAGGTTCTTGAAGCTGGCCATGTAGCCGACCGGGGCGTCCAGCCAGACGTAGAAGTACTTGCCCGGCTCATCGGGAATCTCGAAGCCGAAGTAGGGCGCGTCGCGGGAGATGTCCCACTCCTGCAGGCCACCATCCAGCCATTCGGCGATCTTGTTGGCCACGGCATCCTGCAGGGTGCCGCTGCGCGTCCAGCTTTTCAGCATGGCTTCGAAGTCGGGCAGCTTGAAGAAGAAGTGCTTGGATTCCTTGAGCACCGGCACGGCGCCGGAAATGGCTGAGCGTGGGTTCTTCAGGTCGGTCGGCGCGTAGGTGGCGCCACACTTCTCGCAGTTGTCGCCGTACTGGTCCTCGGCTGCGCACTTGGGGCAGGTGCCCTTGATGAAACGGTCGGCGAGGAACATGCCCTTCTCGGGGTCGAAATACTGGGTTACCGAACGGGTGGCGATGTGGCCCTTGTCGCGCAACGCCAGGTAGATGCCCGAGGCCAGCTCGCGGTTTTCTTCGGCGTGGGTCGAGTGGTAGTTGTCGAAGTCGACCAGGAAGTCGGCGAAGTCGGCGCTGTGCTCGGCCTGCACGTTGGCGATCAGCTGTTCCGGGGTAATCCCTTCCTTCTCGGCGCGCAGCATGATCGCCGAACCGTGGGCGTCGTCGGCGCAGACGTAGGTGCACTGGTTGCCGCGCAGTTTCTGGAAACGCACCCACATGTCGGTCTGGATGTACTCGAGCATGTGGCCCAGGTGAATGGAGCCATTGGCGTAGGGCAGGGCGCTGGTAACGAGAATCTTGCGGGCTTCGGACATGGTGAGCGGGCCATCGGGTGTTACAAAGGAAGTCGGGCACTATAAAGCAGCCGCCAGTTGCAAGCCACCCGCCGTGCGCTCGCTGTGGCGCGCGCTACTGGTATGATGCCCACCTGTTTTGCTCAGTCTTTTGGAGTTGCCCCATGAGCGCCGTTACCCGCCAAGCGGTCGAAGCCTGCCTGCGTCAGTTCACCGATCCTCATCTCAATCAGGACCCCGTCTCTGCCGGCTGTCTGCGTGAGGTCGATATCCAGGGCGAACGGCTGAACGTGCGCCTGGAACTTGGCTATGCCGCCGGGTTATTCAAAAGCGGCTGGGCGCAAATGTTGCAAATGGCCCTGGAGAATCTGCCGGGAGTGAGTGCGGCGCAGGTGCAGGTCGATGTGCAGATTGCTGCGCATGCTGGAGCAGGCCAGGTGCCGGCACTGGCTGGAGTGAAAAATATCATCGCAGTGGCTTCGGGCAAGGGCGGGGTGGGCAAGTCCACCACGGCAGCCAACCTGGCGCTGGCCCTGGCGCGTGAAGGGGCGCGGGTAGGTATGCTCGATGCGGACATCTATGGCCCCAGCCAGGGCTTGATGTTCGGCATTGCTGAGGGTACTCGCCCGCAGGTGCGTGAGCAGAAGTACTTCGTGCCCTTGCAGGCGCATGGCGTTCAGGTGATGTCCATGGCCTTTCTGGCGGATGACAACACGCCGATGGTCTGGCGTGGGCCGATGGTGTCCGGGGCGCTGATTCAATTGATTACCCAGACAGCCTGGGACGAGCTGGACTACCTGGTCGTCGATATGCCGCCGGGTACCGGCGATATTCAGCTGACCCTGGCGCAGAAAGTGCCGGTTAGCGGTAGCGTGATTGTTACCACGCCCCAGGACATAGCCCTTCTGGATGCCCGCAAAGGCATCGAGATGTTCCGCAAGGTACATATTCCGGTATTGGGTGTTGTGGAAAACATGGCGGTGCATATCTGCAGTAACTGCGGGCATGCCGAGCATCTGTTCGGTGAAGGCGGCGGCGAGAAACTGGCCGCGCAGTATGCTGTCGACCTGCTGGCGTCACTGCCTTTGTCGATGGCCATTCGTATGCAATGCGATGGCGGCCGACCGACCACCATCGCCGATCCGGAAAGCCAGATCGCCATGCTCTACCAGCAGATGGCGCGTACCGTCGGTGCCCGCCTGAGCCAGTTGAGTCAGGCGGGGGTGCCGAGCATCAGTGTCAGTGATGACTGATGGGCATGGGCGGCCTGTGCCGCCTGCTTAGCCGAAGAACTTGCCGAGCATGCGTGAGACAAAGCCCTGGTCCAGGCTTTTTTTCACGCACGGCACATAGTGCTGGTCTTCGCGCTTGATGTGATTGATCAGCCATAGACCGATGTCTACGCGTAGCTCGCGTGCCACGCGCATCGGATCCGCGCCCTGATCAAGCCGCACTGCATAGTTGTTGGCGCGTTCACGGAAGGCCTCATGCACTTGCCGGTGAGCTGCCAGCATGGCGTAGCCGGCCTTTTCCATCAGTGACTCTTCGAAGGTGTTGTGGGAAATCGCGTAGTCGATCAGCCCGCGTACGATCAGGCTGACCTGTTCACTGGCTTCGGCGGCAATGGCCGCTTCGATCTCGGCAAAGTAGTCGAACAGGCGTCTGTGTTGCTGGTCGATGATATCGATGCCTGTCTCGAACTCGCTGGACCAACTGATTTCAAAACCCATAGTGCGTGCTTCCATGTCATTTATTGTTGTTGTTGCCGGCTAAAAACCATGCAAAAAGTATGGTGTTTATTTTCTGGCGCTAGCCCTTTGACATGGATCAAGCTCTGGCGCTTTTGCGGGAAGGCTTTTCGGCGCGCATAAAAAAACCCGCCGAAGCGGGTTTTTTTCAGTGCGGAGGGGTTCAGATAACCTGAACTTCCTCGGCCTGCATGCCTTTCTGGCCGCGAGTAGCGACGAAAGACACGTTCTGACCTTCTTTCAGGCTCTTGAAGCCGTCGCCTTGAATGGCTTTGAAGTGCACGAACAGGTCGTCACCGGATTGCGGGGTGATGAAGCCGAAGCCTTTCTCATCGTTGAACCACTTGACTACGCCAGTTTGACGATTGGACATGATGTATCTCCTTGAGACGATGGGTATTCCATCTCCGGAACGGCCCGGACATGGACTGAGTGCAGCGAGCAAAAGGAGTCGTCGGATCCAGCGATCAGGTAGCGATTCACGGTGACACAATGCAAACAGACCGCCACAGTAGCCCCTTTGCGGGCATTAAGCCAGGGAAACTTCGCTTTATTTGCAGAGGCTGCTGGCGCTGGCGGATTGACCGGTGGCGCCAGCCCGTTAAGATGCGCGCTGTTTTCTCTTTTTATCCAGCTTCTCAGGACGCCCGCCATGAGCATCAAATCGGACAAGTGGATTCGCCGCATGGCGCAGGAACACGGCATGATCGAACCCTTCGTCGAGCGCCAGGTACGCACCGAAGGCAGTGAGCGCCTGATCTCCTATGGCGTGTCCAGCTACGGCTACGATGTGCGCTGCGCCGACGAGTTCAAGGTGTTCACCAATATCCACTCGGCCACCGTGGACCCGAAGAACTTCGATGAGAAGAGCTTTGTCGATGTCAAAGGTCCGGTGTGCATCATTCCGCCGAACTCCTTCGCCTTGGCGCGCACCGTCGAGTATTTCCGTATTCCACGCGATGTGCTGACCATCTGCCTGGGCAAGAGCACCTATGCACGCTGCGGCATCATCGTCAATGTGACGCCGCTGGAGCCGGAGTGGGAGGGGCATGTGACCCTGGAGTTTTCCAATACCACGACCCTGCCGGCGAAGATCTATGCCAACGAGGGCGTGGCGCAGATGCTCTTCCTGCAGTCGGACGAGCCCTGCGAAGTGTCCTACAAGGATCGCGGCGGCAAGTACCAGGGACAGACTGGCGTTACCCTGCCGCGTACCTGATGTGACAAGCCAACAAAAAGCCCCGCCCGGTGTGTGTCGTGCGGGGCTTTTTATTGGCTGTTACAGGCGTTTGGCGCTGATGATCAGTACCGGTTTTTGCGGTACGTTCTGGTGCATGCCATACATGCCGGTGGGCACCTTGGCGATGGCGTCGACTACCTCCATGCCCTTGACCACCTTGCCGAACACCGCGTAGCCAAAGTCGCGTGCGCCATTGTCGAGGAAGGCGTTGTCGGCGTGGTTGATGAAGAACTGGCTGGTGGCCGAGTCGACAGCCTGGGTGCGGGCCATGGCGATGCTGCCGCGCAGGTTCTTCAGGCCATTGTTGGCTTCGTTGCGGATCGGCGCGCGGGTGCGCTTTTGCTGCATGTCCTTGTCAAAACCACCCCCCTGAATCATGAAGTCGGGAATTACGCGATGGAATTGTGTGCCGTCGTAGTGGCCGTCTTCGACATAGGCCAGGAAGTTTTCCACGCTGATCGGTGCCTTGCCGGCATCCAGTTCCAGTTCGATCTCGCCCATGCTGGTGGTAAGCAGCACGCGCGGATTGTCGGCAGCCAGCATTTGAGCGCTGAAAACCAGGGCGCAGGTGGCGAGCAACAGACGTTTGAGCATGATCAGTCCTTCTTGGTGGTGGGGGAATCGAGTTCATGGAGAAAGGCCAGCAGGCACTGGTTGAAGGCCTCGGGTTGATCCATGGGCGTGGCGTGGCGTGAGTCTTCGATGACCACCAGCCGGCCATGGGGTAACTCTTGCACATAAGCCTGTTTGCTCGCCACTGACGTGTAGTCGCGGTCGGCACTGACCACCAGGCACGGGCAGCTGATGCGCCCCAGGTGTTCACGCACACTCCAGCCGATGATCGCATCGAGGGCACTCAGGTAAGCGCGCTTGTCATTTTCCGGCCAGCGTTGCTGGATTTTCTCGCGCAGAGCCTGTTGTTCGGCCTTGGGGAACAGCAGGCGGCCCAGCCCGTTGGCGATTTGTTCCATGCTCAGCAGGCGCGACAGGCTCCAGCGTTTGGCGATTTCCAACCAGTCACGCAGGCTGTGCGCCTTGACCTCCGGGCCGCTGTTGACCACGGTGAGGCTGCGTAGCAGCTGCGGTTGGTCGACGGCCAACTGGAAGCCGACCATGCCGCCCATGCTGATGCCCACCAGGTGTACCGGCGGAAGCTCTAGGTGGCGGATCAGCGCGCCGACGTCTTCGGCAAAGCCGGCAATGCTGTAACGCTCGCGGGGCTTGTCGGAGCGGCCATGGCCGCGCAGGTCGAGACTGATGACCTGGAAGTGTTGCTTGAGTACCGGTAGCTGGTATTCCCAGTCGCGTGTGCTGGAGCCCAGGCCGTGTACCAGTAGCACGGGCTGGCCGCGGCCATGGATTTCGTAGTGCAGGCGGCAGTCGCCCTGTTTGAACTCAGACATCGGCAGGTTCCTTTGCGGTGAGGGCCGCGGGCGCGGCAAATGCGGCATCCAGCGGCAGGGCATCGAAGGTCTTGATCAGCTCGACCAGAATCTGGCTGGCCGGGCCCAATGGCTTGTCCTTGTGGCAGTACAGGTTGAAACGTGGACGCTTGCGCATACCGCTGGCCAGCGGAAGCGGCTTGAGTCGCCCTTCCTCCAGCTCACGCTGCATCAGGTGCCGGGGCAGCCAGGCAAAGCCCAGGCCATTGGCGACGAAGGTTACCGCCGTACTCAGGCTGCTGACCGTCCAGCGTTGCTCGGCACCCAGCCAGCCGACATCGCGCGGGCGTTGCTGGCCGGAGTCGCGAATCACCACCTGCAGCTGGCTCTGCAGGTCTTCCAGGGTGAGTTGCCTCTGCATCTGGTGCAGGGCATGGGCGGGGTGAGCCACGGCGATGAACTCCACTTCGCCCAGTTCATGGCCCAGGTAGCCGACGATGCTCAGGCTGCTGATCGCCAGGTCGGCAGTGCCGTCGAGCAGGACTTCCTCGACGCCGGAGAGTACTTCTTCGCGCAGGCGTACCCGGCAGCCGCGGCTTTGCGGCATGAAGGCTGCCAGGGCACGCAGTAGGCGTTCGGTGGGGTAGGCGGCATCGACCACCAGGCGTACTTCAGCCTCCCAGCCCTGTTCCATGTTGCTGGCCAGGTCTTCCAGTTGTTTGGCCTGCAGGAGCAGCTGGCGCGAGCGGCGCAGCAGTACCTCGCCGGCTTCGGTGAGCACCGCCTTGCGCCCCTCGATGCGCAGCAGCGGGACGCCCAGTTGCTCCTGCATGCGCGCCACGGTGTAGCTGACCGAGGACTGCGAGCGGTGGATGGCTTCAGCGGCCTGGGCAAAGCCGCCATGATCGACCACGGCTTGCAAGGTGCGCCATTGTTCCAGGGTCACGCGCGGCGCTTTCATCATTGCCCCCTTGTGGCCTAAGCTGGGCGCCCCCGATGCTGGAGGCCCTCCATGAAACGAATCATCTGTTGTGCGCTGCTGCTCATGCCCTTGCTGGCGCAAGCCTTTCCCAAAGAGATCGAGAAGCAGCTCAACGGTAGCGAAATTTCGGCCAGCGTGATTGCCATCGATCACAACCTGGCGGGTTTGCAGCTCTATAACTATGGCGGCCAGGCCGCGCAGTGCGAGGCGCGCTTTCGCAGCGGTCCGGAAGCGCCCAAGGTGCGGCGCGCCGAGTTGGCGCCGGGGGCCAGTGCCAACTTCAGCGTGCGCTTTACGCGCAGTGTGCTGCGTTTGCGTGTGCAGTTGACCTGTAAGCCGTTAGCTCAAGATTAAATCGATTTTATCGATCTTTAAAAGCGATTAATTGCGCTATTTAATCGTTTTTTTGCGGGATAACCTGTTCTCCATCGCATCCCCACCGCTGGAGAAAAGCCCATGTCCCGTATGCTCGTCATTGAAAGCAGTGCCCGCCAGGAAGGTTCGGTATCCCGTCAGTTGACCCGTCGCCTGGTCGATGCCTGGCAGGCCCGGCATGCCGCTGACACGGTGGTCTGGCGAGATCTGGCTGCGCAACCTGTGCCGCATCTCGATGCCGATCTGTTGCAGGCCTGGATGCAGCCGGCAGACCAGCTCAGCACTCCGCAGCAACAGGCGCTGCAGCGCTCCGACAGGCTGATTGAGGAGTTGCTGGCGGCTGATGTGCTGGTTATTGCCGCGCCCATGTACAACTTCATGATTCCCAGCACCCTCAAGGCCTGGTTCGACCACGTGCTGCGTGCCGGGGTGACCTTCCGTTACGGCGCCAATGGCCCGGAAGGCTTGCTGCGCGGCAAGCGGGCCGTGGTGCTGACTGCGCGCGGGGGTATCTATGCCGGTGGCCCGCAGGATCTGCAGGAGCCTTATCTGCGCCAGTTGCTGGCCTTTATCGGTATCCATCAGGTTGATTTCGTACATGCCGAAGGGCAGAGCCTGGGCCAGCCGTTGCAGCAGGAGGGGCTGGACAAGGCGCTAGACCAGTTGGCCGCGCTGCGCTGATTGACTGCTTGCCGTTTGCTCCTTTGCGGCATAGCCGCCGTGTTGCCTGACTGTCGCAATCAGCGGCGAAGATGGCGGACATGGCGGCTTTTTTTGTGCCGCCAGTCGGCTATTTTCACGGTAAGACCATGGTCGAATGGCCCGCACCGAGGCTGCCGACTACAACTGTAGACATACAAAAACAACAACGTCTCGAGGTTCCGTGTCATGAGCGCCACCCTGTATCCGGTTCGCCCGGAAGTCGCCGCCAATACCTTTACCGATGAAGCCACCTACAAGGCCATGTACCAGCAGTCGGTGATCAATCCCGATGGTTTCTGGCGCGAGCAGGCCAAGCGGCTCGATTGGATCAAGCCGTTCAGCAAGGTCAAGCAGACCACCTTCGATGACCATCATGTGGACATCAAGTGGTTCGCCGATGGCACCCTGAACGTGTCGGCTAACTGTCTGGATCGTCATCTGGAAACTCGCGGTGACCAGTTGGCGATCATCTGGGAGGGCGATGATCCAGCCGAGCACCGGCATATCACCTATCGCGAGCTGCACGAGGAAGTCTGCAAGCTGGCCAACGCCTTGCGTGGCCAGGACATCCATCGCGGTGACGTGGTGACCATCTACATGCCGATGATTCCGCAGGCCGTCGTCGCCATGCTGGCCTGCGCGCGTATCGGCGCGATCCACTCGGTGGTGTTTGGTGGTTTCTCGCCGGAAGCCCTGGCCGGACGCATCATCGACTGCAAGTCCAAAGTGGTGATTACCGCCGACGAAGGCTTGCGTGCCGGCAAGAAGATTCCCCTGAAGGAAAACGTCGACGAGGCGCTGACCAACCCGGAAACCGCCAGCGTGCAAAAGATCATCGTGGTCAAGCGCACGGGCGGCAACATCAAGTGGCACCAGCACCGTGACATCTGGTACGACGACCTGTTGAAGGTGGCGGGTAGCGTCTGCGCCCCCAAGGAAATGGGCGCGGAAGAAGCGCTGTTCATCCTTTACACCTCCGGCAGCACGGGCAAGCCCAAGGGTGTGCTGCACACCACCGGTGGTTATCTGCTGTATGCCGCACTGACTCATGAGCGAGTGTTCGACTATCGCCCTGGCGAGGTCTACTGGTGTACCGCCGATATTGGTTGGGTGACCGGGCATAGTTACCTGGTCTATGGTCCGCTGGCCAACGGCGCGACCACCCTGATGTTCGAGGGTGTGCCCAACTACCCGGATGTGACCCGGGTGGCGAAAATCATCGACAAGCACAAGGTCAACATCCTCTACACGGCGCCTACCGCCATCCGCGCCATGATGGCCGAGGGCAAGGCGGCGGTGGAAGGGGCGGATGGCTCCAGTCTGCGTCTGCTGGGTTCGGTGGGTGAGCCGATCAACCCGGAGGCCTGGCAGTGGTACTACGAGACAGTGGGGCGCTCGCGCTGCCCGATCGTCGATACCTGGTGGCAGACCGAAACCGGTGCCTGCCTGATGAGCCCCTTGCCGGGAGCACATGCTCTCAAGCCAGGCTCCGCAGCACGGCCGTTCTTTGGTGTGCAGCCTGCGCTGGTGGATAACCTGGGCAACATCCTGGACGGTGCTACCGAGGGTAATCTGGTGATCACCGATTCCTGGCCTGGGCAGGCGCGGACGCTGTTCGGCGATCATGATCGTTTCGTTGATACCTACTTCAAGACCTTCAAGGGCATGTACTTCACCGGCGATGGCGCGCGTCGCGATGAGGACGGCTACTACTGGATCACCGGGCGGGTGGATGACGTGCTCAACGTCTCCGGGCACCGCATGGGCACTGCCGAGGTGGAGAGCGCCATGGTTGCGCATCCCAAGGTGGCCGAGGCAGCGGTGGTGGGCGTGCCGCATGACATCAAGGGGCAGGGCATTTATGTGTATGTGACGCTGACGTCGGGCGAGGAGCCTTCCGAACAGCTACGTCAGGAACTGAAGAATTGGGTGCGCAAGGAAATCGGCCCCATCGCCACGCCGGATGTCATCCAGTGGGCGCCAGGGCTGCCTAAGACCCGCTCGGGCAAGATCATGCGCCGTATTCTGCGCAAGATCGCCGTCGCCGAATACGATGCCCTCGGCGACATCTCCACGCTGGCCGATCCCGGCGTGGTGCAGCAACTCGTCGAAACGCATCGTCAGATGCAAGCCGCCTGATCCGTGTGGCGGGCTGCCCAGGTGGCCCGCCGCGAAGCGATCCGGCACATTCCGGTCACAAGCCGGGATGCCCAGCGCCCTGCGCGACTCAGTCGCGTGGGGCGTTGTCTTTATGGCTGCCGTTGTAGAGCGGGCCGCCCTGTTGCCGATAGCTGTGCAGCAACTGGCGGGCCTGCTGGGCCGCCAGCCCGCCACGCACCTGTATGCCGCGCTCGCGCAGCTGATTTGCCCAGTGGGCGGGTTTGTCGCCTTCGTCAAAGCCGATGGCGCGTACGTCAGCATCGCTGGCGGCATACAACAGGCTGCTGATTCCCGCCCAATGCAGGGCGCCCAGGCACATGCTGCAGGGTTCGGCACTGCTGACCAGTTGCGCGCCAACCCTGGTCAGCTGGTAGTCCCCCAGGTGCTGCTCAGCCATGGCCAGGGCCAGGACTTCGGCGTGCGCCAGCGATTGTTGCTGGCGCGTGACCTGGTTGACGCCAGCACCCAGCAGGCGTCCTTGCGCGTCGAACACGGCGGCGGCGAAAGGACCGTCACCGGCCTCGATGTTGCGCCGCGTCAGTTCCAGCACCAGTTGCATGCGTTGTTCGTCACTTGGCCAGTGGCTGGGCTGGCTGGCCAGGTAGTCGCGTAGCCAATGCGGTAGTGTCAGGTGCAGCAGGCTGGGCAGGGGCATGAGCAGGCTCCCGGATAAGGCTTGGGCGTAATGCTCCGCCGGATAGGCGTGTGAGGGCAAGAGGCGCCCTGAATGGGGGCATGTCTGGGAGGTGTTGGTTTTTTTGGTGCTTTTATCGATTTAAATCGGTTGTTCGGGCGGTTGGCTCATGAGGTGTTACCGAGCGTAGCCGGGCCGCTACCGGCTGTCACACCAGGCTTTGGCAGTGGTTTTGGAAGATTATGGAAAGCCTTGGATAGGCTGGTAATGGCCAGTGTGGCTCGGTTCTTGAAAGGATTTACAGATTTTTATTCCTGTCTTGTTGGTCATTTTTTTGCTGCGCTGTCAGGGCGCTGTTCTGCTGGCGCAGGTTGTTCTGTAATTAGTTGTCGCATTCAGGAAATATCGGACTGCGACCTGTCGCTAGAATGCCGGCCTACTGGCGGGTCGTCGCCGGCGCCGTGTTCCCCGCGCCGACAGCCCGTCTCCGCTCATTTTTGCAGGGTGCAGGCCTGGCCTGGCGCTGCCACTGTTTCGCAGGAGTTGCCACGATGAATAAGCTCGCTGTGCTGGGCGCCGTTGCCCTGTCGCTGTTTGCCGGCCTGGCCCAGGCGGAGAAACCGCTGCGTATTGGTATCGAGGCGGCTTTCCCGCCCTTTGCCTTCAAGACCCCGCAAGGGCAGATCAGTGGTTTCGACTATGACATCGGCAATGCGCTGTGTGCGCAAATGCAGGCCAAGTGCCAGTGGATCGAGCAGGAATTCGACGGGCTGATTCCGGCGCTCAAGGTGCGCAAGTTCGACGCCGTGTTGTCCTCCCTGTCGATCACCGAGGATCGCCTGAAGTCGGTGGACTTTACCGACAAGTACTACCACACCCCGGCCAAGCTGGTGATGAAAGAGGGCAGCGCGCTGGGCGAGTTGCCGCAAGCGCTCAATGGCAAGAAGATCGGTGTGCAGCGTGCCTCGGTGTACGACCGCTTCGCCACCGAGCGCTTTGCTCCGGCTGGCGCGCAGATTGTTCGCTACAGCTCGCAGAACGAAGTATTCCTCGACCTGGCTGCCGGCCGTTTGGATGCCAGCCTGGCTGACGTGGTCAATATCGACGAAGGCTTCCTGGCCACTGACGCCGGCAAGGGCTTTGCTCTGGTGGGGCCTGACTTCACCGATCATGATTATTTCGGTCTGGGCATCGGCATTGCCGTGCGCAAGGGCGACCGGGCGCTGGCTGAGCGTTTCAACAAGGCGATCGCCGAGATTCGTGCCAATGGCACTTATCAGCAGGTTCAGGACAAGTACTTCAAGTACGATATCTACGGCCAGTGATCACCCGCCTACGGGCGCGCGCCGGAGCCTCTGGGAGCCGGTGCGCGCCCGTGGCGTTTGAGGAACGCAACTTATGCTTCACGGTTATGCGCCCACCATTCTTGAAGGTGCCTGGCTGACCTTGCAACTGGCCTTGCTGTCTATGCTGGTGGCCATTGCCCTTGGCCTGCTCGGTGCTGCGCTGCGTCTCTCGCCGCTGCGCTGGCTTGCCCTGCTGGGTGAGGTGTATGCCACGGTAATTCGTGGTATCCCCGACCTGGTGCTGATCCTGTTGATCTTTTTTGGTGGGCAGCAGCTGGTCAACCAACTGGCGCCACTGGTTGGCTACGAGGACTACATCGATATCGACCCGTTCTGGTCTGGCGTGCTGACCCTGGGGTTCATCTTTGGTGCCTACCTGTCTGAGACCTTTCGTGGCGCCTTTCTCGGTATTGCCGCCGGGCAGGGCGAGGCCGGATTGGCCTACGGCATGAGCCGCCTGCAGGTGTTCTTGCGCATTCTGGTGCCGCAGATGGTGCGCCTGGCGATCCCCGGCTTTACCAATAACTGGCTGGTGCTGACCAAGGCGACCGCGCTGGTGTCGGTGGTTGGTCTGCAGGACATGATGTTTCGTGCCAAGAATGCGGCTGACGCGACGCGCGAGCCTTTTACCTTCTTTCTGGCCGTGGCTGCGCTCTACCTGCTGCTGACCAGCGTGTCGCTGCTTGTACTGCGTTTCGTCGAGAAGCGCTACAGCGCCGGCGTCAAGCTGGCCGAACTGTGAGGGCGCCGCGATGAGTTTCGATATCGCCCTGGTCTGGGCCAACCTGCCGATGTATGGCCAGGGCATTCTGGTGACCCTCAAGCTGTTGCTGATTGCCCTGGCAGTTGGCTTGTTGCTGGCCGTGCCGTTGGCGCTGATGCGTGTATCGCGGCGGCCCTGGGTGAATTTCCCGGCCTGGCTGTATACCTATGTGATTCGTGGCACACCGATGCTGGTACAGCTGTTCCTGGTCTACTACGGCCTGGCGCAGTTCCACAGCGTGCGTGAGAGCTGGCTGTGGCCCTGGTTATCGGATGCCACCTTCTGCGCCTGTCTGGCCTTTGCCATCAATACCAGTGCCTACACCGCGGAGATCCTTGCCGGTAGCCTGAAAAGCACCGCGCATGGCGAAATCGAAGCGGCGCGGGCCATGGGCATGTCGCCCGGCCTGCTATATCGGCGCATCCTGTTGCCTTCGGCCCTGCGCCGTGCGCTGCCGCAGTACAGCAATGAGGTGATCATGATGCTGCATACCACCAGTTTGGCTTCGATCGTGACGCTGATGGATATCACCGGTGCGGCGCGAACCTTCAATGCGCAGTACTACCTGCCGTTCGAGGCTTTCATCACCGCCGGGCTCTGCTATCTGCTGCTGACTTTCGTGTTGGTACGCCTGTTCAAGCTCGCCGAGCGGCGCTGGCTGGCCTACCTGGCACCGCGCCGGCACTGATCTGACCTTTGTTTTGTGCCCGCCGCTTGCCGCGAGCGGGTTGGGAGACTGGCATGTACAAGCTAGAAGTCGACGATTTGCACAAGCGCTACGGCAGCAACGAAGTGCTCAAGGGCGTCTCGCTGGCGGCGCGTGCCGGTGATGTCATCAGCATCATCGGCTCCAGCGGCTCGGGCAAGAGTACCTTCCTGCGCTGTATCAACCTGCTCGAGCAGCCACATGCCGGACGTATCTTGCTCAATGGCGAGCAATTGCGCCTCAAGGCCGGCAAGGACGGTGCGTTGCATGCGGAGGATGCCCGCCAGTTGCAGCGCATGCGTTCGCGACTGGCCATGGTGTTCCAGCATTTCAATCTGTGGTCGCACATGAGTGCGCTGGATAACGTCATGGAAGCCCCGGTGCATGTGCTGGGCATGGCCAAGCGTGAGGCGCGCGAGAAAGCCGAGTACTACCTGGCCAAGGTGGGGGTTGCCCACCGCAAGGAGGCTTATCCGGCACACATGAGTGGCGGTGAGCAGCAGCGCGTGGCGATTGCCCGGGCGCTGGCCATGGAGCCGGAGGTGATGTTGTTTGACGAGCCCACCTCGGCACTCGACCCCGAGCTGGTAGGCGAAGTGCTCCGGGTGATGCAGGACCTGGCCCAGGAGGGCCGCACCATGGTGGTGGTAACCCACGAGATGGGCTTTGCCCGCGAAGTTTCGAACCAGTTGGTGTTCCTCCATAAGGGGCTGGTCGAGGAGCGTGGTTGCCCCAAGGAAGTGCTGGCTAATCCGCAGTCCGAGCGCTTGCGCCAGTTTTTGTCCGGCAGTCTCAAGTGAAGCGCGGCTACACTGTGCGTGTTGCCTTGTCTGTGCCCCTGCGGGCGCAGCTGGCGTCTGGCCTTTATCGTCGGTCGCTCAACGCGCCGGCCCGCCCTGGTCGATAACCCTGCTCATGACTCATAGCGCCCACCGCATTGCTTTTCTCTACTGGCCGGGTACCCGCCCGGTCACGCTGGCCTTGGCCGAAGAGGCCTTGCAGACGGCGCGTCGCGTACAGCCGCAGCTCAGTTATGAAGTGCTGTTCATGCAGGCCGAACCCTGTGCCGAGGGTGCCTGGGGATTGCCCGGGCAGTTGTGGGATGAGCGTCTGGAGAGTTGTGGGCGCGTCATCCTGCTGGCTGATGAGCCGCCCGCCGGTGTCTCGCCAGCACTTGCCCAATGTTTGCGTCAGCAGGTGCGGGCTGGCGTGCTGCTCGGGGCGTTCTCGGCCGGGGTCTATGCACTGGCCCAGTTGGGGCTGCTGGATGGTTACCGTTGTGCCGTGCATTGGCGCTGGCAGGATGATTTTGCCGAGCGTTTCCCCAAGGTCATTGCCACCAGCCACCTGTTCGATTGGGATCGTGACCGTTTCACGGCCTGCGGCGGCCTGGCAGTGCTGGACCTGTTGCTGGCCATGCTGGCGCGCGACCAGGGTGCCGAGCTGGCGGGTGCGGTCAGCGAGGAGCTGGTGGTCGAACGTATTCGCGAAGGGGGGGAACGCCAGCGCATTCCGCTGCAGAACCGGCTGGGTTCGAGCCATCCCAAGCTGACCCAGGCCGTGCTGTTGATGGAGGCGAATATCGAGGAGCCGTTGACCACCGACGAGATCGCCCAGCATGTCTGCGTATCGCGTCGTCAGCTGGAGCGTATCTTCAAGCAATACCTCAATCGTGTGCCCAGTCAGTATTACCTTGAGCTGCGCCTGAACAAGGCACGCCAGCTGCTCATGCAGACCAGCAAGTCGATCATTCAGATCGGCCTGTCCTGCGGCTTTTCCTCTGGGCCGCATTTCTCCAGTGCCTACCGTAATTTCTTTGGTGCTACGCCGCGCGAGGACCGCAACCAGCGTCGTGGTGCCAGCCAGGCCGAGGCTGCGGGCAGCGAACGCGGCTGATCCGTGCCGGCAAACGCTGCGCGCCAGGCGGCACAGGGTTTACACTGCGCCTTTGCATAGCTTTCTGTCGCATCCGTGCAAGCTGGCAAAAAAGCCGGTTTGCCGCTGTAACAAGTTGTCGCTTGGCGGCAATGCCCCGGCTCATGCAGTCCCTACAATCCTTTCATCGCTAGCCCTAACCGGCAGGAGAATCCTTGATGTCCGCTGAGCATGTGTCCGTAGCCCGCGCTGATTTCGACCAGTACCTGGTGCCCAACTACGCCCCGGCCGCTTTCGTGCCGGTGCGCGGCCAGGGGTCTCGCGTGTGGGACCAGAGTGGACGCGAGCTGATCGACTTTGCCGGCGGTATCGCCGTCAACGTGCTTGGGCATTGCCACCCGGCGCTGGTGGCGGCGCTGACCGAGCAGGCCCAACAGCTCTGGCATATTTCCAACGTGTTCACCAACGAGCCGACCCTGCGCCTGGCCCGCAAGCTGGTCGAAGCGACCTTTGCCGAGCGGGTGTTTTTTTGCAACAGCGGTGCCGAGGCCAATGAGGCCGCCTTCAAGCTGGCGCGGCGTGTAGCCCATGACCGCTACGGTGAGGACAAGTACGAGATCATTGCGGCATTCAACAGTTTCCACGGACGTACCCTGTTTACCGTCAACGTCGGCGGGCAGCCCAAGTATTCGGATGGCTTCGGGCCGAAGATCAGCGGCATCACCCATGTGCCTTACAACGACCTCGAGGCACTCAAGGCGGCTATTTCCGAGAAGACCTGCGCTGTGGTACTGGAGCCTATCCAGGGCGAGGGCGGTGTGCTGCCGGCCGAACGGGCCTACCTGGAGGGCGCGCGCGCACTGTGCGATCAGCACAATGCGCTACTGGTCTTCGATGAAGTGCAAAGCGGTATGGGACGCAGTGGCGAGTTGTTTGCCTACATGCACTACGGTGTGACCCCGGACATTCTGTCCAGTGCCAAAAGCCTGGGTGGTGGTTTTCCGATCGCCGCCATGCTGACCACCAGCGAGCTGGCCAAGCACCTGGCCGTTGGTACCCATGGCACTACCTACGGGGGCAACCCGCTGGCCTGTGCGGTCGGCGAAGCGGTGATCGATATCGTCAATACGCCGCAGGTGCTGGACGGCGTCAAGGCGCGCAGCGAGCAGTTCCGCGAGCGTCTGCAGGCCATGGGGCAGCGCCATGGCCTGTTCGAAGAGGTGCGCGGCCTCGGGCTGTTGCTTGGTGCAGTGCTCAATCCGGCCTGGCAGGGTAAAGCCAAGCAGGTTCTCGATGCCGCCGTGGCAGAAGGGCTGCTGGTGTTGCAGGCTAGCCCGGACGTGGTGCGCTTTGCGCCCAGCCTGGTGATCGAGCAGGCCGATATCGATGAAGGCCTGGCCCGTTTCGAGCGTGCCCTGGCGCGCCTTAGCCAGGCTTGATCCTGGCGCCCGCTGTTTTCAAGGAGTTTGCCGATGCTCGTCCTGCGTCCTGCTCAACTGGCCGACCTGGCCGATGTCCGTCGCCTGGCGGCGGACAGCCCGGTGGGGGTGACCTCGCTGCCGGATGACGACGAGCGCCTGCGCGAGAAGATCGTGGCCTCGGAGGCGTCGTTTGCCGCCGAGGTCAGTTTCAATGGCGAGGAAAGTTATTTCTTCGTGCTTGAAGATACCGAGCAGGGCCGCCTGGTCGGCTGCTCGGCGATCGTCGCCTCGGCCGGCTATTCCGAACCGTTCTACAGTTTTCGTAATGAAACCTTTGTGCATGCCTCGCGCTCGCTGGGCATTCACAACAAGATCCATGCCCTGTCGCTGTGTCATGACCTGACCGGCAACAGCCTGCTGACCAGCTTCTACATTGAGGCAGCACTGGTGCAAAGCGCCTATGCCGAGCTGGTTTCGCGTGGTCGTCTGATGTTCGTGGCCAGTCACCCGGAACGCTTTGCCGATGCGCTGGTGGTGGAGATCGTTGGCTACAGCGACGAGCACGGCGACTCGCCGTTCTGGGATGCGGTGGGGCGCAACTTCTTCGATATGAACTACACCGAGGCCGAGCGCTTGTGTGGCCTGAAGAGTCGCACCTTTCTGGCCGAGCTGATGCCGCACTATCCGATCTATGTGCCGCTGCTGCCGGATGCCGCCCAGG
>NZ_PIYS01000005.1:0-69283 GCF_002835605.1 Pseudomonas fluvialis | reverse complement strand
GCCCAGGTGACCTTCGATATCCTCATGCGTGACGGTTTCGAGACCGATCGCTACATCGATATCTTCGATGGCGGGCCGACCCTGCATGCGCCTACTTCAGGGATTCGCTCGATTGCGCAAAGCCGTGTCGCAGCCGTGCGGGTGGACAGCGAGACGGCACCGGGCCATGCCTGCCGTCCGTACTTGCTGTGCAATGGCCTGTTGCAGGATTACCGCGCCTTGGTGGCTGAGCTGGACTGGGCGCCGGGGCGTCCGGTCAGCCTGACCCCGGCGATGGCCGAGGCCCTGGGGTTGGCGGCAGGCGACAGCGTACGCCTGGTGGCCGTGTGAAGGCTGCCGAGCAGCCCGTCTGATATCCATTCGCGGCGCGTCGCCAGTCGCCGATAGCTGATCCGGAGGATCCATGATCGTTCGTCCCGTCCGTAGCGCCGATCTGCCCGCGCTGCTTGAGCTGGCCAGCAGCACAGGTGCCGGCCTGACTACGCTGCCGGCCAATGCCGAGCGCCTGCAGCACCGCATCAGCTGGGCCGAGCGAGCCTTTCGGGGCGAGGCCGAGCGTGCCGACGCCGACTACCTGTTCGTGCTTGAGGCCGATGACGGTCGGGTGGTGGGTATTTCCGCGATCGCCGGGGCGGTGGGCAAGCGCGAGCCCTGGTTCAACTACCGCATAGGCCTGACGGTCAGCGCTTCGCAGGAGCTGGGGATTCATCGGGAAATTCCCACGCTGTTCCTCGCCAATGACCTGACCGGTAACTCGGAGCTGTGTTCGTTGTTCCTGCAGAGCGAGCAACGCAATGGCTGCAATGGCCGCCTGTTGTCCAAGGCGCGTCTGCTGTTCATCGCCGAGTTCCGCGAGCTGTTTGCCGATAAGGTGATTGCCGAAATGCGCGGCAATTCCGATGACAAGGGGCGTTCGCCGTTCTGGGAAAGCCTGGGCCGGCACTTTTTCAAGATGGATTTCTCCCGCGCCGATTACCTGACCGGGCTGGGCAACAAGTCCTTCGTCGCCGAGCTGATGCCCAAGTTTCCGCTCTATACCTGTTTTCTCTCCGCGGAGGCGCGCGCCACCCTGGGACGTGTGCATCCGGATACCGAACCGGCATTGGCCATGCTGCAGGCCGAAGGCTTCCGCTACCAGGGTTATGTCGACATCTTCGATGCGGGGCCGGCCATCGAGGCGGAGACCGACAAGATTCGTGCGGTACGTGATAGCCAGACCTTGTTGCTGGCCATCGGTACGCCGGGTGACGAGGCTATCCCGTATCTGATTCATAACCGCAAGCGCGAGGAGTGCCGGATCACCGCGGCCGCGGCTCGCCAGGCGGCGGGTACCCTGGTGGTTGATGCGCAGACCGCGCGGCGCCTGCAGTTGTGTGCGGGCTGCCAGGTGCGTGCTGTACCGCTTTCGGCACGTGGAGACAGGACATGACGACGCACTACATCGATGGTCAGTGGCTGGTCGGGCAGGGCGAACCCTTAGATTCGCTCAACCCGCTCACCCAGGAAGCCGTGTGGCGTGGTCAGGCGGCCTCTGCCGTGCAGGTCGAGCAGGCCGTCGCCGCTGCCCGTGCAGCTTTCCCGGCATGGGCGCGCCGCCCGCTGGGGGAACGTATTGCCGTTCTCGAACAGTTCGCCGCCACACTCAGGGCGCACAGTGACGAGTTGGCCCGCACCATCGGCGAGGAGACCGGCAAGCCGCTCTGGGAATCCGCCACCGAGGTGACCAGCATGGTCAACAAGGTCGCCATCTCCATTCAAAGCTACCGCGAACGTACCGGTGAGAAGAGCGGCCCGCTGGGCGACGCCACCGCCGTGCTGCGCCACAAGCCGCATGGCGTGGTGGCGGTGTTCGGCCCGTACAATTTCCCCGGCCACTTGCCCAACGGCCACATCGTGCCGGCGTTGCTGGCCGGCAACGTGGTCCTGTTCAAACCCAGCGAGCTGACCCCCAAGGTTGCCGAGCTGACCGTGAAGTGCTGGATCGAGGCCGGCCTGCCGGCCGGTGTGCTCAATTTGTTGCAAGGCGCCCGCGAAACCGGCGTGGCCCTGGCCGCCAGTGCCGGCATCGACGGCCTGTTCTTCACCGGCTCGAGCCGCACCGGCAACTTGCTGCACGCCCAGTTCGCCGGTCGCCCGGAGAAGATCCTGGCGTTGGAAATGGGGGGCAACAACCCGCTGCTGGTGGACGAGGTCAAGGACATCGATGCCGCCGTTTACACCATCATCCAGTCCGCTTTCATCTCCGCCGGCCAGCGCTGCACCTGTGCGCGGCGCCTGCTGGTGCCGCTCGGCGAGTGGGGCGATGCCCTGCTGGCGCGTCTGGTGGCGGTCAGCTCAACGATCAAGGTTGGCGCCTTCGACGAGCAGCCGGCGCCGTTCATGGGCTCGGTGATTTCCCTGGTCGCCGCCGAACATCTGCTCAAGGCCCAGCGTCACCTGATCGACAAGGGCGCCGAGGTGTTGCTGGAGATGATCCAGCCAGTGCCGAATGCCGCGCTGCTGACCCCCGGTATTCTCGACGTGACCCAGGTCGCCGAGCGCAGCGACGAGGAGTTTTTCGGTCCGCTGCTACAGGTGATCCGCTATGACGGCTTCGATGCCGCCATCGTTGAGGCCAACAATACCCGCTACGGCCTGGCGGCCGGCCTGCTCTCGGATGCCGCCGAGCGCTACCAGCAGTTCCTCATCGAGAGCCGTGCCGGCATCGTCAACTGGAACAAACCGCTGACCGGGGCGGCCAGCAGTGCACCGTTTGGCGGGGTGGGGGCCTCGGGTAATCACCGGCCGAGCGCCTACTATGCCGCCGACTATTGCGCCTATCCGGTGGCATCGCTGGAAAGTGCCACGCTGTGCCTGCCGGCCAGCCTGACCCCGGGAGTGAACCTCTGATGCCTGCCTACGAGATGAACTTCGACGGCCTGGTCGGGCCGACCCATAACTACGGTGGCCTGTCCTACGGCAATGTCGCCTCGCAGAACAACAGTCAGACGCTATCCAGTCCTCGTCAGGCCGCCAAGCAGGGCCTGGCGAAGATGAAGGCACTGATGGACATGGGCTTCAAGCAGGGGGTGTTCGCCCCGCAGGAGCGCCCGGATGTGGCTACCCTGCGTCGTCTGGGGTTCACGGGTAGCGACGCGGCCGTGATCAACCAGGCGGCGAAGCAGGCGCTGCCGCTGCTTGCTGCGGTCAGTTCGGCATCCTGCATGTGGACAGCCAACGCCTGTACGGTCAGCCCCAGTGCCGATACCGCCGACGGCCGGGTGCACTTCACCGCGGCCAATCTCAACTGCAAGTTCCATCGCAGCATCGAACATCCGACAACCAGCCGCATACTGCGCGCCATGTTTGCTGATTCGCGCTATTTTGCCCACCACGCTGCGCTGCCCGATACCAGTCAGTTTGCTGACGAGGGCGCTGCCAACCATACCCGCCTGTGTCGTGACTATGGTGAGCCCGGCGTGGAGTTCTTTGTCTTTGGGCGCAGCGCCTTCGATGCGCGCTACCCGGCACCGCAGCGTTATCCGGCGCGGCAGACCCTGGAGGCCAGTCAGGCGATTGCCCGTCTGCATGGCCTGGATGAGGCTGGCGTGGTGTATGCCCAACAAAATCCGGCGGTGATCGATCAGGGCGTGTTTCACAACGATGTGATTGCGGTGGGGAATGGCCCGGTGCTGTTTTATCACCAGCAGGCTTTCCTCGACAGTCCGCGGGTGCTGGCCGAGTTGGCAGACAAGCTGGCCCGGTGTGGTGCTGAGTTGCAGGCGATCTGCGTGCCAGAGGCGCTGGTCGGCGTGGAAGACGCCGTGCGCTCCTACCTGTTCAACAGCCAGTTGCTCAGCCGGGCCGACGGCGGCATGTTGTTGATCGTGCCGGAAGAGTGTCGCTACAACGAGCGGGTCTGGCAGTATCTCAACACACTGACCAGCTCGTCGGGAGCAATCCGCGAAGTGCAGGTGTTCGACCTCAAGCAGAGTATGCAGAACGGCGGAGGACCTGCCTGCCTGCGCCTGCGTGTGGCCTTGCGCGAGGAGGAGTTGGGCGCGGTCAATCCGGCCGTGATCATGACGCCCGAGCTGTTCACGACGCTGAATGATTGGGTTGATCGCCATTATCGAGACCAGCTCAGCGAAGCGGATCTGACCGATCCGCAGTTGCTTGTCGAAAGTCGCAACGCCTTGGATGAACTGACGCAGATCCTTAAACTGGGTTCGGTCTATCCTTTCCAAATCAACTGACTTATCTCGCCTGGCCGAAGCGTAATGAGCCGCTGCTCGCCCGCTTTGCTGGTGCAACGCCCGGAGCCTGTTTATGAGCCTGCAACTGATTCTTGAAGATACCGACGGCACCCAGCTGGAAACCTCCTGCAGCCGCTTCGCCGTGGTCTGGCAGGGCCGGGAAGTGTGGATCCAGCCGGTGGGTGATCAGTTACTGATCGGTGTGGATGTGGAGGAAGGCGATACCGAGTACGCCAACCTGTTGCTGCGCCCACAGGCCACCAATCTGGTCAGCCTGCAACTGGAAATGGAAGCGATCGACGCTGACGACGCAGGTGACCATGTGCATGGGCCGGACTGCAACCACTGAGGGAGACTGCCTATGCTCGCCCTGGGCCGCCTGCTTGAACTGACCCTGGCCGGTCGCGAACCGACGGAAAAAATCCAGCTGCTGGGCGAACATGTGCGCCTGCATTGGCTCGACGAAGGCGTGCTGGAAGTCAGTCTGGTGGGTGCTCAGGATTGTGGTCTGGACCTGGTGCTGTCGGCAGGTATCCATGGCAACGAAACGGCGCCGATCGAATTGCTTGACGAGTTGCTGCAGGCTATCGCACGGGGTGACCTGCAACCACGGGCCCGGCTGCTGGTGGTGTTCGGTAACCCCGAAGCCATGCGACGTGGCGAGCGTTTCGTCGAGCAGGACCTCAACCGGCTGTTTGCTGGGCGACATGCCGAACAGGTGGGGTTCGAGGCGATGCGTGCCAACGACCTGGAACACCACCTGAGTAATTTCTTCAGTCGCCCCGGGCGGCAGCGTTTGCACTACGACCTGCACACCGCTATCCGCGGTTCGAAGATCGAGCAGTTTGCCCTGCAACCTTATGCTGTGGGACGCTCACCCTGCCCGCAACAACTGGCGCGCCTGGCGCAAGCCGGTATCGCCGCAGTCCTGCTGCAAGACAAGCCAGGCATTACCTTCAGTGCCTTTAGCTATGCCCATTTGCAGGCCGAGGCCTTTACCCTGGAATTGGGTAGGGCACGCCCGTTCGGGCGTAACCAGCAGGTCGATCTGCAGGCTCTGCGGCAGTCCCTCTGGCAATTGATCGAAGGTTGCGAAACACCCGTTGATCCGGCTGCGCTCGAACGTCTGCAGTTGTTCCGGGTGTCGCGTGAGTTGATCAAGCACAGCGATGCCTTCCGCCTGCACTTGCCTGATACGGTGGAAAACTTCTCTGAATTGGCGCAGGGCAGCCTGCTGGCGGAGGATATCGCCGGAAGCCGCTGGCTGGTCGAGGAAGCGCAGGCACGCATCATTTTCCCCAATCCGCGTGTGGCCAATGGCTTGCGGGCCGGTTTGCTGGTGGTGCCGACCACCCTGGATGCCTGGCCTGGATAGCTTTTTTCTATCCAAAATCGCGGAACACAGGCTGTCCAGGCGATGCGGGGCCGATATAATGCGACCCTTTGCCGGCGTTTGCCGTGCTGTCGTTTGCCTGGATGAAATCAATGAAAAGCGCAGAAATCCGTGAAGCCTTCCTCCGCTTCTTCGAAGAGAAGGGGCACACCCGCGTCGCCTCCAGTTCGCTGATCCCGGCGAACGACCCGACCCTGTTGTTCACCAACGCCGGCATGAACCAGTTCAAGGACTGCTTTCTCGGCCTGGAAAAGCGCGCCTACACCCGCGCCACCACCAGCCAGAAGTGCGTACGCGCCGGCGGCAAGCACAACGACCTGGAAAACGTCGGCTACACCGCGCGCCACCACACCTTCTTTGAAATGCTCGGCAACTTCAGCTTCGGCGACTATTTCAAGCGCGACGCCATCACCTACGCCTGGGAATTCCTGACCAGCGACAAGTGGCTGAACCTGCCCAAGGAAAAGCTCTGGGTCACCGTCTACGCCAGCGACGACGAGGCCTACGACATCTGGACCCAGGAAGTCGGTATTCCGGCCGAGCGCATGGTGCGCATTGGTGACAACAAGGGTGCGCCCTACGCTTCCGACAACTTCTGGGCGATGGGCGACACCGGCCCGTGCGGCCCGTGCACCGAGATATTCTTCGACCACGGCGAGCACATCTGGGGCGGCCCGCCCGGTTCGCCGGAAGAAGACGGCGACCGCTACATCGAGATCTGGAACAACGTGTTCATGCAGTTCAACCGTACCGCGGACGGCGTGCTGCACCCGCTGCCGGCGCCGAGCGTGGACACCGGCATGGGCCTGGAGCGCATCAGCGCCGTGCTGCAGCACGTCAACTCGAACTACGAGATCGACCTGTTCCAGAGCCTGCTGAATGCCGCGGCCAAGGCCATCGGCTGCGCCAACGAAGGCCAGGCTTCGCTGAAAGTCGTTGCCGACCACATCCGCTCCTGCGGTTTTCTGATCGCCGACGGCGTGACCCCGTCCAATGAAGGCCGTGGCTACGTGCTGCGCCGCATCATCCGCCGCGCCTGCCGTCACGGCAACAAGCTGGGCGCCAAGGGCAGCTTCTTCTACCAGATCGTCGCCGCGCTGGTGGCCGAGATGGGTGAAGCCTTCCCCGAACTGAAACAGCAACAGGCGCATATCGAACGCGTGCTGAAGACCGAAGAAGAACAGTTCGCCAAGACCCTGGAGCAGGGCCTGAAGATCCTCGAGCAGGACCTGGCCGAGCTCAAGGGCAGCGTCATTCCCGGCGACGTGGTGTTCAAGCTGTATGACACCTACGGCTTTCCGGTCGACCTGACCGGCGACATCGCCCGCGAGCGCGAGCTGAGCCTCGACGAGGAAGGCTTCGAGCGCGAGATGCAGGCCCAGCGCGAGCGCGCCCGTTCCGCCAGCGCCTTCGGCATGGACTACAACAGCCTGGTCAAGGTCGACAGCGACACCGTCTTCCTCGGCTACCAGGGCACCAGCGGCAGCGGCAAGATCGTCGCCCTGTTCAAGGCCGGCGCCGCCGTCGACAGCCTCGCCGAGGGCGAGGAGGGCGTGGTGGTGCTCGACCAGACCCCGTTCTACGCCGAGTCCGGCGGCCAGGTCGGTGATTGCGGTTACCTTGAGAGTGCCGGTGTGCGCTTCGATGTGCGCGACACCACCAAGGCCGGCGGCGCCTTCCTGCACCACGGCGTGGTGGCCAAGGGCGGCCTGTCCGTCGGCACGGCGCTGCAGGCCGAGGTCGATGCCTCGGTACGCCAGGCCACCGCGCTGAACCACTCAGCTACCCACCTGCTGCACGCCGCGCTGCGCCAGGTGCTGGGCGAGCACGTGCAGCAGAAGGGCTCGCTGGTCGATAGCCAGCGCCTGCGCTTTGACTTCAGCCACTTCGAGGCGATCAAACCCGAGCAGCTGAAGCAGCTGGAAGAGCTGGTCAACGCCGAGATTCGCAAGAACTCCGCGGTCGAGACCGAAGAAACCGACATCGAGACCGCCAAGGCCAAGGGCGCCATGGCGCTGTTCGGTGAGAAGTACGGCGATGACGTGCGCGTGCTGACCATGGGCGGCGGCTTCTCCGTCGAGCTGTGCGGCGGTACCCACGTGTCGCGTACCGGCGACATCGGCCTGTTCAAGATCACCAGCGAGGGCGGCGTGGCCGCCGGCGTGCGTCGTATCGAAGGCGTCACCGGCGCCGCGGCGCTAGCCTGGCTGAACGGCGCGGAAGAGCAGCTGAAAGAAGCCGCCGCGCTGGTCAAGGGCAGTCGCGACAATGTGCTGGATAAGCTGGGCGCGCTGGTTGAACGCAACCGCCAGTTGGAAAAAGAACTGGAGCAGCTCAAGGCCAAGGCTGCCAGTGCCGCCGGCAACGACCTGGCCGGTTCGGCCGTGGACGTCAAGGGCGTCAAGGTACTGGCCGCGCGTCTCGACGGCCTGGATGGCAAGGCCCTGCTGGCACTGGTCGACCAGTTGAAGAACAAGCTGGGCTCGGCGGTCATCCTGCTCGGTGGCGTGCTGGACGACAAGGTCGTACTGGTCGCGGGTGTTACCCAGAACCTGACCGGCAGTCTGAAGGCCGGTGAGCTGATGAAACAGGCGGCGGCAGCTGTGGGCGGCAAGGGCGGCGGCCGGCCGGACATGGCTCAGGGTGGCGGTACCGACCTGGCCGCCGTCGAGGTGGCTTTGGCGTTGGCCCAGCCTTTTGTCGAACAAGGACTCTGAGGCTGTCAGGCGTGCCCGGGCGATACGCTGCGGGCCTTGGCAGTCATCCTGCTTGCATGTTTAATGGGCGCCCTAGACGGGCTTAGGCGGCTTTGAAATGGCTTTGATCGTACAGAAATTTGGTGGGACTTCGGTCGGCAGTGTCGAGCGAATCCAGCAGGTGGCCGAAAAGGTCAAGAAGTTCCGCGAGCGCGGTGATGATGTGGTTGTTGTGGTCTCGGCGATGAGTGGTGAGACCAATCGTCTGATCGATCTGGCCAAACAGATCAGTGGTGATCAGCCGGTGGCGCGTGAGCTGGATGTGATGGTGTCCACCGGGGAACAGGTGACCATTGCTCTGTTGGCCATGGCGCTGATCAAGTGCGGCGTTCCGGCAGTGTCCTATACCGGTGCGCAGGTGCGTATCCTCACCGACAGTGCATTCAACAAGGCGCGTATCCTGCACATTGACGAGCAGAACATCCGTGCCGATCTGAACGCTGGCAAGGTCGTGGTGGTCGCCGGCTTCCAGGGTGTGGATGAGCAGGGCAATATCACCACCCTCGGGCGGGGCGGCTCGGACACCACGGGTGTCGCCCTGGCTGCAGCGCTCAAGGCCGATGAATGCCAGATCTATACCGATGTGGATGGTGTCTATACCACAGACCCGCGGGTAGTCCCGCAGGCACGTCGACTGGAAAAGATTACCTTCGAAGAGATGCTGGAAATGGCCAGTCTCGGTTCCAAGGTGCTACAGATCCGCTCGGTGGAGTTCGCCGGCAAATACAACGTCCCGCTGCGCGTCCTGCACAGCTTCCAGGAGGGTCCGGGCACCCTCATTACCCTTGATGAAGAGGAATCCATGGAACAGCCGATCATCTCCGGCATCGCTTTCAACCGCGACGAAGCCAAGCTGACTATCCGTGGCGTACCCGATACCCCCGGCGTGGCTTTCAAGATTCTTGGCCCGATCAGCGCAGCCAACATCGAAGTGGACATGATCGTGCAGAACGTTTCGCACGATAACACCACCGACTTTACCTTCACGGTGCATCGCAACGATTACCAGAATGCGCTGGCGGTGCTGGAAAACACCGCCCGTGAGATCGGTGCGCGTGAAGTCAGTGGCGATACCAAGATCACCAAGGTATCGATCGTCGGCGTTGGCATGCGCTCGCACGCGGGTGTGGCCAGTCGTATGTTCGAAGCGCTGGCCAAGGAGAGCATCAACATCCAGATGATTTCCACATCCGAGATCAAGGTGTCGGTGGTCATTGAAGAGAAATACCTGGAGCTGGCTGTGCGTGCCTTGCACACCGCTTTCGAACTGGATGCCTCCGCCCGACAGGGTGCCTGAGGCGGTACAGCAAAGGCGCGGGCGAAGATCCGCGCCTTTTTCGTTGTTCGGCCCTTGGCAAGGCTGTTCTTTTTGCCGGGCTGGTCAATACTGGGGGGAGGGTGCAATCATGACGAGCGTGCCTGCCACACCCTTTTTATTTTCTGCAGATTGTTGTCCTGAACTGAAATCCGTGAGGAGAAAGGAATGCTGATTCTGACTCGCCGGGTCGGAGAGACCCTGATGGTTGGTGATGATGTAACCGTAACCGTGCTGGGTGTGAAAGGTAACCAGGTACGTATCGGCGTGAATGCGCCGAAGGAAGTGGCTGTGCACCGTGAGGAAATCTACCAGCGCATCCAGAAAGAAAAAGACGACGAACCAAACCACTAATTTTTCTCGAAATTTTGGTTTGCAAACGGGGAAAACATGAGTATCATGCGCCCCGTGTTGCGGAGAGGTGGCCGAGTGGCCGAAGGCGCTCCCCTGCTAAGGGAGTACACCTCAAAAGGGTGTCGGGGGTTCGAATCCCCCCTTCTCCGCCATATTTAGTGTTGTAGGTTGTAAGCGCTAAGTCGTTGAATTGATTGAATTTAAAGACTTGATAAAGCCTTGGATAAGCCTATAATGCAGCGTACACGGACTCATAGCTCAGCTGGATAGAGTACTCGGCTACGAACCGAGCGGTCGGAGGTTCGAATCCTCCTGAGTCCGCCAAATACGACAACCCTGCATGGCAGGTTAGTCGGGCACCAGAGGTGATCTGGTATAAAAGCACCACACGGACTCATAGCTCAGCTGGATAGAGTACTCGGCTACGAACCGAGCGGTCGGAGGTTCGAATCCTCCTGAGTCCGCCACATCAAAGGGCCTGCAGCAATGCAGGCCCTTTTTCATTGTCCCGGCAAAAGCCGCTGCTTCGTGGGAGCGCTTGGTCATGACCCTGCAACCCGGTATCTATCAGCATTACAAGGGCGCCCACTATCGCGTGCTGGGCCTGGCGCGTCACTCCGAGAGCGAGGAATGGCTGGTGATTTATCAGGCACTCTATGGCGAGCGGGGCATGTGGGTGCGGCCGCTGGCGATGTTCTGCGAGACGGTCGAGGTTGAGGGGGGCAGTTGCCCGCGCTTTGCGTTGATCGAAGCAGCTGATGCACCGTTGATATGGCCGGGCGCTTGACCGCGGGACGAGCACCACTATATATAGCGGTGCCTTGCATCCAGGCAGCCTGCCAGTCGACCATTGCGCCGTGAGCTTGTAGCCTGTCGCGCAACCCGGTTGTTCTTCTTTTCGTTTAGGAATCTTCCATCCCATGGGCAAATCGCTGGTCATCGTGGAATCCCCGGCCAAGGCCAAGACTATCAACAAGTACTTGGGCAACCAGTACGTGGTGAAGTCGAGCATCGGCCACATCCGTGACCTGCCCACCAGTGGTTCGGCCGCAACTAAGGAGCCGGTCAAGCGAGGCAAGGCGGCTGCCGAGGGAGTCGTGTTGAGTCCCAAGGAGAAAGCCAAACGGCAGTTGTTTGCGCGTATGGGGGTTGATCCCGAGCACGGCTGGAAGGCGCATTATGAGATCCTGCCCGGCAAGGAAAAGGTCATCGACGAACTGCGTCGCCTGGCCAAGGATGCCGATACCATTTATCTCGCAACCGACTTGGATCGCGAAGGGGAAGCCATTGCCTGGCACCTGCGCGAAGCCATTGGTGGTGATGACAGCCGCTACAAACGCGTGGTGTTCAACGAAATCACCAAGAAGGCTATCCAGGAAGCCTTCTCCCAGCCCGGCGAACTGGACATCAACCGGGTCAACGCCCAGCAGGCGCGACGTTTCCTTGATCGCGTGGTGGGCTATATGGTTTCGCCGCTGCTGTGGGCCAAGATCGCCCGTGGCCTGTCGGCTGGTCGCGTACAGTCGGTAGCGGTGAAGCTGGTGGTCGAGCGCGAAAAAGAGATTCGCGCCTTCGTTCCGGAAGAGTACTGGGAGGTGCACGCCGATCTCGGTACGGCGAAGAACGCCAATGTGCGCTTCGAGGTGGTGCGCGAGCACGGCGAAGCCTTCAAGCCGATCAACGAAGCCCAGGCTATGGCTGCGCTGGAAAAGCTTAAGGCGTCCGCCTACCGCATTGCCAAGCGTGAGGACCGGCCGACCAGCAGCAAGCCGTCTGCTCCTTACATCACCTCGACCTTGCAGCAGGCGGCAAGCAATCGTCTTGGTTTTGGCGTGAAAAAGACCATGATGATGGCCCAGCGTCTCTATGAGGCCGGCTATATCACCTATATGCGTACCGATTCGACCAACCTCTCGGCCGATGCCGTGGAGATGGTGCGCGGCTTCATCGAGAGCGAATACGGCAAGAAGTACCTGCCGGCCAAGCCGAATGTCTATTCGAGCAAGGAGGGCGCCCAGGAGGCGCACGAAGCGATTCGTCCGTCTGACGTCAACCTGCGCCCTACGCAAATTTCCGGCATGGAGCGTGACGCGGAGCGTCTCTACGAGTTGATCTGGCGCCAGTTCGTCGCCTGTCAGATGCCGCCAGCCGAATACCTGTCGACCAGCGTCACGGTCGCCGCTGGCGCCTTCGAACTGCGCGCCAAGGGACGTATCCTCAAGTTTGATGGCTATACCAGGGCGCAGCCGCAGCAGAGCAAGCCGGGTGAAGATGACGTGTTGCCGGAGATGAGCGAGGGCGAGGCACTCAAGCTGCTCAAACTCGACCCCAGTCAGCACTTCACCAAGCCCCCTGCGCGCTTTTCCGAAGCCAGCCTGGTCAAGGAACTGGAAAAGCGTGGCATAGGTCGCCCCTCTACCTATGCCGCCATCATTTCCACGATCCAGGAACGTGGCTACGTGACGGTGCATAACCGCCGTTTCTACGCGGAAAAAATGGGTGACATCGTTACTGAGCGTCTTAGCGAAAGCTTTGCCAACCTGATGGATTATGGTTTCACGGCAGGCATGGAGGAGCAGCTGGATGGTGTGGCGCAAGGTGCCAGCGACTGGAAGCAACTGCTTGACCAGTTCTATGCCGATTTTCGCAAGAAGCTGGAGGCCGCCGAGTCGGCAGAGCAGGGCATGCGTGTCAATCAGCCGACGCTTACCGATATTGCCTGTCGCGATTGCGGCCGGCCAATGATGATCAGGACCGCTTCCACCGGTGTGTTCCTGGGCTGTTCGGGCTACGCGTTGCCACCCAAGGAGCGCTGCAAGGCGACCATCAACCTGGTGCCCGGTGACGAAATTGCCGCAGATGACGAGGGTGAGTCCGAGTCACGGGTGTTGCTGGGTAAGCATCGTTGCCCGATCTGCAGTACGGCGATGGATGCCTATCTGCTGGATGAAACCCGCAAGTTGCATGTCTGCGGCAACAACCCGGACTGCGCGGGTTATGAGATCGAGCAGGGGCAGTATCGCATCAAGGGCTATGAAGGGCCGAGCCTGGAGTGTGACAAGTGCGGCAGCCAGATGCAGCTCAAGACCGGCCGTTTCGGCAAGTTCTTCGGTTGCACCAATGCCAGCTGCAAGAATACTCGCAAATTGTTGAAGAACGGCGAGGCAGCTCCCCCCAAGTGCGAGCCGATTCGTATGCCCGAGCTGCGCTGCGAGAAGGTCGACGATACCTATGTGTTGCGTGATGGTGCTTCCGGCTTGTTCTTGGCCGCCAGTCAGTTCCCCAAGAAGCGTGAGACGCGCGCTCCTCTGGTCATCGAGCTGTTGCCTCACGCCGATGAACTGGACAGCAAGTACCATTTCCTCCTGCAGGCGCCGCAGCGCGATCCGGATGGGCGTCCGGCGGTGATTCGTTTCAGTCGCAAGACCAAGGAGCAGTACGTGCAGAGCGAGCAGGACGGTAAGCCGACAGGTTGGCGTGCATTCTACGATAATGGTCGCTGGGTCGTTGAAGACAAGCGCTAGGGCGTATTCGAGGAGGCGTGATCATGGCTTACGAGCCGTATACCCGCACCAATCAGAAGCTGCATTTCTGTGGTCTGGCCTTGGAGAACTGGCTGCGGGCCGAGCGTGACAGCAGCTTTGCTTCTGCTGCGCAGATCCAGGCCGAGCGTGAGGCCGCGTTATTCCACCTGCACGGCGCGCTGCTTGCGTTGTGCCACGAGATTGCCCACAGCTATCGCCTGCCGGATGCCAGTTGGCCTGCCCTGGAGCATTTTCTCAACGAACATTACCTGAGTCGCTCGCCTTGTCCTGAGCTGTCCGAACTGTTTGAGCTGAGTCGTCAGTCCGACAGTTGGCTGGCGGGTGCCTGCGAAGCCTATCGTCTACTCCTGTTGCCACCCCAGGCGCCGCGCAAGATCAAACAGGATGCCACCCTGGCATTGATTCAGGCGGTCAATCTCGATGAGCAGGAAGACGAGCCGCTGCTGTCCCGCGAAACTATTCAGCAGTGGCGTGGCCAGTTGAAAGCGCTGGTTTTGCGTTTTCGCGACAGCCTGACGGAAATCTGAGGCTGGCTGGGGTTTGCCGGGCGAGTGCTGATACAATGCTCGGCCTTTTGCGGAGAGCGCCTGGATGTCTACGTCATTTCTGGAAATCGTCGAGTTGCCTGATGGGCGTATCGTGCTGCGTCGCGCCGAAGATGAAGTGACGTTGGTAACTCTGGATTTTTCTGCAGATGCACGCGCCTTCCTGCAGGGACAGCATATCGAAGTCGCCAAGGCGATGTTCAATGTGGGTGTGCAGATGGCGGGTCGCCTGGCCGAGGGCGAAGGCGAGTGGCATAGCGAGGACGAAGGGCCGCGCGTACTGCACTAAAGGGCTGCTGGGGCGGAATTTACCGTTCCGCCCGTCTCGCCGGGTTAGCGACGGATTACCCCGACGCTGAGCCCTTCGATGCTCAGGGATTGCTGACTCAGGTCGACCTTGATGGGCTGGAACTCCGGGTTTTCCGCCAACAGCCAGACCAGATTGCCTTCGCGCTTGAAGCGCTTGACCGTTACTTCGTCATCGATACGGGCGACGACCACCTGGCCGTTACGCACATCCTGAGTACGGTGTACGGCCAGCAGGTCGCCGTCGAGAATGCCAATATCCTTCATGCTCATGCCGCTTACACGTAACAGATAGTCGGCCCTCGGGTGGAAAAACTCCGGGCTGATGCGGCAGGATTCTTCAATGTTCTGTTGCGCAAGAATGGGTGCTCCGGCGGCCACTCGACCGATGACCGGCAGGCTCTGTTCGTCGCGCTCCTCGCTTTCAAAGCCAGGAATGCGGATGCCCCGCGAAGCGCCCGGAATCATTTCGATGGCGCCCTTGCGGGCCAGGGCCTTGAGGTGTTCCTCCGCAGCGTTGGGTGACTTGAAGCCTAGATGCTGGGCAATTTCCGCGCGGGTAGGTGGGTAGCCGCTGTCTTCCAGGTAGCGTTTGACGAAATCAAGGATTTCGCTTTGCCGGGGGGTTAGCTTGATCATGGCGGCCTCTGTTTTTTTATACAGTGGCTGTGATTATATCCAGTACCCTTGCCAGAACAAGCCTGTAGCGGTTATTTAGCGCTAGCTGGAAGTGGCGCACGGGTCATGGCTTGACAAGCCAGTCGCCTGAAACGTATGTTTCAAACAAGTGTTTGTCAGGCGTGGACTCATGGCTCAGTCGGAAACTGTAGAACGTATCCTGGATGCAGCGGAACAGCTGTTTGCCGAAAAGGGGTTTGCAGAGACTTCGCTGCGCCTGATTACCAGCAAGGCAGGTGTCAATCTGGCAGCTGTCAACTATCACTTCGGTTCGAAGAAGGCGCTGATTCAGGCGGTTTTCTCTCGTTTCCTCGGGCCGTTCTGCATCAGCCTGGAGCGTGAACTGGATCGGCGCATGGCCAATCCGGATAACAAACCACAGCTGGAAGCCCTTTTGGAGCTGCTGGTTGAGCAGGCGTTGGCCGTCAAGCCGCGCAGTGGCAACGACCTGGCCATCTTCATGCGTTTGCTGGGGCTGGCGTTCAGTCAGAGCCAGGGGCACCTGCGCAAGTACCTCGAAGAAGTCTACGGCAAGGTCTTCCGTCGCTACATGCTGCTGGTGCATGAGGCGGCACCGCGTATTCCACCCCTGGAGCTATTCTGGCGGGTGCATTTTATGTTGGGTGCTGCAGCATTCAGCATGTCCGGGATCAAGGCCTTGCGCGCCATGTCCGAGGCTGATTTCGGAGTCAACACCTCGCTGGAGCAGGTGATGCGTCTGATGGTGCCTTTCCTGGCCGCCGGCATGCGTGCAGAGGCTGCACTCAACGACCCCCAGCTGGCTGCAGCGGTGCTGCGTCCGCGCAAGCCGCAGCCTGCTGCGAAAGGCTGAGCAAGCCCGAGGTAAAGCGGTAGGCTTGCTGATGCCCTTGGGCTAAGCTTGGCGCCATGCTCGCTCTTGACCTGCTGCACATCTCTCTCGCCGATCAAATACTCTATGGCTTCATGGACGGGCGCCTTTGCGTGCGCCTGCCGGTGTCCACCGGGCGAGCCGGTGCGGGGGAACGCAATGGCTCCGGCTGCACCCCGCGAGGCTGGCATCAGGTGCGTGCACGTATCGGTGATGGCCTGCCGCTGGGGGCGGTGTTGCGTGGCAGGCGCTGGACTGGCGAGGTGTACAGTGCCGAGTTGCAGGCCGCTCACCCCGAGCGGGACTGGATTCTCACGCGGATTCTCTGGCTCAGTGGCTGTCAACCGGGCTACAACCGCTTGGGCAGCGTGGATACCTTCCGTCGCTATATCTACATCCATGGCACTCCGGACAGCGAGCCGCTCGGCGTGGCGCTGTCACATGGCTGTGTGCGGATGAACAACGCTCAGTTGGTCTGGTTGTTCGAACGGGTGCCTGCCCACTGTCGGGTATTGATCGACGAGGCCGCTTGCCCGCAATGGGCCGGCAGGTGGCTGATGGCTGACGAGGATATGAAATGAGTGAAACCCTGCAGGGCGCGTTGATGCTGGATATCGCCGGAACCTGGCTGTGTGCCGAGGATCGGCAGATTCTTCGCCAGCCCGAAGTAGGTGGTGTGATTCTGTTTGCCCGGAATATCGAAACGCCGTGCCAGGTACGTGAGTTGTGCGCAGCAATTCGTCGGCTGCGCCCGGACGTGCTGCTGGCGGTTGATCAGGAAGGTGGGCGCGTGCAGCGCCTGCGCCGTGGTTTTCAACGTTTGCCGTCGATGGCCTCGTTTGCCAGCCTGGCCCAGGCTGAGCAGCTGGCAGAGGATTGCGGCTGGCTGATGGCCAGTGAAGTGCTGGCAGCCGGGCTGGATCTGAGTTTTGCGCCGGTACTGGACTTGCAACATGGGCGCAGCGCAGCGATTGGTGAGCGTGCCTTCAGTGGCGATGCCGAGCAAGCGATTACCCTGGCCGGCGCCTTTATCCGCGGCATGCATGCGGCAGGCATGGCGGCAACCGGCAAACATTTTCCCGGGCATGGCTGGGCCGAGGCCGACTCCCATGTGGCGATGCCGCGGGATGAACGTAGCCTTGCCGAGATTCGCCGCGTCGACCTGCAACCTTTTGCCCGCCTGGCCGGGGTACTGGATGCCGTCATGCCGGCGCATGTCATCTATCCTCAGGTAGACGAGCAGCCGGCCGGTTTCTCGCGGCGCTGGCTGCAGGACGTATTACGCGGCGAACTGGGCTTTACCGGCGTGTTGTTCAGCGATGACTTGTCGATGACTGGCGCGCAGGTGGCAGGCGATGCCGGGCAGCGTATCGAGGCGGCGCTGCGCGCCGGCTGCGATATGGGCCTGGTATGCAATGATCGTGGTGCTGCCGAGTGTGCCCTGCAGCGCCTACAGCATTTACGCGTGCACACGCCGACACGCTTGGCGCATATGCGCCGCCGGGCTTTCATGGGCCCGGCCTATAAGGAACATCCCCGCTGGCTGGCGGCGCTGGCACGGCTACGTGCTGCTGGCCTGATCGCATAAGGAAACCAGGCAATGACCGTATACGCAATTATTGGTGGCACCGGGCTGGCTCAGCTTGACGGGCTGGAGATTCGTGAGGCGGTATATGTGGAGACGCCCTATGGCGCGCCGTCCGCCGACGTACTGCGCGGCGTTTATGCGGGTGAGGAGGTGCTGTTCCTGGCACGCCATGGTCAGCCGCATCGTATTCCGCCGCACCAGGTAAATTACCGCGCCAACCTGTGGGCGCTGCGTCAGCTTGGCGCACGCGCGGTGCTGGCGATCAACGCGGTAGGCGGCATCACTCCCTCCATGACCACGGGGCAACTGGTTGTGCCGCACCAGATCATTGATTACACCCATGGTCGCGCACAGACGCTCTTTGAGGGTGAGCTGGACCATGTGACCCATGTCGACTTCAGTCACCCCTACGACGAAGCCCAGCGCCAGCTGCTGATCGCGGCCTTGCGCGCCTGTGGCTATGCGTTCAGTGAGCGTGCGGTGTATGGCTGTACCCATGGACCACGCCTGGAAACAGCCGCCGAGATCCAGCGCATGGAGCGTGATGGTTGTGACATCGTCGGCATGACCGGTATGCCGGAAACCGTACTGGCGCGTGAGCTCGAATTGCCCTATGCCTGTCTTTCTCTGGTGGTCAATCCGGCTGCCGGCAAAGGTAAGGGGCCGATCACTATGGCGGAGATTGATGCGGCGCTTGGGCAGGGCATGCTCAAGGTGCGACGCGTACTGCAGCAGTTGCTCGGCGCCTGAGGGCTGTCTGGCGTGGGCCGAGGCGTCACGCCTGTTCAGCGTGCTATAGGGCGCTGATGCGTACCAGCAATCCCAGGCTGGTGTGATCCAGATAATGCAGGCGGCCAACGCGTAGGCGTGCCTGTTGCTGCAGTTGCTGGCTGTTTTGTAGCAGGCCGTTGCTGGCGAACTGGCTGACCCAGAAATGTGCTTGCGTCTGTATCTGGTCGTCCGACTGGCGAAGAGTCAGCGTGCCTTGCACCGGATAATGGCCGCCCAGTTGCGCCTTGCCTTCATGGAGCGTCACACGCAGCGGCTGGCTCGACAGCGTCTGTTTCCAGCTCCGTTGCAGGATGACCTGATAATCCCCTTGTTGCGCCAGTTTGTTGAGGGTCTCCTGCATGGGCAGGCTGGCCGGGCTTGGCGTGATGCTCTGGCCACCTGCGGCCCAATCATCCGGCGGTAACTGGCTGCTGGGAATGACCTCGCCAGCCTGGCGGAACAGGATCAGTTCGACCAGATACAGCGGTTCGGCCAGGGCGGCCGGGCACAGCAGGCTGAGTAGCAGGAGCAGGGCAGGGCGTCGCAACATGATGCATGTGTCCTCAGGAGCT
This sequence comes from Pseudomonas fluvialis, assembly GCF_002835605.1. Classification (NCBI taxonomy): domain Bacteria; kingdom Pseudomonadati; phylum Pseudomonadota; class Gammaproteobacteria; order Pseudomonadales; family Pseudomonadaceae; genus Pseudomonas; species Pseudomonas fluvialis. Next base: position 50,375 of record NZ_PIYS01000005.1, on the reverse strand, counting down.
AACGGTCAGCCGATCAAGCAGGGCTTCCAGGGTGTTGAAGCGCTCTTCGCCGCGTTCCATGGGTACTTGGAACTTGAATAGGGTGGCGCCTTCGAATTTGTAGCGGTTGGGCTGGCTCTGGATCAGCTTGATCAGCACCAGCGGGTCGACGCAGGTGTCGGCGGCAAACTCGAGACGCCCGCCCTGGGGCCCGGCGTCGATCTTCTTGATGCCGAGCTTCTCCGCCTGCAGCTTGAGCAGGGTCAGGCGCATTAGGTTCTTGGTCGGCTCCGGCAGCAGGCCGAAGCGGTCGATCATCTCCACCTGCAATTCCTTCAGGCCGTCTTCGTCGGCGGCCGAGGCGATGCGCTTGTAGAGGATCAGGCGGGTATGCACGTCCGGCAGGTAGTCGTCGGGAATCAATGCCGGCACGCGCAGGTTGACCTCCGGCCCACCGCCCAGCGGTTGCTCCAGGTTCGGCTGCTCGCCCTTGCGGATGGCTTTGACGGCCCGCTCCAGCATTTCCATATAGAGGGTGAAGCCGACTGCCTGGATCTGCCCGCTCTGGCCGTCGCCGAGCAGTTCGCCAGCGCCGCGGATTTCCAGGTCGTGGGTGGCCAGGACGAAGCCGGCACCTAGATCCTGGGCGTTGGCGATGGCCTCCAGGCGCTTCTGCGCGTCTTCGGTCATGCCCTTGCGTGGCGGGGTGAGCAGGTAGGCGTAGGCCTGGTGGTGGCTGCGGCCGACGCGGCCGCGCAACTGGTGCAGCTGGGCCAGGCCGAACTTGTCGGCACGCTCGATGAGGATGGTGTTGGCGCTGGGCACGTCGATGCCGGTCTCGATGATGGTCGAGGCCACCAGCACGTTGAAGCGCTTGTGGTAGAAGTCGCTCATCACCCGTTCCAGCTCGCGCTCGTGCATCTGCCCGTGGCCGATGCCGACGCGTGCCTCGGGTACCAGGGCCTGCAGGTCGGCGGCGCACTTCTCGATGGTCTTCACGTCGTTGTGCAGGTAGTACACCTGGCCGCCACGCAGCAGTTCGCGCAGCAGCGCTTCCTTGATCACCGAATCCTGCTGCTCCAGGACGAAGGTGCGCACCGACAGACGGCGGGCCGGCGGGGTGGCGATGATCGACAGGTCGCGCATGCCCGACACCGCCATGTTCAGCGTGCGTGGGATGGGGGTGGCGGTGAGGGTGAGAATGTCGACCTCGCTGCGCAGGGCCTTGAGCTGCTCCTTCTGGCGCACGCCGAAGCGGTGCTCCTCGTCGATGATGCACAGGCCGAGGTCCTTGAAGCGCACATCGTCCTGCAGCAGCTTGTGGGTGCCGATGACGATGTCGATCTTGCCCTCGGCCAGCTTGGCCACCGCCTCGTTGACTTCCTTGGCGGTCTTGAAGCGGCTCATTACCTCCACGGTTACCGGCCAGTCGGCAAAGCGGTCGCGGAAGCTGTTGTAGTGCTGCTGGGCGAGCAGGGTGGTGGGCACCAGCACCGCCACCTGCTTGCCGCTGTGTACGGCGATAAAGGCCGCGCGCATGGCCACCTCGGTCTTGCCGAAGCCGACGTCGCCGCAGACCAGGCGATCCATTGGCTTGCCGGCCAGCATGTCGGCGCGCACCGCGTCGATGGCGGCCTGCTGGTCCGGGGTTTCCTCGAAGGGGAAGCCGGCGCTGAAGGTGGCGTAGTCGGCGGCCGGGTCTTTGAACGCATGGCCCTCGCGGGCGGCACGGCGGGCGTAGATGTCGAGCAGCTCGGCGGCCACGTCTCGCACCTGCTCGGCGGCCTTGCGCTTGGCCTTCTGCCAGGTCTCCGAGCCCAGGCGGTGCAGCGGTGCCAGGGCGTCGTCGCTGCCGGTGTAGCGGGCGATCAGGTGCAGGCTGGCCACCGGCACGTAGAGCTTGGCTTCCTCGGCGTACATCAGGGCGAGGAACTCGGCGGCCTGGCCGTCGAATTCCATGGTCACCAGGCCCAGGTAGCGGCCCACGCCGTGGTCGATGTGCACCACCGGCGCGCCTTCGCGCAGCTCGGTGAGGTTCTTGATCACGTTGTCGCCGCCGTCGCGGGATTTCTCGCGGCGGCGGCGCTGCATGACCCGTTGGCCGAACAGCGGGCTCTCGGCGATCAGGGCGATCTGGTCGAGCAGCAGGCCCTCGTCCAGCGGGGCGATGCAGATGGCCAGGCGCTCGCGGCTGGCGGTGAATTCATGCCAGTCGGCCACTTCCAGCGGCTTGAGCTTGAGGCGGGCGAGCAGTTCCAGCAGCACCTCGCGGCGGCCGGCGGACTCGGCGCAGAACAGCACCCGCCCCGAATATTCCTCGATGAAGCGGCGCAGGGCGGCCAGCGGCTCGCTGGCCTTGGCCTGGATGGCCAGGTCGGGCAGGGCGCGGGCGTCGAAGCGCTCGCGGCCGACGCCGGTCTCGATGTCGTTGTGATCGACCACCACGCGCGGCCAGTGCTTCAGGCGGGCGAAGCAGTCTTCCACCGGCAGGAAGATGTCGGCCGGCGGCAGCAGCGGGCGTTCCGGGTCGACGCGGCGGTCCTCGTAGCGGGTGCGCGCATCCAGCCAGAACTGCTCGGCGGCCTGTTCGATGCCTGGCAGGGAGAACACCTGGGTGTCGCCCGGCAGGTAGTCGAACAGGGTGCTGGTTTCCTCGAAGAACAGCGGCAGGTAGTACTCGATGCCGGCCGGGGTGATGCCGGAGGCGAGGTCCTGGTAGATCGGGCAGCGGCGGTAGTCGACGTCGAAGCGCTCACGGAAGCGCCCGCGGAAGTCGGTAACGGCCTTCTTCTCCAGCGGGAACTCGCGGGCCGGCAGCAGGCGGATGGACTCGACCTTGTCCACCGAGCGCTGGGTCTCCGGGTCGAAGGTGCGCAGCGTCTCGATTTCGTCGTCGAACAGGTCGATGCGATAGGGCGTCTCGCTGCCCATCGGGAACAGGTCGATCAGCGCACCGCGCACGGCGAACTCGCCATGCTCGTAGACGGTGTCCACGCAGCGGTAGCCCGCGGCCTCCAGGCGCGCGCGCATCTCCTCGACGTCGAGCTTCTGGCCGACGTCCAGCAACAGGCCGGAACCGAGCAGGAAGCGTGTCGGCGCCAGGCGGTGCAGGGCGGTGGCGATCGGCACCACCAGCACACCATGCTTGATCTCCGGCAGGCGATAGAGGGTGGCGATACGCTGGGAAATGATGTCCTGGTGCGGCGAAAAGACGTCGTAGGGCAGGGTTTCCCAGTCCGGGAAGTGCAGCACCGGCAGGTCGGGGGCGAAGAACGCCAGTTCTTCCTGCAGGCGCTCGGCGCTTTGGCTATCGGCGGTCAGCAGCAGGGTTAAGCGTTTGGCGGCGCTGGCCGCCTCGGCCACGGCCAGGCTTAGCGCGGCGCCGGGCAGGTTGCCCCAGTGCTGTTTGCCGGCGGCGGCGGGAAGTTTGGGTAGGCGCAGAACGGACACGGGTGGTTCGACCCCAGGCAAATGGAGCGGCGATTGTAGCGAGCGTTCCCGCGTGGCGCACGGGCAGCGTGCCGTCTGGCGCAGCGGATTGCCCGGCAGGTATGGGTGCGGGCATAATGTAGCCCCTTTTTTCAGCCCCTACATGTGGAAGGTATTGCCCGTGACTCAGAAGCCCGACCAGTGTCTCGGTGAATGGATCGATCGTGAAGCGCTTGCTGAAGCGATGATTCCGCTGATTGGCCAGCTGTACCGCAATAACAATGTGGTGACCTCGATCTACGGCCGTGGCCTGATCAACCGTTCGGTTATCGATATCCTCAAGGCGCATCGCTTCGCCCGTCATCGCCTGGCTGATCAGGCTGAGCTGTCGGTGCACGACACCTTCCCGATGCTCAAGGCGATGAGCGAACTCAAGCTGGGTGCTGCTTCGGTCGACCTGGGCAAGCTGGCCGGCAAGTTCAAGGCCGAGGGCAATGGCCGCAGCGTCGAGCAGTTCGTCAAGGACGAACTGGCTGTCGTGGTCGGTCAGCAAGGCGTGAACAAGCGTCAGGGTACCGATGTGGTGCTTTACGGCTTCGGTCGTATTGGTCGCCTGCTGGCGCGCATTCTGGTCGAGAAGACCGGTGGTGGCGACGGCCTGCGTCTGCGCGCCATCGTGGTGCGCAAAGGCGCCGAGAATGATCTGGTCAAGCGTGCCAGCCTGCTGCGTCGTGATTCGGTACATGGTCCGTTCAACGGCACCATCACCATCGATGAAGCCAGCAACACCATTACCGCCAACGGCAACCTGATCCAGGTGATCTACTCCAACGATCCGGCGTCCATCGACTACACCCAGTACGGCATCAACAATGCCCTGCTGGTCGACAACACCGGCAAATGGCGTGACGCCGAGGGGCTGGGCCAGCACCTGAAGTGCCCGGGTATCGACCGCGTGGTGCTCACCGCGCCGGGCAAGGGCGCGCTGAAGAACATCGTGCATGGCATCAACCATGGCGATATCAGCGCCGATGACAAGATCATCTCCGCGGCGTCCTGCACCACCAACGCCATCGTGCCGGTGCTCAAGGCGGTGAATGACCAGTACGGTATCGTCAACGGTCATGTCGAAACCGTTCACTCGTACACCAACGACCAGAACCTGATCGACAACTTCCACAAGGGCAGTCGTCGTGGCCGCAGCGCCGCGCTGAACATGGTGATCACCGAGACCGGTGCTGCTACTGCCGCTGCCAAGGCTCTGCCGGTGCTGAAAGGCAAGCTGACCGGCAACGCCATCCGTGTGCCGACGCCGAACGTGTCCATGGCCATTCTCAACCTGAACCTGGAGAAGGCCTGCACGCGCGAAGAGATCAACGAGTACCTGCGCCAGATGGCCATGCACTCGGATCTGCAGAAGCAGATCGACTTCGTCAGCTCGCAGGAAGTGGTATCCACCGACTTCGTCGGCTCGCGTCACGCCGGTGTGGTCGATGCCGAAGCCACCATTGCCAACGATAATCGCGTGGTGCTCTACGTGTGGTACGACAACGAGTTCGGCTACAGTTGCCAGGTAGTGCGCGTGATGGAGGACATGGCTGGGGTCAACCCGCCGGCCTTCCCGCGCTGAGTGTCTGGCAGGGGTGGCTAACCTGCTTCGGCGGTTGTGCGGCCCCTGGCTGGCGTAAAAAGGAACGGGGGCTGCGGCTCCCGTTTTTCGTTGAGGTCTCCCGTGGGTGATCCCCAGGGAGCGGTTTTTCACCGGGCACTACCCGTGCCAGGTTCTACAGGTACTGACAATGGATACTTCCATGCAGGGTGGCGAGCTCAAGCGCGGCTTGCAGAATCGCCATATCCAGCTGATCGCCCTGGGTGGCGCGATTGGCACCGGGCTGTTTCTCGGCTCTGCCGGCGTGCTGCGTTCGGCCGGGCCTTCGATGATCCTTGGCTATGCGATTGCCGGTTTCATCGCCTTCCTGATCATGCGCCAACTGGGTGAAATGATCGTCGAAGAGCCGGTCGCCGGTTCTTTCAGTCACTTTGCGCATAAGTACTGGGGCGGCTACGCCGGCTTTCTGTCCGGTTGGAACTACTGGGTGCTTTATGTGCTGGTAGGCATGGCCGAGCTGACGGCGGTGGGTAAGTACGTGCAGTTCTGGTGGCCAGAGATTCCTACCTGGGCGACCGCGGCGGCCTTCTTCGTGCTGATCAATGCCATCAACCTGACCAATGTGAAGGTGTTTGGCGAAACAGAGTTCTGGTTCGCGCTGATCAAGGTAGTGGCGATCATTGGCATGATCCTGCTGGGGGTATTCCTGCTGGTTTCCGGTGAGGGTGGCGAGCAGGCGGCAGTCAGCAACCTGTGGGCGCATGGCGGTTTCTTCCCCAATGGCTGGCAGGGCCTGCTGATGGTCCTGGCGATCATCATGTTCTCTTTCGGCGGCTTGGAGTTGGTGGGGATTACTGCGGCAGAAGCCGAAGAGCCGCGCAAGGTCATTCCCAAGGCGATTAATCAGGTGATCTGGCGGATTCTGATTTTCTACATCGGTGCGCTCAGTGTGTTGCTGATGCTCTATCCCTGGGATCAGTTGCTGGAAACCCTGGGGGCAGCAGGTGATCCCTACAGCGGCAGTCCGTTCGTGCAGATTTTTTCGCTGATTGGCAGTGATACGGCGGCGCATCTGCTCAACTTTGTGGTGCTGACGGCAGCGCTGTCGGTCTACAACAGTGGTGTGTACTGCAATAGTCGCATGCTGTATGCGCTGGCCGAGCAGGGTGACGCACCCAGGTCGCTGATGCAGGTCAACCGCCGTGGGGTCCCGGTGCTGGCGCTGGGTGTCTCGGCGTTGATTACCCTGCTGTGCGTAGTGGTCAACTACCTGGCACCGCAACAGGCTCTGGAGATGCTCATGGCGCTGGTGGTCGCTTCGCTGGTGATCAACTGGGCGATGATCAGTCTGTCGCACCTGAAGTTTCGCAAAACGCTGCAGGCGCAGGGTGTGCGTCCGCACTTCCGGGCGTTTTGGTATCCCTTTGCCAACTACCTGTGTCTGGCGTTCGTGGGGCTGATCCTCTGGGTGATGCTGCAGATTCCCGGAATCCACCTGTCGGTCTATGCCATTCCGCTCTGGCTGCTGCTGCTCGGTTTTTGTTACTGGCTGCGGCAGCGTCGCGGTACTGCCTGAAGCGCGTTGCAAGGCTTGATCCGCCTTGTGCGGATGAACGCCCCGTCGTCTGTGCGGGGCGTTTTCGCGCGTGTTGCGTGGGGCTCAAATTCCTCGGTATTGCTGCGCTAGCCTGGTTTCTGGCGAAATGCAGCAAGATCTTTGATAGGCATGATTTGGATCATTCCCTGGTGGGCGCTTTGTCTGTTATGGGGATGACAATATGTCGCACATAAAGGACTTGAACCTTCCGGCGAGTCTGTCTTTTCGGGCAGAAAAAGCACTGTCTCGGGTGGCCAGTTAGGGTGCCCGCCTCTATAATCCGAGGGTTTTTTGCTCCGGGTCCCGCGGTTGTCTGTGGTGTCATCCCGTCAGGATGCGCCCTTGCCAACATGCAAGCGACGACCTGACCCGGGAAAAGTTCACAACAGTGATTAGGCGAACCCTATGATAACAATCAAGCGTGGTTTGGACCTGCCTATCACCGGCACGCCCGCGCAGCGTATCGAGGCCGCTCGGCCGGTACGTAGCGTGGCCATTGTCGGCTTCGACTATCACGGTATGAAGCCAACCATGAACGTGCAGGTAGGTGACCGGGTTAAACTCGGCCAGGTTCTATTCTCCGACAAGAAAAATCCCGGCGTGGTCTTCACGGCGCCCGGTGCGGGCGTGGTGAGTGCTATTCATCGTGGCCAGCAGCGTGTTCTGCAGTCCGTGGTGATCGACCTGGATGGCGATGAGCAGGAAACCTTTGCCAGCTATAGCGCTGCGCAACTGGATACCCTGGATGCTCAGGCTGTGCGCGACAACCTGCAGCAGTCCGGCCTGTGGACGGCGCTGCGCACGCGCCCCTACAGCAAGGTGCCGGCAGTCGATGCGGTGCCCAGTTCGATCTTTGTGACCGCCATCGATACCCATCCGCTGGCCGCTGATCCGGCATTGGTGATTGCCGAACAGGCCGAGGCTTTCGAGCAGGGTCTCAAGGTGCTGAGTCGCCTGGCGCGGGTTTTCCTGTGCAAGGCGCCTGGCGCCGCACTGCCCGGTGAGAATCTGTCGCAGGTCAAGACTGAGAGCTTTGCCGGTCCGCACCCGGCCGGCCTGGCTGGCACACATATCCATTTCCTGGATCCGGTGAGTGCCAATAAAACGGTCTGGAGCATTGGCTATCAGGACGTCATCGCTGTCGGCAAACTCTTTATTACCGGTCAGCTCTCTGTTGAGCGCGTAGTGGCTCTGGGTGGTCCGGTGGTTGAGCAGCCGCGTTTGCTGCGTACCCGTCTGGGCGCCTGCCTGAACGAGCTGACCGCCGGTGAGCTTAAGCCGGGTAACAACCGGGTGATTTCCGGTTCGGTGTTTGGCGGTCGCAATGCTCGTGGTGCTTTTGCCTATCTGGGGCGCTATCACCAGCAGGTCAGTTGCCTGGCTGAAGGCAATGATCGCGAGATGCTGCATTACCTGCGTGCCGGTGTGAACAAACACTCGGTACTCAACGTGTTCGTTTCCAAACTGATGGGCGGCAAGCGCTTCGACTTTACCACCACGACCAATGGCAGTCCGCGTGCCATGGTGCCGGTGGGTAACTATGAAAAAGTCATGCCGCTGGACATCCTGCCCACCCAGTTGCTGCGCCTGCTGATCGTCGGCGATACCGAGATGGCCCAGAAGCTTGGCTGCCTTGAGCTGGATGAGGAAGACCTGGCCCTGTGCAGCTACGTCTGTGCAGGCAAGTACGAGTACGGTCCGATCCTGCGTGACAACCTCACCCGTATCGAGAAGGAGGGTTAAGCCATGGGGATTCGTCAGTTCCTCGACAAGATCGAACACAACTTCGAGAAGGGGGGCAAGTACCAGAACTGGTATGCGCTCTACGAAGCCGTCGATACCTTCTTCTATCGTCCGGGCAGCGTAACCAAGACAACGGCCCATGTGCGTGACGGCATTGACCTCAAACGCATGATGATTACCGTTTGGCTGTGTACCTTCCCGGCGATGTTCTTCGGTATGTGGAACATCGGTTTCCAGGCCAACAGCATCTTTGCCAGTAATCCCGAGTTGCTGGCGGCACAGGACGGCTGGCGCTTCGGCCTGGTCGGTGCGCTGGCAGGATTCGATGCCGGCAGCCTGTGGGACAACCTGATCCAGGGTGCTGCCTACTTCCTGCCGGTGTACCTGACGGCGTTTATCGTGGGTGGTTTCTGGGAAGTCTTGTTTGCCTCGATTCGCAAGCACGAAGTCAACGAAGGTTTCTTCGTAACCTCGATCCTGTTTGCCCTGATTCTGCCGCCGAGCATTCCGCTGTGGCAGGTAGCGCTGGGCATCAGCTTCGGCGTGGTGATCGGCAAGGAAGTGTTTGGTGGTACCGGCAAGAACTTCCTCAACCCGGCCCTTACGGGTCGTGCCTTCCTGTTCTTTGCCTACCCGGCGCAGATGTCCGGTGACATGGTATGGACGGCCGTCGACGGCTTTGCTGGCGCTACTGCGCTGAGCCTGGCTGCGGCGGGGGGTATCGAGAACGTGATTGGCCAAGGCATCAGCTGGAGCCAGGCGTTCATCGGTACCGTGCAGGGCTCGATGGGTGAGACCAGCACGTTGGCCATTCTTATCGGTGGTTTCTTCCTGCTGCTGACCCGTATCGCGGCCTGGCGCATTGTCGCCGGGGTGATGATTGGCATGGTGGGGCTGTCGACGCTGTTCAACCTGATCGGCTCCGACAGCAATCCGATGTTCGCCATGCCCTGGTATTGGCACCTGGTCGTCGGCGGTTTCGCCTTCGGCATGATCTTCATGGCCACTGATCCGGTGTCGGCGTCCATGACCAATACCGGCAAGTGGTTCTTCGGCGCACTGATCGGGGTGATGGTGGTATTGATCCGTGTGGTCAACCCGGCCTTCCCCGAGGGCATGATGCTGGCGATTCTGTTCGCCAACCTGTTTGCCCCGCTGATCGACCATTTCGTCATTCAGGCCAATATCAAGCGGAGGCTGGCACGCAATGTCTAGTCAAAAAGAATCCACCGTCCGTACGCTGACGGTGGCGGTTCTGGTGTGCCTGGTGTGCTCGGTATTCGTCGCCGGCGCGGCCATTGCCCTGAAACCGACACAAATTGAGAACCGTGTCCTCGACAAGCAGCGCAGTATCCTCAGCATCGCTGGCCTCGGTCAGCCGGGGATGTCGGCACGCGAGGTCAAGGCGCTGTACAAGAGCAGCATCAAGGCCCGCATTGTCGACCTGCAGACGGGTAAGTTCAGCGACGCACAAAACGTTGCGACCTTCGACCCGCTCAAGGCAGCCAAGGATCCCAAACTGTCCAAGGTTCTTCCGGGTGGTGAGGATATTGCCGGTATCAAGCGTCAGGAACGCTACAGCACGGTTTACATGGTAGAGAAAGACGGTCAGCTGGAAACGCTGATTCTGCCGGTGCGTGGCTATGGGCTGTGGTCGACCCTGTACGGTTTCATGGCCATCAAGGGTGATCTGAATACCGTGGTTGGCATGGGTTTCTACCAGCATGGGGAAACTCCCGGCCTGGGCGGCGAAGTAGACAATCCGAAGTGGAAGGGCCTGTGGCCTGGCAAGACCCTGTTCGATGCCGATGGCAAACTGGCCGTTGGCGTTGTCAAGGGGGCTCAGGGTGACCACCAGGTGGACTCCCTGGCCGGGGCCACGTTGACCAGTAATGGTGTCCACAATCTGTTGCAGTTCTGGCTTGGCCAGAGCGGCTTCGGTCCCTTCATCGCCCATCTGCGTGCAGGGGAGGCTTGATCATGTCGCAACCAACCATCAAGGAAGTTCTGCTTAATCCGATTTTCAACAACAACCCGATCGGCCTGCAGATTCTCGGTATCTGTTCCGCTCTGGCGGTTACCTCCAACCTCAAGACAGCACTGGTGATGTCGCTGGCACTGACGCTGGTGACCGGCTTCTCCAACCTGTTCATCTCGATGATCCGCAGCCAGATCCCCAGCTCGATCCGCATGATCGTGCAGATGGTGATCATCGCTTCATTGGTGATCGTGGTTGATCAGGTGCTCAAGGCCTATGCCTACTCGCTGTCCAAACAGCTGTCGGTGTTCGTCGGCCTGATCATCACCAACTGCATCGTGATGGGCCGTGCTGAAGCCTTTGCCATGCAGAACCCGCCGGTACTGTCGTTCTTCGACGGTATCGGTAACGGTCTGGGCTACAGTGCCATGTTGATCGTGCTGGGAACCGTGCGTGAGCTGTTTGGCGCCGGCAAGCTGCTGGGTTACGAGATCATTCCGGTGGTCAATGATGGTGGCTGGTATCAGCCCAATGGTCTGTTGCTGTTGCCGCCTTCGGCGTTCTTCCTGATTGGCCTGATCATCTGGGCATTGCGCAGCTGGAAAAAGGATCAACTGGAAAAGCCGGCTTTCCGCATGGCACCGCATGTCTCGGATAAGGAGGCTTACTAATGGAACATTACATTAGCCTGTTCGTGAAGGCGGTGTTCATTGAGAACATGGCGCTGGCCTTCTTCCTGGGCATGTGTACCTTCATCGCTATCTCCAAGAAGGTCGAAACAGCGATCGGCCTGGGTATCGCGGTTGTCGTGGTGCAAACCATTACCGTGCCTGCCAACAACCTGATCTATGCCTATCTGCTCAAGGATGGCGCCCTGGCTTGGGCAGGTCTGCCGGAAGTCGATCTGTCCTTTCTTGGTTTGCTCAGCTATATCGGGGTGATCGCGGCGATCGTACAGATCATGGAAATGCTCCTGGATAAGTACGTGCCCTCGCTGTACAACGCCTTGGGTGTTTTCCTGCCGCTGATCACTGTGAACTGCGCCATCATGGGTGGCACGTTGTTCATGGTCGAACGGGACTACAACCTTTCCGAGAGTGTCGTCTACGGTGTCGGCTCCGGCTTTTCGTGGGCGCTGGCCATTGCCTTGCTGGCTGGCATTCGTGAAAAGTTGAAGTACAGCGATGTGCCTGATGGCCTTCAGGGGTTGGGCATCACCTTCATCACCATCGGCCTGATGTCGCTGGGCTTCATGTCCTTCTCCGGCGTGCAGCTGTAAGGAACGGGTGAGCATATGATCAACTTTGAAATTTTTCTTGCCATCGGCATGTTCACCGCCATTGTCCTGGCGTTGGTGCTGGTGATCCTGGTTGCACGTGCCAAGCTGGTATCCAGTGGTGATGTGACCATCGAGATCAATGGCGAAAAAACCATTACTGTTCCTGCGGGGGGTAAGCTGCTGCAGACCCTGGCAGATAACAGCATCTTCCTGTCTTCTGCCTGTGGTGGTGGCGGTACGTGCGCGCAGTGCAAGTGCGTAGTCGAGTCGGGTGGTGGCGAAATGCTGCCGACCGAGGAGTCGCACTTCACCAAGCGCGAGGCCAAGGCCGGCTGGCGCCTGTCCTGTCAGACCCCGGTCAAGCAGAACATGAAGATCGAGGTACCGGAAGAAGTCTTCGGCGTGAAGAAGTGGGAATGCACGGTGGAATCCAACCCCAACGTGGCCACCTTCATCAAGGAGCTGACTCTCAAGCTGCCGGAAGGTGAGAACGTCGATTTCCGCGCCGGTGGTTATGTGCAGTTGGAGTGCCCGCCGCATGTGGTCAACTACAAGGACTTCGATATCCAGCCGGAATACCGCGGCGACTGGGACAAGTTCAACATGTGGCGCTACGTGTCCAAGGTCGACGAGACGGTGATTCGTGCCTACTCGATGGCGAACTATCCGGAAGAGCGCGGCCTGGTCAAGTTCAATATCCGTATTGCTTCGCCGCCCCCCGGCAAGGATGAGATTCCGCCGGGCAAGATGTCGTCCTATGTGTTCAGCCTCAAACCGGGCGACAAGATCACCGTGTACGGTCCCTTTGGTGAGTTCTTTGCCAAGGATACCGACAACGAGATGGTGTTCATTGGTGGCGGTGCCGGTATGGCGCCGATGCGTTCGCACATCTTCGACCAGCTCAAGCGTTTGAAATCCAAGCGCAAGATCAGCTTCTGGTACGGTGCGCGCTCCATGCGCGAAGCGTTCTATGTCGAGGAATATGACCAGCTGCAGGCCGAGAACGACAACTTCAAGTGGCATTTGGCGTTGTCCGATCCGCAGCCCGAGGACAACTGGAATGGTCTGACTGGTTTCATCCACAACGTGCTGTACGAGAACTACCTGCGTGATCATCCGGCACCGGAAGATTGCGAGTTCTACATGTGCGGCCCGCCCATGATGAACGCAGCGGTCATCAAGATGTTGCTGGACTTGGGTGTAGAGCGCGAGAACATTCTGCTGGACGACTTCGGCGGCTGACATGTTCCCACGCTGGTTTGGCCCTCTCGCTGCCGTCGTCCTGACGGCGGCAACCCTGGCAGGCTGCTCCGACACCCTGGAGCAGTTTGCCGGGCCGACCATGGGCAGTACCTACTCGATCAAATACGTGCGCAGTTCGCAGGCGCCGACGGTCGAGGAGGTGCGTGCCGCGGTCGACGACATTCTTTCCACGCTTGATCGACAAGTGTCTACCTACCGTAGCGACTCCGACCTGCAGCGCTTCAATGCGTTGCCAGCAGGGCAGTGCCTGGCTATGCCGCCAAGCGTTGTGCAGCTGACCGCCTTCGGGCAGAGCCTGGCACAACGCAGCGCAGGAGCGTTCGACCTGACCCTGGAGCCTTTGCTCAATCTATGGGGCTTCGGCCCGCAGTCGCGTGGCCAGCAGGTGCCGGAGGCGGCAGCGATTGCCGGTGTTCTGCAGCAGATTGGTTTGCAGCATGTGCGTATCGAGGGTGAGCAGCTGTGCAAGGATATTGACCTGCAACTGGAGTTCAACAGCATTGCCGCCGGTTATGCCGTTGATCAGGTATCTGCCTACCTGCGTAGCCAAGGTATTCACAACTATCTGGTGGAAATTACCGGCGAGTTGCAGGCCCGTGGTCATAAGCCTGATGGTTCTTCCTGGCGTATCGGTGTCGAAGCACCGCGCGAGGATCGCCAGGTGGCCCAGCAGGTACTGAACATTGACGGTTGGTCGGTGTCGACTTCAGGTGACTACCGCAATTACTACGAGGAAAACGGTGTGCGACTGTCGCATACCCTCGACCCGCGTACCGGACATCCGGTGAGCCATGCCCTGGCGGCGGTCACCGTGCTGCATGAGTCGGCGTTGCAAGCCGATGGCCTGTCTACCCTGCTCATGGTGCTGGGGCCGGAGCAAGGCCTGGCCTATGCGGAGAAGGAACAACTGGCGGCGTTGTTCGTCAGTCGCGTCAAGGGTGAGTTTGTCTCACAGGCGAGTAGTGTGTTTACCCAACGCTTCGCTACAGAGGAGAACTGAGCATGACCTGGCTACTGGTTTTTTTGTTCATGCTGCTGGTGGTGCTGGCCATGGCGGTCGGCGTGATCATGGGGCGCAAGCCGATCGCCGGTTCCTGTGGTGGTATCGCCAATCTGGGCATCGAAAAGGAGTGCTCGATTTGCGGCGGCGTGCGTGAGAAGTGTGAAGAAGTGAATCGCGACAAATCCGCGCAGCCGGAGGCTCAGGCCTACGACGCGACCAAGCGCTAATGGCGCCCAGCTGTCTGCCGGCGTAGCCTGGCAGCAGCTACCTATAACAATCAGGCGATGCCTGGCTTGTGCCCACAAGGCGCCCGGCATTTCCCCAAGGAGTAAGCATGGCTGTCTATAACTACGATGTAGTGGTGCTGGGGACTGGCCCGGCGGGCGAGGGGGCGGCGATGAATGCCGCCAAGGCAGGGCGCAAGGTGGCGGTGGTGGACAACCGTCCGCTGGTCGGTGGCAACTGCACGCACCTTGGTACCATTCCCTCCAAGGCCTTGCGCCACTCTGTGCGACAGATCATGCAATACAATACCAACCCGCTATTTCGCCAGATTGGTGAGCCACGTTGGTTTTCCTTTCCGGATGTATTGAAAAGTGCCGAGCGGGTGATCAGCAAGCAGGTGGCCTCGCGCACCGGCTACTACGCGCGTAACCGGATCGACAGTTTTTTCGGAACCGCCAGTTTTGCCGATGAGCACAGTATCGAGGTGGTTTGTCTCAATGGTGTGGTTGAGCGCTTGGTCGCCAAGCAAATCGTCATCGCTACCGGATCACGTCCCTACCGGCCGGCAGATATCGATTTCACTCACCCGCGTATCTATGACAGCGATACCATCCTGACGCTTAGCCATACCCCGCGGCGCATGATCATCTATGGTGCCGGGGTGATTGGTTGCGAATATGCCTCCATCTTCAGTGGGCTTGGCGTGCTGATCGACCTGATCGACAACCGCGATCAGCTGCTTAGCTTCCTGGATGATGAGATCTCCGATGCGTTGAGCTATCACCTGCGCAACTCCAATGTGATCATCCGTCACAACGAGGAGTACGAACGTATCGAGGGGGTGGAAAACGGTGTCGTGCTGCACCTGAAGTCGGGCAAGAAGATCAAGGCCGATGCATTGCTCTGGTGCAACGGCCGGACCGGCAATACTGACTCGCTGGCACTGGAGAATATCGGTATCGAAGTCAACAGCCGTGGGCAGATCAAAGTTGACCAGCATTACCGTACCGAAGTCAGCAATATCTACGCCGCCGGCGATGTGATTGGCTGGCCGAGTCTGGCCAGTGCCGCCTATGACCAGGGGCGCTCTGCCGCAGGCAGTATCGTCGAGAATGACAGTTGGCGTTTTGTCGATGACGTACCGACCGGCATCTACACCATTCCGGAGATCAGCTCAATCGGCAAGACCGAGCGTGAGCTGACCCAGGCCAAGGTGCCTTATGAAGTGGGCAAGGCCTTCTTCAAGGGTATGGCCCGTGCGCAGATTGCCGTTGAGCCGGTGGGCATGCTGAAGATCCTCTTCCATCGGGAAACCTTGCAAGTGCTGGGTGTGCACTGCTTTGGCTACCAGGCCTCGGAGATCGTGCATATTGGCCAGGCGATCATGAACCAGCCAGGCGAAGCCAATTCGCTGAAGTACTTCGTCAATACCACCTTCAACTACCCGACCATGGCTGAAGCCTATCGGGTAGCGGCGTTTGATGGGCTCAATCGGCTTTTTTGAGCGGCTCCGGCTGGCGGCCTGAGCCGGCCGGGGAGGATGTGCTGCAGTGGCTGTCCCGCTGGTCCTGGCCGAATCGGGAAAGCCTGTAGCCCGCAGGCCGATATAAAGGCGCGACCTGGGGTTGCGCCTTTATGCATTCAGGGGCTGCCAATGACTTGGCGGGCCAGGCCAGGGAAGTCGCTAATCAGGCTGTCCACGCCCAGTGCAGCCAGGCGCTGCATGAGCAAAGGCTGGTTAACCGTCCATGCCGAGACATGCAGTCCGGCCCGCTGCGCCCGCTGTAGGCGTTGCGGGCTGCACAGTTGCCAGTTCAGGGCAAGCAGTGAGCAGCCCATGCGCTGCGCCACGCGCACTGGTTCCAGCCAGGCGCGCTCGGCGACCAGGCCGCGTTGCAGCTCAGGGGCCAACTCCCGGGCGGCCTTGAGTACCGTCAGCGAACTGGACGTTAAGGTCACCTGCTCGACCAGTCCGTATTGCTGGCAGAGTGCGGCAATGGCCCGCACCAGGCGTGCCGAACCCGTTCGCGAAGCGCTCTTGACCTCCAGTTGCCAGTGTTCGAAGGCGCACTGCTCGAACAGCTCGGCGAGTGTTGGGATCGGGCAGGGTTGTGGCCAGGAAGGGCCGCCATGGCGTGCATCCATGTGCTGTAGTTCAGCCGCATCATAGTGGCTGACTTTGCCTCGCCGTCCTGTGGTGCGGCGCAGGGTCGGGTCGTGAATGACCATCAGTTGCCCGTCGCGGGACAGGTGCAGGTCCAGTTCGCAGCGGGTAACCCCCTGTGCCAGACAGCGCTGAAAACTGGCCAGGGTATTTTCCGGCGCCTCACCACGCGCACCGCGGTGGCCATATAGCAAGGTCATGGCTGGCTCGCTGTGGGGCGGTGATGGGCAACGCTGCGGATGACATGGCGGTATTCGAAATACACCGAAAACTCGCGATAGTCCCAGCGGGTAATGGGCGGCTGGCCAACCGCAGGATGTTCATGGTCGGGCAGGCCGAAGCGCTCCAGTACGCTGCGCTGGCTTTCTCCCAGGCGCGGCAGGCTTTCGCGCAGGGCAGGTTGCGCCTGGTTGCCCAGGGGGATCAGCAAGGTTTCCGCGCAGGCCGGGGCAAGAGGCATCAGCAGGCTCAGCGAGAGGAACAGGCGAGGGCTCATGATTTGTCTTCCTGGCGTGCCTGGCGGCGTTGCAAGGCTTGCTTCTGCAATATGTGACGGGCGAGTAGTTGGCGCTGCGCTTCGGTCAGGGCTTCGAACTCGGTACCTACTTCGTATTGACCGTCGCCGAGTGCTTGGCAATGGATGACCTGGGCGCGCAACAACAGGCCGAGTGCCTGGGGCATCAGTACCATTTTCAGCGCCAGGTGGCTGCCCTCGGCCAGTGCCTGATTGCACATGAAGCCTGCACCTCCCTCGGACAGGGTTACCTGGCGGGGCTGGCCGATGTCTTGCAGAAGGTTTTGCGTCAGTGCCTGGCCCAGCAGGTCGATGCGTTTGTTGATCACCTTGAGGTAGCTGGCCAGGGTGCGGTCACGCTCGCTGATGTGGCGCAGCAGGTGCTGCGACTCATAGTCCAGCAGGTGCAGGTCGCTGAGCAGGTTGAACAGTGGCGAGGAATCGTTGAGCACGCTGCTGGGCTGGGCTTCCGGGCCGCTGAGCAGGCGGAAATCCAGTGCGATGGTGTCTTCGATACGGTAGTATTCGCGGCGGTCATCCGCCTCTGGCGTGGACATGGCGAACCCAGATCAGTGTCGGTGGTCCGAGTGTAAACGCTGCTTGCCAGCCCTCGCCAGCAGGACCTTCGGCAAAGATCGCCGAGCTTGCATGGACGCCCGGGCGATTGTCGCCGTTCTCTCGCAGGGCATGGTGCCGACTCCCTTTCTGATGAGTTTCCCGAAGCATGTTCAGACCGCTGCCCCTTTTCATCGGCGCTCGCTACACACGCGCCCGTCGGCGTAGTCACTTCGTTTCCTTTATTTCTCTGACCTCGATCATTGGCCTGGCACTGGGTGTGCTGGTGATGATTCTGGTGCTGTCGGTGATGAATGGCTTCGACTATGAGATGCGCCATCGTGTCCTCGGCATGGTGCCACATGCCACCCTGGAGGCCGGTCAACCGCTAAGCGACTGGCAGGGACTGGCGCGCCAGGTGGAGTCGCAGCCTGGCGTGCTGGCCAGTGCGCCCTTTACGCAGATGCAGGGGCTGCTGACAGGTAACGGTCAGGTGCAAAAGGTGCTGATCAACGCCATCGAGCCGTCACTTGAGGCGCGAGTATCGATCATCGAGGACTTTTTCCTGCCAGGGCAGGGCAGCCTGGCGGCCTTGCAGCCGGGCGAGTTCGGCATCGTATTGGGCGATACCGCCGCACAGCGTCTAGGGCTGCAATTGGGCGACCGGGTGACGTTCGTGGCGCCCGAGGTGGCGTTGACGCCTGCCGGCATGTTCCCGCGCATGAAGCGTTTTACCCTGGTCGGGCTGTTCCATGTCGGAGCCGGTGAGGTCGACGGCCATGTGGCATTGGTGCACCGCCAGGATGCGGCGCGCTTGCTGCGTTGGCAGGCGGATCAGGTGCAGGGGCTGCGCCTGCAGCTGGCAGATTTGTTCCAGGCACCGCAAACCGCCTGGCAGTTGGTCGAACAGCTGGGTCGCGAGCAGTTCTATGCGCGCGACTGGACGCGTAGCCATGGCAACCTTTACCAGGCCATTCGCATGGAAAAGACCATGATCGGCCTGTTGCTGCTGCTGATTGTTGCGGTGGCTGCGTTCAATATCGTCTCGACACTGGTCATGGTGGTGACCGACAAGAAGGCTGACATCGCCATCCTGCGTACCCTGGGCGCCACGCCCCGGCAGATTCTTGCCACCTTCATGGTGCAGGGTTGCTTCATTGGCGTGGTTGGCACACTGCTGGGTGCGCTGCTCGGCGTGCTCGCGGCACTCAATATCAGTGCGCTGATCGCCTGGGTGGAGCGTAGCCTGGGCATGCGTTTCCTCAGCGCCGAGGTGTATTTCATCGATTACCTGCCGTCGCGCGTACAGCTGGCAGATGTGCTGATTGTGTGTGCGGCGGCCTTGCTGCTGAGTTTCCTGGCTACTTTGTATCCGGCCTGGCGTGCGGCGCGCACCCAGCCTGCGGAGGCGTTGCGTTATGAATGACAAGGTGGTGTTGCAGTGCCGTGATCTGGGCAAGAGTTACGAGGAAGGTCCGGCCCGCGTCGAGGTGTTGAATGGTGTGGAGCTGAGTTTGCGGCCTGGCGAACGGGTAGCCATCATCGGTAGCTCCGGCTCGGGCAAGAGCACTCTGTTGAACATGCTGGGCGGTTTGGATACGCCCACGCGAGGCAGCGTATGGCTGGCTGGCGAGGAATTATCGGCCCTCAATGAGCGGGCGCGCGGTCTGTTGCGCAACCGTGCCCTAGGTTTCGTCTACCAGTTCCATCACCTGTTGGCTGAGTTCACCGCGCTGGAGAACGTGGCCATGCCATTGCTGCTCGGGCAGGCACCGCTTAGTGAAGTGCGTGCACGTGCCACAGCCTTGCTGGAGCGTGTTGGTCTGGGCCACCGGCTGGCGCACAAGCCTGCCGAGTTGTCCGGTGGTGAGCGCCAGCGGGTGGCGATTGCCCGGGCCTTGGTCAACCAGCCAGCGCTGGTCTTGCTGGATGAACCCACCGGTAACCTGGACCAGCATACGGCAGAGAGCATTCAGGCGCTGATGCTGGAGTTGTCGCAGACGCTCGATACGGCTTTCCTGGTGGTCACCCATGATGTGCAGCTGGCTGCGCGTATGGATCGCGTGCTGCGCCTGCAGGACGGCAAGCTGGTGGCTGCCTGATGTTGCGTCCGGCCAGTTTGTTCATCGGCTTGCGCTATACCCGTGCGCGGCGTCGTAACCAGTTCATTTCCTTCATTTCCCTGACCTCCATGCTCGGGCTGGCACTGGGTGTGCTGGCAATGATCGTGGTGCTCTCGGTGATGAACGGTTTCCAGCAGGAAATGAGCAAGCGCATCCTTGGTACCCTGGCACATGCCAGTGTCAGCCAGCACGCTGGTATTGCCGACTGGCAGGCGCTGGCCGAGCGCATCAAGCGCTTTGAGCCGCGGGTGATCGGTACGGCTCCCTATGCGGAAATCGATGGCATGCTGTCGCACAAGGGGGCCATGCAGCCGATCCAGATTACCGGCGTGTCACCACCCGATGAGGCGGCGGTATCACAGATGGCCGCTCATCTGCGTGCGGGTCGCCTGGAAGAGCTGCGTGCCGGAGAATACGGAGTGATCCTCGGCGATCTTACGGTGCGTCGACTGCGCCTGGCGCTCGGCGACAAGCTGACCCTGATCATTCCGCAGGCCAGCGAGACAGCCGCCGGTATCACACCGCGCCTGCACCGCCTGACCCTGGTCGGGGTGTTCAAGGTGGGGGCTGATCTGGATGCCAGCATGGGCCTGGTGCATGTGCAGGACAGTGGCGAGATGCTGGGTCTGCAGGCCGGGCAGGTGCCTGCCCTGCGTCTGGCATTGCGTGATCTGCGCGAGGCCCCTGAGCTGTCTGCTCGCCTGGCCGGTGAGTTGGGCGAGGGTTATCTGTTGCGTGACTGGAGCCAGACCCAGGGCAGCCTGTTCAGCGCCATGCAGATGGAGAAAACCATGATTGGCCTGCTGCTGATGCTGATCATCGCGGTAGCGGCTTTCAACATCGTTGCTACCCTGATCATGGTGGTGGCTGACAAACGTGCGGATATCGCCATCCTGCGTACGCTGGGTATGACGCCGGGGCAGGTGATGCGAGTATTCATGGTGCAAGGTAGCGTGATCGGCGCGGTGGGTACGCTGACGGGTGCACTGCTGGGGGTGATTGCTGCCCTCAATCTGAGCGCCTGGATGGCCTGGTTCGAGCAGTTGAGTGGCCAGCAGGTATTTGCAGCGGATCTCTATGTCATCAGCAGCCTGCCTTCGCAATTGCAGTGGGCTGATGTGGCGCTGATCTGTGCGGCTGGCTTGTCGCTGAGTTTCCTGGCTACGCTTTACCCGGCGTGGCGTGCCGCGCAGACCGAGCCGGCGGAAGCGCTGCGTTACGAGTGAGGATTGCGCTGGCGCCGCCGTTCCTGGCGCTTGCGCCAGTTGCGGCGCACCCAGCGTCGCCAGTAGTAATGGGTTGCCAGGTAAGCCGTGCCGGCGAGAACGATGCCCAGCACCAGTGAGCCCAGATATAACGGCTGCCAGTGGGTCAGCAGGACATCCGTCAGCCAGCCCAGGGTGATTTCTTCCGGCATGGCCAATGAAGGAATGCCTAGCAAGCCAGCGCCGACCTTGTAGCTGCAATAGAACACCGGAGGCATGGTTACCGGGTTGGTCAGCCATACCAGGCCAACGGATATCGGCAGGTTGGCGCGCAGCGGAATGGCCAGCGCTGCGGCAGCGAGCATCTGCATGGGCATGGGAATCATCGCCCAGAACAGCCCGATAGCCATGGCTCGTGCAACCGAATGGCGATTCAGATGCCAGAGATTGGGATCGTGAATGAGCGCACCGAGGAAGCGCAGTGACTTGTTGCCCTTGATGCGATCGGGATGGGGCATGTAGCGCTTGATGAAACGACGCGGCATGAAGGCTCTCTGGCAGGCGTAAGCGCGCACATTATGCACGTATGCAGGCAGCTCCGCTGTGACGAAATTGTGCGGGCATATGACTGGCGAGTTTGCCCGAGCCAGCCATAGTTAGGTGCTGCTCAGGATCAAGAAAAAGGACACGCACGGATGCGTCTGGCCTGTATTGCCTTGCTGGGTGGGCTGTTGTGCCTGCCCGTTTTACCTGTAATTCCCTCGTGGCCCTGGCTGTTGTTGGCGGGCCTGGCAGGCCTGGGATTATTGCGTACGCTGCTCTATCCGCTGGGCTGGATGCTGCTGGGTTTTACCTGGGCATGCCTGAGCGCCGGGCAGGCTCTGGAGCAGCGCCTGGCGCCTGAACTGGATGGTCGCACCCTGTGGCTGGAAGGGCGAGTGGCTGGTTTGCCGCAACAGCGTGAGGGCATCTGGCGCTTTGAACTGCAGGATGTGCAGGCGCGGCGCGCCCAGTTGCCGGCACGCCTGCGTGTTGCCTGGCATGCCGGGCCCGCCGTGCAGGCCGGCGAGTATTGGCGGCTGGCGGTGAAGCTCAAGCGCCCGCGTGGCCAGCTCAATCCGCAGGGTTTTGACTATGAGGCCTGGCTGCTAGCGCAGCGGCTGGGCGCTACCGGTACGGTCAAGCATGGCTATCGCCTACAGGCGGCGCAAGGCGCCAGTCAATGGCGCGACCAGTTGCGCCGGCACCTGCTAAGTCTTGACCAGGGGCCCGCCCTGGCCGCCTTGCTGGTCGGCGATGGTGCCTCGCTTTCTACAACACAGTGGCAGGTGCTGCAGGCCACGGGTACCCAGCACCTGATGGTGATTTCCGGTCAGCACATCAGCCTGTTGGCAGGGTTGTTATATGGCCTGGTGGCAGGCCTGCAACATCTCGGTTGTTGGCCGGCACGCTGGCCCTGGTTGCCGGCAGCCTGTCTGCTGGCGCTGTCCGGGGCGCTGGCTTACGGCTGGTTGGCCGGGTTTGCCGTGCCCGTGCAGCGGGCCTGTCTGATGCTGGCGCTGGTCTTGCTCTGGCGTTGGCGCTTTCGCCATCTGCGTATTTGGACGCCCTGGTTGCTGGCGCTTTGCCTGGTGCTGCTGTTCGAACCACTGGCGAGTTTGCGTCCGGGCTTCTGGCTGTCCTTTGCCGCAGTAGCCATCCTGCTGTTGTGCTTCAGTGCTCGCCTGGGCGCGCGTTCATGGCTGGCCAGCCTGGGCTGGGCACAGTGGGTGATTGCTCTGGGCTTGTTGCCATTTTTACTGGTGCTGGGCCTACCGGTGAGCCTGAGTGGTCCGCTAGCCAACCTACTGGCGGTGCCTTGGGTGAGTCTGCTGGTGCTACCCCTGGCGTTGCTCGGCTGTTTGCTGTTGCCGCTGGGAGGGCTGGGAGAAGGCCTGCTGTGGCTGGCTGGGTGGGGGCTGCAGCTGCTCTTCACGGGCTTGCAGTGGCTGGCTGAGCAGCAGGGTGCCCATGCGTTTGCGGCCTTGCCCTGGCCGGTGTTGTTGGCAACAGGCCTGGCGGCGTTGCTCTGGTTGCTGCCGGCAGGCGTGCCGTTACGCTGGCCAGGGTTGCTGTTGTGGCTGCCGCTGCTCAGCTGGACTCCAGCACGGCCGCCGGTTGCTGAAGCGCGTGTCTGGCTGCTGGATGTCGGTCAGGGCTTGTCCGTGCTGGTGCAGACCCATCAGCACGATTTGCTCTACGACAGTGGGCCGCGCAGCGTATCCTTCGACAGCGGTGCACAACAGGTCTTGCCAAGCCTGCGTGCGTTGGGCGTGCGTAAGCTGGAGCGGTTCATCATCAGTCATGCCGATAACGATCATGCGGGTGGTGCCGCTGCTGTGTTGCAGGGTGTGCCGGTACTGCAACTGGTCAGTGGTGAGCCACGGCGCTTGCGGCTGATGCGCCAGGCCGAACCTTGTACTTGGCAAACCTGGCAGTGGGACGGGGTGCATTTCAGTCAGTGGCAGTGGGCACAGGCGCGCGATGGCAATCAGGCGTCCTGTGTCCTGCGCATCGAGGCAGCCGGGGAGGTTCTGTTGCTCAGCGGTGATATCGATGCGCGTGCCGAGCAGGCGTGGCTGGCGGGACCTCAGGCAGGGGTGGTGGACTGGCTGTTGGCACCGCATCATGGCAGTCGTACGTCGTCTTCAGCGTTGTTCCTGGCGCATGCCCGGCCGCGTCATGTGCTGTTTACCCGCGGCTGGAACAATGCCTTTGGCCATCCCCACGAGGAGGTGGTGCAGCGCTATCTCATGCAGGGTGTGCAAGCCTGGGATACCGCCCGGCAGGGCGCCTTGCTGATTGCTTTGGGACGTCGCGAGCCGGCGCGCGGCTTGCGCGAGCAACAGCGTTTCTGGCGGGAAAAATGAGACACACAGCGTTCGGCGCTGGTGAGTCCCTATGCTAGAGTTGCGGCACTTTTCCAAGGGGGATAACCACTGTGTGGGAGCTGGTCAAAGCAGGCGGCTGGATGATGCTGCCGATCATTCTGTGTTCCATTGCGGTGGCGGCCATCGTCGCCGAGCGGCTGTGGACCCTGCGTGCCAGTCGGGTGGCGCCTGGGCACCTGCTGGGGCAGGTCTGGTTGTGGATTCGTGAAAAGCAATTGACCACGCAAAAGCTGCGCGAGCTGCGTCAAAGCTCGCCGTTGGGCGAAGTGCTGGCTGCCGGGCTGGCCAACTCCAAGCATGGTCGCGAGATCATGAAGGAGTGCATCGAGGAGGCGGCCGCCAGGGTCATTCATGATCTCGAACGTTATCTGAATGCGCTGGGGACCATCGCCGGCATTGCACCGCTGCTCGGCTTGCTGGGTACTGTGCTGGGCATGATCGAGATCTTCAGTGGCTTCATGGGGGGGGGCATGGCCAACGCTCCGGTCTTGGCTGCGGGTATTTCCAAGGCGCTGATTACTACGGCAGCCGGCCTGATCGTGGGTATTCCTGCGCTGTTCTTCCATCGTTTCCTGCAGCGACGTGTCGATGAGCTGGTGGTCGGTATGGAGCAGGAGGCGATCAAGCTGGTTGAGGTAGTGCAGGGCGATCGTGAAGTGGATCTTGGTGAAACCCCGGCCAGTGAACCGCGCAAGGCGCGCAAAGAGGGCGGCAAGGCGTGAAGTTCCGACGCAAGGCGCGGGAAAGCGTCGATATCAACCTGGCACCGCTGATCGATGTCGTGTTCATTCTGCTGCTGTTTTTTGTGGTGACCACGACCTTCACCCGGGAAACCCAGCTCAAGGTTGACCTGCCCGAGGCCGCCAGTGGTACCCCGCCTCAGGAGACAGCGCTCAAGCAGCTGGAAGTGCTGATTGGCGCTGATGGCAGTTATGCGCTGAACGGTCGTCAGCTGCGCCAGCATGACCTGCAGACCCTGATGGCTGCCTTGCAGGCCGAGTCGCAGGGTGACAACAGCCTGCCGTTGGTGATCAGCGCCGACGCCCAGGCAACCCACCAGGCGGTGATTACCGCCATGGATGCGGCCGGCAAGCTCGGCTTTGCCCATCTGCGCATCACCACCGTCGAGGCGCAGCCGGCACCGTGAAGTTTGCTGAGCGCCTGCTGCGCGCCTGGTATGCTGGGCACCCGGCCCTGCACCTGCTGCGTCCCCTGGAAGCGCTCTATCGGCAAGTGCTGCGCCGTCGGCGCAATGCGTTCCGCGAGGGGCGGCGCGCGGTCTATCGCGCGCCGGTGCCGGTGCTGGTGGTCGGCAATATCACCTTGGGTGGCACCGGCAAGACGCCGATGATCCTCTGGTTGATCGATTTCCTTCGCCAGCGCGGGCTGCGTGTCGGCGTGGTCAGTCGCGGCTACGGAGCTCGGCCACCGTATACGCCCTGGCAGGTCACCTCCGAGCAGGACGCGACCTTGGCCGGTGACGAGCCCTTGTTGATTGTGCAGCGTACCGGCGTGCCCCTGTATATCGCTGCAGAACGTAGCCTGGCAGTACAGGCGCTGTTGGAGGCGCATGCGGTGGATATCCTGCTGTGTGACGATGGCCTGCAGCACTACGCGCTGGCCCGTGATATTGAACTGGTGCTGATTGATGCCGCACGTGGCCTGGGCAATGGGCGCTGCCTGCCTGCGGGGCCCTTGCGCGAACCCGCCGAGCGCCTGCAGGAAGTCGATGCTTGCCTGTATAACGGCGCGCCGGACGATTCGCCGCACGGCTATGCCTTGACCCTGCAGCCTACGGCGCTGATCAACCTGTGCAGTGGCGAGCGTGTGGCGTTACAGCACTTTCCTGCCGGCCAGGCGCTGCATGCCGTGGCGGGGATTGGCAATCCGCAGCGTTTCTTCGCCACCCTCGAAGCGCTACACTGGAAGCCGATTTGCCATGCCTTTGCCGATCATGCGCAGTACAGTGCGGCGCAACTGACTTTTGCCGATGATCTGCCGGTGCTGATGACCGAGAAGGATGCCGTCAAGTGCCGGGCCTTTGCCCGCCCCAACTGGTGGTATCTGGCGGTTGATGCCCAGCCTTCGCCGGCCTTCACGGCCTGGCTGGAACAGCGCATGCGGCAGCTTCTGCCCCGCTAGGCCGATACGTCGGCCAGCTCTTATCCCGAGGTGACCGATGGATCCCAAACTGCTCGATATTCTCGCCTGCCCACTGTGCAAGGGGCCGCTCAAACTGAGTGCCGACCAACAGGAGTTGATCTGCAAGGCTGACGCCCTGGCTTTTCCGGTGCGGGATGGCATTCCGGTCATGCTTGAGGGCGAGGCGCGTAGCCTGTCGGTTGACGAGCGTCTGGACAAGTAAGCATGACGCCCGACTTCGTAGTAGTGATACCCGCCCGCTATGCCTCCAGCCGTTTGCCTGGCAAGCCGCTGCAGTTGATTGCCGGGCAACCGATGATTCGCCACGTCTGGCAGCAGGCCTGCAAGAGTTCCGCGAAGCGCGTCGTGGTGGCCACTGATGATCCGCGCATCGTCGAGGCCTGCCAGCAGTTTGGTGCCGAGGTGCTGCTGACGCGCGCCGAGCATAACTCCGGTACCGACCGGCTGGCTGAGGTGGCCGCGCAGCTAGGGCTGTCGGACGAAGCCATCGTGGTCAACGTACAGGGTGACGAGCCGCTGATCCCACCGGTGCTGATCGATCAGGTAGCCGCCAACCTGGCAGCCAACCCGCAGGCCGGAATTGCCACACTCGCCGAGCCAATCGAGGATGTCCAGGCACTGTTCAATCCTAACGTGGTCAAGGTGGTCAGCGACAAGAGCGGTCTGGCACTGACTTTCAGTCGCGCACCGATTGCCTGGGCACGTGATGCCTTTGCCGTGTCCCGCGAGCGCTTGCCGGCGGCGATTCCCTATCGCCGACATATTGGCATCTATGCCTATCGTGCAGGCTTTCTGCATGACTTCGTGGCCTGGGGGCCTTGCTGGCTCGAAGACACCGAGTGTCTGGAGCAATTGCGCGCATTGTGGAACGGCGTGCGCATTCATGTCGCCGATGCGCTGCAAAGTCCGCCGGCCGGCGTGGATACCGCCGAGGACCTGGCCCGCGTGCGCCGCCTGCTGGAGGACTGATGAACATCCTGTTTGTCTGTCTGGGCAATATTTGTCGTTCGCCCAGCGCCGAAGGCGTCATGCGCCAGCGTCTGGAACAGGCCGGCCTGGCCGCGCAGGTTGCTCTGGACTCGGCGGGTACGGCGGCCTGGCATCAGGGCAAGCCGGTAGACCCGCGCACCCGTCTGGCCGCACAGCGGCGTGGTTATGATCTGTCACTGCTGCGCGGTCGCCAAGTGGTGGTAGAGGACTTTCATCGTTTCGAGCTGATCCTGGC
Source organism: Pseudomonas fluvialis (assembly GCF_002835605.1). Classification (NCBI taxonomy): domain Bacteria; kingdom Pseudomonadati; phylum Pseudomonadota; class Gammaproteobacteria; order Pseudomonadales; family Pseudomonadaceae; genus Pseudomonas; species Pseudomonas fluvialis. Next base: position 23,391 of record NZ_PIYS01000005.1, on the reverse strand, counting down.
CATGGATGCCAATAACCTGCGTGACCTACAGGCGATGTGCCCGGCCCATGCGCCAGCCGAGGTGGATCTTTACCTGCGTCGCTATGGTTTGCAGCCGCATGAGGTGCCGGACCCCTATTACGGCGGGGAGGAGGGCTTCGAGCAGGTGCTGGACTTGCTGGAGGAGGCGGCTGACCGCTTGCTGGCGGATATACGGGGGCGCTTGTGAGCCTGCAGGTTGAAGAGCAGGCCAGTCTGCTGCGCTACAACACCTTTGGCCTGCCAGCGAGCGCGCAATGCCTGGTGCATGTGCACGATGATGATGAGGTGCGTGCCGCACTGCGCCTGGCGCTGTTGCGTGAGCTGCCGCTGCTGGTGCTGGGCGGTGGCAGCAATCTGCTGCTCACCCAGGATCAGCAGGCATTGGTCATGCATATGCAGAGTCGTGGCCGGCACATTGTCGACGATGACGGCGAACACTGCCTGGTCGAGGCGCAGGCCGGGGAAAACTGGCATGACTTTGTACAGTGGACCCTGCAACAGGGGCTGGTCGGTCTGGAGAACCTCAGTCTGATTCCGGGTACTGTAGGTGCTGCGCCCATGCAGAATATCGGGGCCTATGGCGTGGAGCTGGGTGATCACTTCGTCAGTCTGGATGCACTGCATGTAGCTACTGGCGAACTGCATCAGTTCGATCTGGGCGCTTGTCGGTTTGCCTATCGAGACAGCCTGTTCAAGCAGCAGGCTGGCCAGTGGGTCATCCTGCGTGTGCGTATGCGTCTGGCACGGCATGCGCCGTTGCATCTGGACTATGGCCCGCTGCGTGGTCGCCTGCAGGTCATGGGTATCGAGCAGCCCAATGCGCAGGACGTGGCAGATGCAGTGTGCGCCATCCGCCGTGAGAAGTTGCCGGACCCGCGTGAGCTGGGCAATGCCGGGAGCTTTTTCAAGAATCCGCTGGTGTCGCTTGCTCTGGCCGAGCGGATTCGTCAGCAGCATGCCGATCTGGTGGCTTATCCGGCGGGTGTCGGGCAGGTCAAGCTGGCGGCCGGCTGGCTGATCGAACGAGCAGGCTGGAAAGGTTATCGCGAAGGCCGGGTAGGCGTTCATGAGCAGCAGGCTCTGGTTTTGGTTAACCACGGCGGGGCAAGCGGTAGCGAGGTGCTGGCGCTGGCTGAGAAAATTCGCGCGGACATTCGTCAGCGCTTTGCCGTTGAGCTGGAGATCGAACCCAACGTACGTTGATTGATCGTTCGGCATAAAAAAGGGATGCCTTGTTAGCATCCCTTTTTATGTTGCCGCTATCCTGTGCCGCTATGGGCAGCACAGGATGACGGTAGTCAGCTATTGCGCGGTGCCTGGTCTGCCTCGAGCATCGCGGTAGCTTCGGTAGCTTCGGTAGCTTCGGTAGCTTCGGTAGCTTCGGTAGCTTCGGTAGCTTCAGGCGCTACGATGCTGCTGGTGACACTGTCGCTGGCCGGCTGGCTTTCCTCGCTGCTGGCCGGCTGGCTGGCTGCCAGAGCAGCAGCTGCAGCTGCGGCGGCCTCTTCGCGCTGACGACGACGCACTTCACGCGGGTCGTTGGGTGCGCGTCCGCTGCTGGTGACCGGCGCGGCGCTGGTTGCGGCGACAGGGGCTGCCGCCGGTTCGGCGATGGCTGCTGACGCTTCAAGAGCCTCGACCGCTTGTGGCGCTGCGCTGGGTTGCACGGTTTGTGCGTCCGTTTGCGCGGTGACGACAGGCTCGATCTGTACGGCGTGAGCAGGTTCAACAGCAACCTCGGCAACGGGTTGCTCAGTCTGCGCCTCGGCTGGCGTGTCACTGGCAGGTTGCTCGACGGTTTCTGCTGCCGGCTGTTGCTGGGCAGTGTCCGCAGCAACAGCCAGGCTGTTTGCTGGCGACTGCTCGGTCGGTGTGTCAGCCTGGGCGGCGGCGTTGCTGTCTTCGCTCGAAGCCTGGGCAGTGCCCTCTTCGCTGCTTTCGATCAGGTTGCCGTCGGCATCACGCTGACGCTCGCGGCGGTTGCTACGGCGACGCTGGCCGCGCGAACGACGGCGCGGGCGTTCGCCTGCCTCAGCATTGTCCTGCTCGTCCTCGAACATCTCCGTCTGTTCCAGCAGCTCTTCGTCACTGCTGTTGCTGACGGCTGCTTCCTGGCGTGGTGCACGCTCTTCACGCTGCGGACGTGGTGCACGTTCTTCGCGAGGCTTGCGTTCGGTACGCTCCTCGCTGTTGCGGGCTTCTGGTGTTTCCAGTGCTTCGCGCAGCTCACGCGGGCGGCGTTCTTCACGATTGCCACGCTCGCGGCGGTTGTTGCCATCCTGAGCTTCGCGCGGTGCGCGTTCTTCACGGGGCTGACGCTCTTCGCGTGGTGCACGCTCCTCGCGAGGCTGACGCTCTTCGCGCGGTGTGCGTTCCTCACGTGGGGCACGCTCTTCGCGCGGAGCACGCTCCTCGCGGGGTTGACGTTCTTCGCGTGTAGCGCGCTCTTCGCGTGGCTTGCGCTCTTCATCGCGGCCATTGCGATTGGCGCGACCATCGCGGTCACGATTGCGACCCTGTTGGCGGCCGTTACGGCGCTCCTCGCTGGTGCGCGGCTTGCGCTCCACCGGTGCTTCGATGACTACCTGCTCTTCCTGTTTGCCGGCAAACAGACTGACCAGCGACTTGACCAGGCCCTTGAACAGGCTGGGCTGTACCGGCGCGGTTTCCGCGACCAGCGGTGCGGCTGGTTGTGGTGCTGCCGGGCGCGGCGGGGTGGTCTTGATAGCGGCTTCCTGGCGTACCAAGGTGCGGGTGGCGCTGACCGGTTGAGCCTCTTCGACCTCGGCCTTGGTCATTTCATAGCTGCTCTGGCCGTTCAGGGCCTCGGGGCTGTCATCACGCAGGCGTTGCACTTCGAAGTGCGGCGTTTCCAGGTGGTCGTTGGGCAGGATGACGATGCGCGCGCGTGAGCGCAGCTCGATCTTGGTGATGCTGTTGCGCTTCTCATTGAGCAGGAACGCGGCCACCGGAATCGGCACCTGGGCACGCACCTCGGCGGTGCGATCCTTGAGGGCTTCTTCCTCGATCAGGCGCAGGATGGCCAGTGACAGCGATTCGACGTCGCGGATGATGCCCTGGCCGTTACAGCGCGGGCAAACGATGCCGCTGGTCTCGCCCAGCGAGGGGCGCAGACGCTGGCGTGACATTTCCAGCAGGCCGAAGCGCGAGATGCGACCGATTTGCACGCGCGCGCGGTCCGCTTCCAGGGCTTCGCGCATGCGCTCTTCCACGGCGCGCTGGTTTTTCACCGGGGTCATGTCGATGAAGTCGATGACGATCAGGCCGCCGATATCGCGCAGGCGCAACTGGCGCGCAATTTCCTCGGCAGCTTCCAGGTTGGTCTGCAGGGCGGTTTCTTCGATGTCACCACCCTTGGTGGCGCGCGCCGAGTTGATATCGATGGACACCAGCGCTTCGGTCGGATCGATGACGATGGAGCCGCCGGAGGGCAGTTTGACTTCGCGCTGGAAGGCCGTCTCGATCTGGCTTTCGATCTGGAAGCGATTGAACAGCGGTACGCTGTCTTCGTACAGCTTGACCTTGCTGGCGTACTGCGGCATGACCTGCTGAATGAAGGTCAGTGCTTCATCCTGTGCTTCCACGCTGTCGATCAGTACTTCGCCGATGTCCTGGCGCAGGTAGTCACGGATCGCACGGATGATGACGTTGGATTCCTGATAGATCAGGAAGGGGGCCGGGCCCTGCTTGGAGGCATCGGTGATGGCCGTCCACAGCTGGATCAGGTAGTCGAGGTCCAGTTGCAGCTCTTCGCTGGAGCGACCCAGGCCCGCAGTACGGACGATCAGCCCCATGTCGGCGGGGGCGTTGAGGCCGTTGAGCGCTTCACGCAGTTCGTTGCGCTCTTCACCTTCGATGCGTCGGGAGATACCGCCCGCGCGCGGGTTGTTGGGCATCAGCACCAGGTAACGACCGGCCAGGCTGATAAAGGTGGTCAGGGCGGCGCCCTTGTTGCCACGCTCTTCCTTCTCGACCTGGACGATAACTTCCTGGCCTTCCTTCAGTACGTCCTTGATGTTGACGCGGCCTTCGGGGGTTTTCAGGAAGTACTCGCGGGAGATTTCCTTGAGCGGCAGGAAGCCGTGGCGCTCGGCACCAAAGTCGACGAAGGCAGCCTCCAGGCTGGGCTCGACGCGGGTAATGCGGCCTTTGTAGATATTGGCCTTCTTTTGCTCGCGGGCTCCGGATTCGATATCCAGGTCGTAGAGCTTCTGGCCGTCTACCAGGGCTACACGCAACTCTTCGGGTTGAGTTGCGTTGATCAGCATTCTTTTCATGTTGTACCAAGGGTTTCCGGGCTACCGGAAACGGCGTTCGGCACACACGACTCTCATGGTCGATGTCTGGTGCGCGTCAACCTGCGGCCATGCCGAGGTTGGGTCCAGCAGCTTCGGGCTCGATAGGCCCTGGCCGCGACTGCGTCTCCTGCCTGCCAGGGTTGTGGCAGGCGCTCAATCAGGAGGAGGAATCAGCCGGCAGGCGGACGGAAAAGCAGGGAAAGAAGCCGTACTACGCAGTTTGCCGGTTGTGCATCTCCACCCTACACGGTTCCTTGAAAATCGGGTGCCGCTCACTGAATCCGGAGCGGGTTGCAATTTATCGCAATGCTGCCAGGGGTGACCGTGGCAGGCATCGCGCGTCGTAACTCAAGGCTTGGATTTCGCTCAGTTACCAGTCGATCTGGCAGCTGCAGCGGGGACGGCCTGACGTCCTGAATGGGGTTGCTCGCGGTGTGTTGCCGCCTGATTGCTGGCTCGCGTTCACCGGGCCGCACGAAGCGGCGTTCCCGACTCTATCACCAATCTTTAAGTGCTTCAATTGCATAAAAATTGTATTATCCGACGATGACCACGACCTCTTCTCCTGCCATCACTAGTAGCGTTCAGCTGCTCGAGGTGGCGCCGGATCATGCCGGCCAGCGTATCGACAACTATCTGCGTGCCCAGCTTAAGGGCGTACCCAAGACCCTGGTTTACCGCATCCTGCGCAAGGGTGAGGTGCGGGTTAACAAGGGGCGTATCAAACCGGACTACAAGCTGCAGGCGGGAGATGTCATTCGCGTGCCGCCCTTGCGTCTGGCTGAGCGTGATGAGCCTGCGCCATTGGCGCAAGGTCTGCTTGAGCGGCTGGAGGCCGCCATTGTCTATGAGGACAAGGCGCTCATTGTGCTGAACAAGCCTGCCGGTATCGCCGTGCATGGTGGCAGCGGCCTGAACTACGGGGTGATCGAGGCGTTTCGCCAGCTGCGTCCGGAGTCCAAGGATATCGAGCTGGTGCATCGCCTGGATCGGGATACCTCCGGGCTGCTGATGATTGCCAAGAAGCGCAGCATGCTGCGCCATTTGCATGAGGCTCTGCGTGGCGACGGGGTGGATAAGCGTTACCTGGCGCTGGTGCGGGGCAGTTGGCCGGCTGTGAAGAAGCAGGTGCGGGCGCCACTGATGAAGAGCAATCTGCGCTCTGGCGAACGCATGGTGGAGGTCAATGTCGAGGGCAAGGATGCCTTGACGCTGTTTCGGGTCGTGCGTCGCTTCGGCGAGTTTGCCACCCTGGTGGAGGCCAGTCCGGTGACCGGGCGTACTCACCAGATCCGCGTGCATGCCCGGCATGCCGGGCATGCCATCGCCGGTGACAGCAAGTATGGTGATGATGACTTTACTCGTGAGGTGCGTGAGTTGGGTGGCAAACGCCTGTTTCTGCATGCTCATGCGCTGCGTGTGCCGCTCCCGGAAGGGGGCGAGTTGAAGCTGGAGGCGCCCGTCGATGACATGTGGGTGCAAACGCTGGAGCGCCTGAGTGAGTGACTTTCGCCTGCTGATCTTTGACTGGGACGGTACGCTGGTCGACTCGATTGCTCGTATCGTCGAGTCGATTCAGGTGGCCGCGGCCTGTTGCGAGTTGCCGCCTCTGTCCGCTGAACCGATCAAGGCCATCATTGGTCTGAGTCTGTTGCGAGCGATTGATGTGCTGTACCCGCAGTTCGATGATCCGCTTGGCCGTGAGCGTTTTCGTCAGGCCTATGCTGATCATTACCTGGCTTTGGAGGAGCAGCCTTCGCCGCTCTTTCCAGGGGTTGCCGAGGCGTTGCAGGCCTTTCGCCGGGAGGGCTTGCAGCTGGCTGTTGCCACGGGCAAGAGTCGTCGTGGTCTGCATCAGGTCTTGGCCCGGCGAGGCTGGCTGGATTTCTTCGATATTACCCGCTGCGCGGATGAGACCTCGAGCAAGCCTCATCCGCAGATGCTGGAGGAGATCCTTGCGCATTGTGGTGTGCCGGCACACCGGGCATTGATGGTCGGAGATTCGCGCTTCGATCTGCAGATGGCGCATAACGCCGGGGTTCATGCGGTGGCGGTGGGCTATGGCGCGCAATCGCTGGCGAGCCTGCGCGCAGAGGCGCCGCATCTGGAAATTGAACATTTTGATCAGCTGCGTGCCTGGTTGGGCGTGCCGCTGGACCGTGAGGTCAAACGGGAGCATGGGTATGTCTGAATGGAAAGAGCTGGCTGACGAGCAGAAGAAAGCCTGGCAGTTGCTGGAAAAAGCAGCGTTGGCTGGTGTGCAGGAGCAGCGCCGGGCGCGGCGCTGGGGGATTTTCTTCAAGCTGTTGACCTTTACCTATCTGTTTGTAGCACTGGCCCTGTTTTCACCTTTGTTGCAGCTGGATCGCGCTGCCTCGGCAGGTAAGTCGCATACCGCGCTGATCGAGGTGCGTGGCATGATCGCTGCTGATGAGTTGGCCAGTGCCGACAATGTGATAGGCAGCCTGCGTGCCGCCTTCGAGGACGAGCAGACCAAGGCAGTGATTCTGCGCATCAATAGCCCTGGCGGTAGTCCGGTGCAGTCGGGCTATATCTACGATGAAATACGTCGCCTGCGTGCCGAACATGAGCAGATCAAGGTCTACGCGGTGATTACTGATCTGGGTGCCTCGGGTGCCTACTACATTGCCAGTGCGGCTGATCAGATCTATGCCGACAAGGCCAGTCTGGTGGGGTCTATCGGGGTAACTGCGGCCGGTTTTGGCTTTGTCGAAGCCATGCAGCGCCTGGGTGTGGAGCGGCGTGTGTACACCGCAGGCGAACACAAGGCATTTCTCGATCCCTTCCAGCCGCAGAAAGAGGACGAGCGGCGTTTTTGGGGTGAGGTGCTGGCGACTACGCATCAGCAGTTCATTGACAGTGTCAAGCAGGGGCGCGGCGAGCGTCTGAAGAGTGCCGAGCATCCGGAGTTGTTTTCCGGGCTGGTCTGGTCCGGCGAGCAGGCGCTGCGCCTGGGCTTGGTCGATGGCCTGGGCAGCAGCAGTTACGTAGCTCGTGAGGTGGTGGGGGAGAAGCGCATCGTTGACTTCACGGCCAAGCAGTCGCCGCTTGATCGCTTTGCCAAACGTCTTGGTACCAGTGTGGCCGAGCACCTGGCTCTGTGGATGGGTATGGGCGTGCCGCAGTTGCGCTGAGCTCAGGGGATACGCACGCCTTCGTTGAGCAGCATGTCGACCAGGCGGATCAGGGGTAGGCCGATCAGGCTGGTGCTGTCTTCGCCTGTAGTGCTGCGGAACAGGCTGATGCCGAGTCCCTCCGACTTGAAGCTGCCGGCGCAGTCAAAGGGTTGCTCGGCCTGCAGATAACGGTCGATGCGCGACTCGTCGAGTTCGCGAAAATGCACCGTGAAGGGTACGCAGGCTACCTGGCAGTAGCCGCTCTGGCTGTTGAGTAGCGCCAGTCCGGTCAGAAATACCAGGCTGCGCCCGCTGGCGTTCAGCAGTTGTTGTCTGGCACGTGGGAAGTCATGCGGTTTGCCTATGATCTGTCCGTCCAGTGCGGCAACCTGGTCTGAGCCGATGATCAGGTGCTGTGGATGGCTGGTCGCCAGCGCGTAGGCTTTGTTCCGCGCCAGTCGACAGACCAGTTGTTCGGCGCTTTCCCCGGGTAGTGCCTGTTCGTCGATGTCCGGGCTGGCCCAGGTGAAAGGCAGACGCAGGCGCTTGAGCAGGTCGCGGCGATAGGCTGAGCTGGAGGCGAGAACGAGAGGCAGCATGCATGGACTCCTGAATGAGGGGTGATTGTAGGGGCTGCCGGCAGCGCTGAGTAGGCACCGTTGGGCGGTGTCGGGGAATTTGTTTTGACAGCGCAGGGGGACATCCCTAGAATGCCGCGCCTATGTTGAATGGGCCGATTCCACCTCAGGTTGATCCGCGTAAGTTGGCAGATCGCAGCGCTACCCTTGAAGGCGTAGCAAGCATTGCCAGTTTTGAGCGGCTCAGCGAAGCACTCGCCGATACAGCGGGTGACGTCAGCGCGAAACTGGTTTTCGGGCGTGATGAGCGTCGTGCAGCGTTTTTGCACAGTACGCTGCAGGCTGAGGTGAAAATGATTTGCCAGCGTTGCCTGGAGCCGGTGTCCTTGCCGATTCGCAGTGAGTGTCACTATGCAATAGTGAAGCCGGATGCGGATCTGCAATCACTGCCGAAAGGTTACGACGTGCTGGAAGCGGGTGAGGAGCCGCTCGATCTGCTGAGTCTGATCGAGGAAGAAATGCTGCTTGCCCTGCCGATTGTTCCGGCCCACGATCCAGCAGATTGCCAGCAGCCGGTGGGCGTTACAGAGCCTGAGCCGTGCGAGGACGAGGTTTCGCGGTCCAACCCGTTCAGTGTATTGGCGCAGTTAAAGCGTGACCCAAACGTTTAGGAGTTCATCAGTATGGCTGTTCAGCAGAACAAAAAATCCCGTTCCGCCCGCGACATGCGCCGTTCGCACGACGCTCTCGAAGCGAATGCCCTGTCCGTTGAAAAGAGCACCGGTGAAGTTCACCTGCGCCACCACGTTTCTCCGGAAGGTGTGTACCGCGGTCGCAAGGTGATCGACAAGGGCGCAGACGAGTAATCCTTGTCCGTCTCAGTCATCGCGATTGACGCAATGGGCGGGGACTTCGGTCCCCGCTGCATTGTTCCGGCTTGCCTGGCGGCATTGGCCGAATTCCCCTCGCTGCACTTGGTCCTGGTTGGCCACTCTCCCGTTCTTGAAGAATTGATTGCCGATTGCCCTGCGGCGGATCGCCATCGTCTGTGCATCGAACATGCCAGCGAAGTGATCGGCATGGACGAGCGTCCGGCTCAGGCGCTGCGCAGCAAGCCCGACGCTTCCATGCGCGTTGCCCTGGAATTGTTGCGTAGCGGACGTGCGCAGGCCTGTGTGAGTGCCGGTAATACCGGCGCCTTGATGGCCTTGTCGCGCTATGTGCTGAAAACCCTGCCTGGTATTGACCGGCCCGCCATGGTCAGTGCCATACCTACGGCGACCGGGCGCTGTCACTTGCTGGATCTGGGCGCCAATGTCGATTGCAGTGCCGAGCATCTTTACCAGTTCGCGGTCATGGGGGCGGTGGCTGCCGAGGCATGCGGAGTCGTGCGGCCGCGGGTGGCCCTGCTTAATGTGGGCACCGAGGAAATCAAGGGCAATCAGCAGGTCAAGCTGGCTGCCAGTCTGTTGCAGCAAGCGCGCGGGCTTAACTATATCGGCTTTGTCGAAGGTGACGGTCTCTACCGTGGCGAGGCAGATGTGGCGGTGTGCGATGGTTTTGTCGGCAATATCCTGCTGAAGTCCAGCGAGGGATTGGCCAGCATGATTTCCCGGCGCATTGAGGCATTGTTCAGCGAAAGCATGGGGTCGCGTCTGCTGGGCTCGCTTGCTTTGCCATTGCTGCAGCGCCTGCATGGCGATCTGGCGCCGGCGCAGCATAACGGTGCGAGCTTTCTCGGTTTGCAGGGGATCGTGGTGAAGAGCCATGGTGCCGCCGGTAGTGAGGCCTTCCAGAGTGCTATCCGTCGCGCACTGCTGGAAATCAGGGAAAACCTCCCGCAACGCCTGCATGGTCGCCTGGAACATCTCCTGCTGTAGGATGTGACTGCCTGCTGCGGCAGGCCATCCAATGTTTCAGTTTCTGGCACCTGAGGTGCCGTTTTTGCGTTGCATTCTGATCAGGAAACTCCTTATGTCCGCACCACTTGCCTTCGTTTTCCCAGGCCAGGGTTCGCAATCGCTGGGTATGCTGGGCGAGCTTGCCGCACAGCAGGCGAGCATCCTGGATACTTTTGCCGAGGCGTCCGAGGCGTTGGGCTATGACCTCTGGTCGCTGACCCAGCAGGGGCCCGAGGCACTGCTGAACCAGACCGACAAGACGCAGCCGGCCATCCTCACCGCCTCAGTGGCGCTGTGGCGTCTGTGGCAGATACAGGACGGGCGTCAACCGGATTATGTGGCCGGGCATAGCCTGGGTGAGTACTCGGCCCTGGTGGCTGCCGGCAGCCTGAGCCTGGCCGATGCGGTGCGTCTGGTAGAGCGCCGTGGCCAGTTGATGCAGGATGCCGTACCGGCCGGGCAGGGCGGCATGGCTGCCATTCTTGGTCTGGAGGATGCCGATGTCCTGGCTGCCTGTGCCGAAGCGGCGCAGGGCGAAGTGGTGAGTGCCGTGAACTTCAATGCGCCTGGCCAGGTGGTGATTGCCGGAGCGCTGGGGGCGGTCGAACGAGCCATTGCGGCCTGTAAGGAGCGTGGTGCCAAGCGGGCCATGCCTCTGCCGGTCAGTGTGCCTTCGCATTGCGCATTGATGCGCCCGGCGGCCGAGCGTTTTGCCGAGGCGCTGCAGGCCGTGCAGTGGCAGGCGCCGCGTATTGCCCTGGTGCAGAACGTCAGCGCCGCGGTTCCTGCCGATCTGGCTACCTTGCAGGCAGATTTGCTGGCCCAGTTGTACAGCCCGGTACGCTGGGTGGAGTCGGTGGTCTATCTGGCTGGGAAGGGTGTGCTTGATCTGGTCGAGTGCGGCCCCGGCAAGGTGCTGGCCGGTCTTAACAAGCGCTGTGCCAAGGGTCTGACGACCCATAACCTGGATACCCCGGATGCCTTTGCCGCTACGCAAGCGGCGCTGGCCTGAGCTCAAGGAGAAGCGTATGACTCTGCAAGGTAAGGTGGCCCTGGTAACAGGTGCCAGTCGTGGTATTGGCCAGGCGATTGCTCTGGAGTTGGGGCGTCAGGGGGCTGTGGTCATCGGTACGGCGACCAGTCCGGCAGGTGCTGAACGCATCGCCGAAACGCTCAAGGCGCATGATATCCAGGGCGCTGGTCTGGTGCTGGACGTCGCCAGCGACGAGTCGGTGGCGACTACTCTGGAACATATCCAGCAGCACCTGGGGCAGCCGCTGATTCTGGTCAACAATGCCGGCATTACCCGTGACAACCTGATGCTGCGCATGAAGGATGAAGAGTGGCATGACGTCATCAATACCAACCTCAGCAGCCTGTATCGCATGACCAAGGCGGTGCTGCGTGGCATGACCAAGGCACGTTGGGGGCGGATTATCAATGTCGGCTCGGTGGTGGGTGCGATGGGGAATGCCGGTCAGGTCAACTACGCAGCCGCCAAGGCCGGTCTGGAAGGTTTTGGGCGTGCGCTGGCGCGTGAGGTGGGGTCGCGGGCCATCACCGTCAATGCCGTGGCGCCGGGCTTTATCGATACCGATATGACCCGTGAACTCACCGAGGCGCAGCGTGACGCCATGCTGGCGCAGATCCCCCTGGGCCGGCTGGGGCAGGCCGAGGAGATCGCCAAGGTGGTGGCATTCCTCGCCAGCGATGCGGCGGGCTACGTGACAGGCGCGACTATTCCGGTGAATGGCGGCATGTACATGGCCTGAATGTGACCTGGCCAGTCAGATTAGTGTCATAAGAGCTGTCTAAAATCCGTTATAACTGTGCAGCTGGTTATAGACAGGTTGTTGAAGTGTTGCTGGTTAGGCGTAGGCCATTGGCTTGAAAATTAGAAAACCCTTTCTATACACTGCAGGCCAGCAGCACGGAATTTTCCATAGGAGTGAAAACTAGGTATGAGCACCATCGAAGAACGCGTCAAGAAAATCGTCGCCGAGCAACTGGGCGTCAAAGAAGAGGAAGTGACCAACAGTGCTTCCTTCGTTGAAGATCTCGGCGCGGACTCCCTGGATACCGTCGAGCTGGTGATGGCTCTGGAAGAAGAGTTCGAGACCGAGATCCCGGACGAGCAGGCCGAGAAGATCACCACTGTTCAGGAAGCCATCGACTACATCAACGCGCACGCGCAGTAAGCATGTAGTCGTCGGACTATCCGACCAGGACGAGCCGCACGACCCGCAAAGGCGTGCGGCTTTTCTTTATCAGCAGATTCAATGGTTGTCGGTAGGTGTGGCATGCGCCACAGCGATCGACCGCCTGGCAGAAGAGGGCAGAGCAGTGTCGCGCAGACGCGTTGTGGTTAGCGGATTGGGCATGGTTTCGCCCCTGGGCAATGATGTGGCCAGCAGCTGGGCCGCCGTGTTGGCGGCGCGCAGCGGTATCGGCCTGATCGAGCATATGGATCTGTCGGCCTATTCCACCCGCTTTGGTGGCTCGGTGCGTGGGTTCGATGTCGAGCAATACATGACTGCCAAGGAGGCTCGCAAGCTCGATCTGTTCATCCAGTACGGCATGGCTGCAGGCTTTCAGGCCATGCGTGATGCGGGGCTGGAGATTACCGATGCCAACCGCGAGCGGATTGGCGTGGCCATGGGCTCGGGGATTGGCGGCCTGACCAATATCGAGAATAACTGCAAGTCGCTGCAGGAGCAGGGCCCCCGGCGTATCTCGCCGTTCTTCGTGCCAGGCTCGATCATCAACATGATCTCCGGCTTCCTGTCCATTCACCTGGGCTTGCAGGGGCCGAACTATGCGGTGGCTACTGCCTGTACCACGGGTACGCATTGCATTGGCATGGCCGCGCGGAATATTGCCTATGGCGAAGCCGACGTGATGATTGCCGGTGGTGCGGAAATGGCCACCTGTGGTCTCGGGATGGGCGGATTCGCGGCGGCGCGGGCATTGTCCACGCGTAACGACGACCCGGTTCGCGCCAGTCGCCCCTGGGATAAGGATCGTGACGGTTTTGTCCTGTCCGACGGTGCGGGAGCGCTGGTTCTCGAAGAGCTGGAGCATGCGCGGGCGCGTGGCGCTACCATTTATGCGGAGCTGGTGGGCTTTGGCATGAGTGGCGATGCCTATCACATGACTTCTCCGCCGGAAGATGGTGCCGGTGCCGCACGCTGCATGCGCAATGCCCTGCGCGATGCTGGTTTGCAGCCTGAAGACGTCCAGTACATCAATGCCCACGGCACCTCGACCGCCGCTGGTGACCTGGCCGAAGCCGCGGCGATCAAGGCGGTATTCGCTGAGCATGCCTACCGCTTGGCGGTCAGTTCGACCAAATCGATGACCGGTCACCTGCTCGGCGCTGCCGGTGCGGTCGAAGCAATCTTCAGTGTGCTGGCGTTGCGTGATCAGATCGCGCCGCCGACCATCAACCTGGAGCAGCCTGACGAAGGCTGTGATCTGGACTTCGTGCCGCATCAGGCACGACACATGTCGATCGATGCGGTGCTGTCCAACTCGTTCGGCTTTGGTGGTACCAACGGTTCGCTGCTGTTCCGCCGGTTGCGTGACTGATGCGTTGCTGGGTCAATGGCCAGCCGAGCCAGCAGCTTGCCCTGCAGGATCGTGGGCTGGCCTATGGCGACGGTCTGTTTGAAAGCATCGCCGTGCGTCGGGGCCGAGCGCCCTTGCTGGACTGGCACCTGGCGCGCCTGCAGCGTGGCTGCGAGCGCCTCAGACTGCCTTGTCCTACGGCTGAAGTGCTGGCGCAGTTGACGGCATTCATTGCCGAGCAGCAGGACGGAGTGGTCAAGCTGATCCTGACCCGGGGTGTCGGCCAGCGTGGCTATGCGCTGCCTGATCCCTGCCAGCCAACACTGATCCTTCAGGGGCTACCGGCGCCGGCCTATCCAGCTGGGCATGCGACTGACGGGGTGCGCCTGTTTGCCTGTCGCACACGCCTGGCCGAACAGCCACTGCTGGCCGGTATCAAGCATCTGAATCGGCTGGAGCAGGTGCTGGCGCGCGCCGAATGGCAGGATCCGGCTTTTCCCGAAGGGCTGGTGTGCGATACCCAGGGGCGGGTCATCGAAGGCGTATCGAGCAATCTGTTTTTGCAGCGCGGTGGCGTGTTGATGACACCGGATCTGCAACGCTGCGGGGTGACGGGGGTCATGCGCGCCTGGCTGCTGGAGCAGGCTGCCGTGTTGCGTATTCCACTACAGGTCCGGGATATCAGTCTGGCCGACTTGCAGGCTGCCGACGAAGTGTTTGTCTGCAATAGCCTGTTTGGTATCTGGCCGGTACGTGAGTTGGCGGATAGCCACTGGCCGGTGGGGGAGCTGACCCGTAAACTGCAGGCCCTGGTTTCCCGCCTGATGGATGAGTAATTGGTGATAGCAAGAATGCTGCGTGTGCTGGTGGCCGGTCTGGCGTTGCTGGCGTTGCTGGCTGGCTGGGCGTTATGGCAATACCAGGCCGCGGCTGATCAGCTATTACAGCTCAACGATGAGCGTTTGCTGGAGGTGCCGCCGGGCAGTACGCCCAACGGTCTGCTGATTCGTCTGGAGCAGGAGGGCGTACTGGCTGACGCCTGGTGGCTGCGGTTGCGCTGGCGCCTGCAGTTTGCCCATGGTGCCTTGCACAGCGGCGAATACCGTCTGCATCCCGAGATGAGCGCAGGGCAATTGCTGGCGCTATGGCAGCGTGGCGACGTCGTGCAATACAACCTGACCCTGGTGGAAGGCTGGACCTTCGCGCAGGTGCGTCAGGCCCTGGCGCGCGCGGACAAGCTCCAGCAAACCCTGGACGGCCTGAGCGACGCTGACCTGATGCGCCATCTGGGCGCCAAGGGCGAACATCCGGAAGGGCGTTTCTTCCCTGATACCTACCGCTATGTGCGCGGCATGCGTGATGTGGATTTGCTGCGCCAGGCCTATCAGCGCCTGGCCAGCGTGCTGCAGGAAGAATGGCAGCAGCGTGCCGCGGACCTGCCTTATGCCGATCCCTACCAGGCGCTGATCATGGCTTCGCTGATCGAAAAGGAAACCGGCGTTGCCCATGAGCGAGCACAGATTGCCGGCGTATTCATTCGCCGTCTGCGTATCGGCATGCCGCTGCAAACCGACCCCACGGTGATCTATGGCATGGGCGAAGCGTATCGGGGGCGCATTACCCGTGCCGATCTGCGGCGTCCCACGCCCTACAACACCTACACCATGCGTGGTTTGCCGCCGACACCGATTGCCATGGTTGGGCGTGAAGCCATTCATGCCGCCCTGCATCCGCAGGATGGCCGCAGCCTGTACTTTGTCGCGCGTGGTGATGGCAGCCACGTGTTTTCCAATACCCTGGCTGAGCACAATCGAGCCGTGCGTGAGTATCAGCTCAAGCGCCGTGCCGATTACCGTTCCAGCCCTGCACCACAACCGAAGGAAGCCCGGTGAGCGGACTATTCATCACTCTTGAGGGGCCGGAAGGTGCCGGCAAGAGCACCAATCGCGATTATCTGGCGATGTGTTTGCGGGCCGCAGGGATCGAGGTTCTGCTGACCCGTGAGCCGGGAGGTACGCCGTTGGCTGAGCGTATTCGTGAGTTGCTGCTGGCGCCAAGCGATGAAGCCATGGCGGCTGATACCGAGCTGCTGCTGGTCTTCGCGGCCCGTGCACAGCATCTGGCGCAAGTTATTCGCCCTGCTTTGGCGCGGGGGTGCGTGGTGCTCTGCGATCGTTTTACCGATGCAACCTATGCTTATCAGGGCGGTGGGCGTGGCCTGTCACAGCAACGCATTGCCGAGCTTGAGCGTTTTGTGCAAGGCGATCTGCGTCCCGATCTGACCCTGCTCTTCGACCTGCCGGTCGAACAGGGGCTGGCGCGGGCGGCGGTGCGTGGCCGGCTGGATCGTTTCGAGCAGGAGCAGCGCAGCTTCTTCGAAGCAGTGCGCCAGACCTACCTGCAGCGTGCTGCGCTGGCCCCGCAGCGCTACCGTCTGCTGGATGCGTCGCAGTCCCTGCAGCAGGTGCAGGCTGCTATTGATGGCCTGGTGCCGATGCTTGTGGAGCGTTGCCGTGGCTAACGGCTATCCCTGGCAACAGGGCTTGTGGCAGCAATTGGCGCGCCGCCCGCAGCATGCCCATGCCTACCTGCTGCATGGGCCGAGCGGCACGGGGAAGCGTGATTTTGCCAGTGCTCTGGCAGATTTCCTGTTGTGCCAAAAGCCTCAGGGCGACCAGCCGTGCGGTGTTTGTCGTGGTTGCTTGTTGCTGGCAGCCGGTACGCATCCGGATCGCTTTGAGCTGAAACCGGCCGAGGATCGCGCCAGTGTGGGGGTCGATCAGGTACGCGAGCTGGTGCATTTCGTCGGGCAGACAGCTCAGCTGGCTGGGCGCAAGTTGGTGCTGATTGCCCAGCCGCCGGTTGAGGAAATGACTCTGCAGGCTGCCAATGCGCTCCTCAAGAGTCTTGAGGAGCCCGCCGGCGATACCGTCATGCTGCTGCTCAGTGACCAGCCCAGCCGCGTGCTGCCTACGGTGCGCAGTCGCTGCGTGCAGCAGGCTATGCCGTTGCCGACTGCGCAGCAGGCTGCGGACTATCTGCAGGCTGTGCTGCCTGAGCTGGCTGCCGAGCAGCGAGGTGAGTTGTTGCAGTTGGCCGCCGGTTCGCCCCTGCGTGCACAACAATTGGCAGCGCAAGGTGTTCTGGAGCAGCGTGCGCTGGTGGTGGAGGGGGTGAAGAAGCTGCTCAAGCAGCAGGCCCAGCCGACACAGCTGGCAGAAGGCTGGAAGGACGTACCCCTGCTGCTGCTCTTTGACTGGTTCAGCCAGTGGGCGCAACTTCTTCTGCGCTACCAGTTGACGGGGGATGCTGACGCCCTGGGGTCAGCGGATATGCACAAGGTATTGCAATACCTGGCAGATAAAAGCAGTACGCCCGCGGTACTGCATATACAGGACTGGTTGCTGGAGCAGCGGCAGAAGTTGCTGGGTAAGGCGCCGCTCAACCGTGTGCTGCTGCTCGAAGCCTTGCTGCTGCAGTGGGCAAGACTGCCGGGCTCGGGCTAGAATCGGGCAACCTGTCGGTTTGCTAGGAACGCTGCATGAGTCTGCCACCCAATCTGGGCCCGCGTAACGGGATTCTCTCCCTGACCATCAAGGATAAGTCGGTGTTGTATGCCGCCTATATGCCGTTCATTCGCAATGGTGGTTTGTTCATTCCGACCAATAAGAGCTACAAGCTCGGTGATGAAGTGTTCATGTTGCTCAACCTGATGGACGAGCCGGAAAAAATCCCGGTTGCCGGCAAGGTGGTCTGGATTACCCCCAAAGGGGCCCAGGGCAGCCGTGCTGCGGGGGTTGGCGTGCAGTTCAATGATGGCGACAACACCGCACGTAACAAGATCGAAACTTACCTGGCTGGCGCCCTCAAGTCAGACCGTCCAACCCATACCATGTAAGTAGCCTGTACAGCTGGCGTCTCAGGTTCGGCCTGGCGCTGGCAGTCGGCTGCCTGACGTTTTGAGATTTTCATGCTGATCGATACCCACTGCCACCTTGATCGTCTGGATCTGGCTGCCCATGGCGGTAGCCTGGATGCCGCTCTGGAGGCGGCGCGCGCCTGCGGGGTGCAGCGTTTTCTATGTATTGGTATCAATGTGGCCAATGCGCCAACGGTCAAAGCCTTGGCCGAGCGCTATGCGGATGTCTTCTGTACGGTAGGTGTTCATCCGTTGGACCTGCAGGATAGCCAAGCGCCCACCCTGCAATGGTTGCTGGATGCGCTGGCGCATCCGCGCGTGCTGGCGATCGGTGAGACCGGGCTGGATTATCACTATCGCCCGCAGGATGCCGAGCAGCAGCAGGCAGCCTTTCGCCTGCACCTGGAGGCGGCACAACTCACCGGCAAGCCGGTGGTCGTGCACACGCGCGAGGCGCGCGAGGATACCCTGCGCTGTTTGCGCGAGGCGGCCTTGCCGCAGGCGGGGGTGCTGCACTGTTTTACCGAAGACTGGGCGATGGCCGAGGCAGCGCTGGATATTGGTTTCTACATCTCGTTTTCCGGCATCGTCACCTTCCGCAATGCCGAAGCGTTGCGTGAGGTGGCCCGCCGGGTTCCAGCCGATCGTTTGCTGGTGGAAACCGATGCCCCCTACCTGGCGCCTGTTCCGCATCGTGGCAAGGCCAATTTGCCGCAATACGTTCGCGAGGTGGCTGAGTATCTGGCGACCTTGCGTGGCGTCAGTTATGCGCAGCTATGCGAGCAGACCGGGGAGAATGCCAGGCGTTTGTTTGGCATGCCCTGAGGGGGAATGCCCATAAAAAAGCCCGACCATTGGTCGGGCTTTTTTATACGAGGCGCACTTACATGTTGGGGTAGTTCGGGCCGCCAGTGCCTTCCGGGGCTACCCAGGTGATGTTCTGTGCAGGATCCTTGATGTCACAGGTCTTGCAGTGCACACAGTTCTGCGCGTTGATCTGGAAGCGCTTGTTGCCGTCTTCCTGGGTGACCACTTCATAGACCCCGGCCGGGCAGTAGCGTTGTGCCGGTTCGTCATAGAGCGGCAGGTTCTTGCTCAGCGGAATGCTCGGGTCGGTCAGCTTCAGGTGGCAGGGTTGTTCCTCTTCATGGTTGGTATTGGAGAGGAATACTGAGCTGAGCTTGTCGAAGCTGAGTTTGCCATCCGGTTTCGGGTAGTCGATCTTCGTGCATTCGGCAGCCGGCTTCAGGCAGGCATAGTCCGGCTTGTTGTCATGCAGGGTGAAGGGGATCTTGCCACCGAACCAGTTCTGGTCGATGTAGTTGAAGGCTCCGCCCAGCAGTGCGCCGAACTTGTGGATGGCCGGGCCGAAATTGCGGCTGCGGAACAGTTCGTCGAACAGCCAGCTGCTCTTGAAGTTGTCGACGTAGCTAGTCAGCACATCACCGCCTTCCTTGCCTGCAAGGAGAGCTGCAGCAACCGCTTCCGCAGCCAGCATGCCAGATTTCATGGCGGTGTGGCTGCCCTTGATCTTGGCGAAGTTGAGGGTGCCGAGATCGCAACCGATCAATGCGCCGCCCGGGAACACCATCTTGGGCATCGAGTTGATGCCGCCTTTGCAGATGGCGCGTGCGCCATAGGCGACGCGCTTGCCGCCTTCCAGGTACTGCTTGATAACCGGGTGGTGCTTGTAGCGCTGGAATTCATCGAAGGGCGACAGGTGCGGGTTGGCATAGGACAGGTCGATGATCAGGCCAACGACTACCTGGTTGTTCTCCAGATGGTAGAGGAACGAACCACCGGTGTTTTCCTTGCCCATGATGTCCAGCGGCCAGCCGGCGGTGTGCACCACCAGGCCCTGCTCATGCTTGGCCGGGTCGATGTCCCAGATTTCCTTAATGCCAATGCCGTAATGCTGGGCGTCGGCTTCGCTATCCAGGTTGTATTTCTTGATCAGCTGCTTGCCGATGTGGCCACGGCAGCCTTCGGCGAACAGGGTGTACTTGGCACGCAGTTCCATGCCCGGGGTGTAGTAGCCTTCCTTCGGGTGGCCTTCACGATCCACGCCCAGGTCGCCTGTGATGATGCCGCGCACCACGCCGTTCTCGTCGATCAGTGCTTCCTGAGCAGCGAAGCCCGGATAGATCTCGACGCCCAAGCCTTCGGCCTGCTGGGCCAGCCAGCGGCAAAGATTGCCCAGAGAGATGATGTAGTTGCCTTCGTTGTGCATGGTTTTCGGCACAAAGAGGTCTGGGATACGTGTGGCATTTTCTGCATTTTTGAGCAGGTAAATGTCGTCACGTTTGACTGGGGTGTTCAGCGGAGCGCCGAGCTCTTGCCAGTTGGGGAAGAGTTCGTTGAGCGCGCGTGGTTCGAAAACCGCACCGGAGAGAATGTGGGCGCCGACTTCGGAACCTTTCTCGACCACACAAACGCTGATTTCTTGGCCAGCGTCAGCGGCTTGCTGTTTCAGTCGGCATGCGGCGGAAAGACCGGCGGGGCCGGCGCCGACGATGACGACGTCGAATTCCATGTATTCGCGTTCCACAGTCTATCTCCTACTCGAGGCTCTTCGATATTTTATGATGTAGGCTAGGATCTATCCCGGATCAGAGCCGCAGCATTATATCTGCAGGCTGGGATAGCTCCAATACAAACGTTTGTTTGAATTTGCCAAAACCCTGTTAGCATCAGCCTTAGGCAGCCGATTGTGCCTATTTTGCCGTATTGACCCAGATAGGCGATACAGTCAAGATACGAACGGTTTTGCGCTCGCTCGCATGGGCTGACTATCGGTTCCGGCCGATCTGCATCACCCGCCAGGCACCGCCTGGGCGACATTCTTATTCACCGGAGAGTAACGAGGAATCCATGAAGGTTCTTGTAGCTGTCAAACGAGTGGTCGACTACAACGTCAAGGTTCGCGTCAAGGCGGACAACTCCGGCGTCGACCTCGCCAACGTCAAGATGTCGATGAACCCCTTCTGCGAAATCGCCGTGGAAGAAGCCGTACGCCTGAAAGAGAAGGGCGTTGCCAGCGAGATCGTAGTTGTGGCCGTTGGCCCGAATGCGGCTCAGGAGCAACTGCGTACCGCTCTGGCGCTGGGTGCTGACCGCGCCATTTTGGTTGAGTCCAATGATGAACTGAACTCCCTGGCTGTGGCCAAGGTGCTCAAGGCCGTGGTTGAGAAAGAGCAGCCGCAGCTGGTTATTCTTGGCAAACAGGCGATTGACAGCGACAACAACCAGACCGGCCAGATGCTCGGTGCATTGACCGGTATGCCGCAAGGCACCTTTGCCTCCAAGGTTGAAGTGGCTGGTGACAAAGTTAACGTGACCCGCGAAATTGACGGCGGTCTGCAAACCGTTGCATTGAGCCTGCCGGCTATCGTGACCACCGACCTGCGCCTGAACGAGCCGCGCTACGCGTCGCTGCCGAACATCATGAAGGCCAAGAAAAAGCCGCTGGAGACTCTGACTCCCGATGCGCTGGGCGTTTCCACCGCCTCCACCGTCAAGACCCTCAAGGTTGAAGCGCCGGCTACCCGCAGCGCCGGCATCAAGGTCAAGTCCGTGGCTGAACTGGTCGAGAAACTGAAGAACGAGGCGAAGGTAATCTAAATGGCTATCCTGGTTATCGCTGAACACTCCAATGCTGCCCTGAGCGCCGCGACTCTCAATGTCGTGACTGCAGCCCAGAAGATCGGTGGCGACATTCACGTGCTGGTTGCCGGTGCTGGTTGCGCCGCTGCCGCCGAAGCAGCAGCCAAGGTTGCTGGCGTGAGCAAGGTGCTGGTAGCAGACGACGCTTCTTTGGCTCACCAACTGCCGGAAAACCTCGCACCGCTGGTTGCCGAATTGGGCAAGAGCTACAGCCACATCCTGGCTGCCGCCACCACCACCGGCAAGAACTTCCTGCCGCGCGTTGCCGCTGCTCTGGATGTTGATCAGATCTCCGAGATCATCGCCGTGGAAAGCGCGGATACCTTCAAGCGTCCGATCTATGCGGGTAATGCCATCGCTACCGTGCAGTCTTCGGCTGCCGTTAAGGTGATCACCGTACGTACCACCGGTTTTGATGCCGCCGCTGCTGAAGGTGGTTCTGCCGCCGTTGAAGCCGTGGCAGGCGCAGCTGATGCCGGCAAGTCGGCCTTCGTTGGTGAAGAGCTGGCCAAGTCGGATCGTCCGGAGCTGACCGCAGCGAAGATCGTCGTTTCCGGCGGTCGTGGTATGGGCAATGGTGACAACTTCAAGCACCTGTACGCGCTGGCCGACAAGCTGGGCGCTGCCGTTGGCGCTTCGCGCGCGGCCGTTGACGCCGGCTTCGTGCCGAACGACATGCAGGTCGGTCAGACCGGCAAAATCGTCGCGCCGCAGCTGTACATCGCGGTCGGCATCTCCGGTGCTATCCAGCACCTGGCTGGCATGAAAGACTCCAAGGTGATCGTGGCAATCAACAAGGACGAAGAGGCGCCGATCTTCCAGGTCGCCGACTACGGCCTGGTTGCTGATCTGTTCGAGGCTGTTCCGGAGCTGGAAAGCCTGGTCTGATCACCTCAGCTGCTGTATCAACAAGCCCGCCGCTATGGCTAATGCTGTTCACTTAAGCGGAGCAGCCTTTCGATCCACTGGATAACGGGTCTTTGAGATCTTCACCGTCCTTGGTCTTGATGGCCTTGGACGGTGATCCAGAAACAGCCCACCGATTCCTGCTCTCAGCTCCGACAATCGTGTTCCTGTTGCTGAAATCGGGTTGGCCGCCGCCATCACGATCAATTGCACGGCGATGTATTGAGCTACTGGTTTGAAGCGGATGTCGCCCGGAGAGCGGCCGAAGGCGACGGCTGCCTGACCGGCTTCGCGGCGGATGATGTTGTAGGCCAACAACAAGCCCCAGACCTCCTGGTAGACCAGCTCCGTTACCTTGCTGCGCAGGGTCATCGCATTCTGCTGCAGAGAGCTTTTGATATCCCGGAAGCCCAGCTCGATCTCCCAGCGCTCCTGATACAGCTTGGCGATGGTCTTGGCGCTGTAAGTATCCGCAGGCAGCGAGGTGAGCACTGTCTTGATCTTGTCCTTCACGGCGTAGCTGACTTCACGTACCTCCCAGTGCGTCGGCAGGTCGGGGTTGCGCTTTCGTGCCTGTGCCGACACCTTCATGCGCAGCAAACGATCGCCCTTGCCGTAACGAGCGACTTCCTCGCCAACCAGCCCTTGGCGGGCCGGAATCAGCCAGTGCCGGCTTTCCCCTGCGGCGCCCAGGCGCAACAGCAAGTCGGCACTCCAGAAGCCCTTATCGAACAGCGTCACCGACTGATTGGGAATCTGCTGCATAAACTCATCGGCCAAGCGCATCTCACTGCGCCGGTAGGGACTCACCTGCGCATCCAGAATCAGGTGCGAGCGCACGTTCATCAGGGCTACCAGTCGCAGCATGGGAAACGGCGTCTGGCGCTCGGTGGAGGTATTGCCGGAGCCGAAATGCTCTCGGAGTTCAGGCGTGTCTGGGGTGCGCAGGAGTGCGCCATCCACGGCCAATACTTGCAGGCCCTGCCAGGTATCGCCCTCATAGCGCTCGCAACCCCACTGGTTACCCGTCTGACGAAACAGCCACTCAACCGGATCGGCACCCAATCGTTTACGCGCCTCGGTGACACCGCTTCGGGCCAGCAGGTCGTGAGAGGCCAGCCCCTGGGCACAGATATTCAGGCGTCGTGCGACCTCATGCACCGGCTCGTCACGGAACAAGGCCATGCCAAGCACCAGCCAGAGCACCTGATCGCTGGGCAGACGCCGCCGCCTTATGGTGGCCTGGGCGGACAAGTCCAGAGCGGATGCCACCCACTCGATCGGGATGTTTTGGGTGAAGGTGCTCAGATCCGAGAAGTTGAACAGTTCACCTAAGTCGAGCAGTTGCTGTTGCAGAGACATAAAAAATCCGATGCCAGG
>NZ_PIYS01000004.1:0-34476 GCF_002835605.1 Pseudomonas fluvialis | reverse complement strand
TTCTGCCTTTGCTTCCTGAAAACAAACCCCGTCCACTAGGACGGGGTTTATGGAGCGCTTACAGAGCGTCGAGGACTACGAAGCGCTGCTGCCGTGGAACTGCTCGCCGGCTTCTGCCTTTGCTTCCTGAAAACAAACCCCGTCCACTAGGACGGGGTTTATGGAGCGCTTACGCCGCCACAGACATCTCGATTGCGGCGCAGCTCCCGGCTGATGGTCGAAGGGGATCGGGTGATCAAGCAAGCAATCTTGCGCAGGCTGAACCCTTGGGCACGGCCGATTTGAATGGTGGCGCGTTCTTCAACGCTGAGTTCGGAATAAGACATAGGGGCAGCACCGTACCGGAAAGGTCAGGTGTTGCACTCAGTTTTTGCCGCCGCCCAGAGTGCTGTTTCTGGATTTTATTTGACTATTTGGGGTGGTGCATTTTAATGAATGTCTCTAGGTTGTTGCTGCACAATGCTTCGATGCTTTCGCGTACTTTTTTCTCGGGCCACTCCCACCAGCGTATTTTCAAAAGTGCATCTCGATGCGCTTCGCTGAAGCGCCATCTTATATGTTGTGCGGGGTTGCCTGCTACTATTGAGTAAGGCTCTACGTCTTTTGTTACGACTGCTCCGCAGGCTACAACTGCACCGTGACCAATAGTTACTCCTGAAAGAATTGTCGCGTCTGTACAAAGCCATACGTCGCTGCCGATAATTACGTCGCCTTTGCTGCCGCCGTAATCTTTTATATGGGATGACTCCTCTATGAAAGCTGGGAAAGGAAATGTACTGATCCAGTCAGTGCGATGTAGCCCGCCCAAGAGGATTTGTACGTTATTTGCAATCGAACAGTAGTTGCCGATTTTTAATGTGCTTCCTTCGTTCCAGTCATGGACTTGCGGCATTCCATAAGTTCCTACGCCAATTTCATAACTTGGATAGCGTAGACGAAAACGCTCTTGGTCGCGGTATAGTTTTAGTGTTGTTTTCTTTCCGCGTATTTTCCGTAGTAGGGGGCGAATTTTCTGTTCAAGTTTCTTTAGCATAATTTTTTGCCTTTTTTACTGTCCAGGCTGCCGCAAGCAGAGAGAAAGGAATCCATATAAGAAACCAGTGCTCTTTGGGGCGTGACAGAAAGGCATTTCCCTCTGTAAGGCCGGCGGTAAATCCAAAAATTAGAGCAGATGAAGCTAGCAGAACTAGGCGGTCTTGTCGGTTGCGCCATGCAAATACCAATGCGGTTGCGTAGAGTGCCAACCAAAGCAGCAAGCCTACTATGCCGCCACTGAATAGAACCGCGAGCTCCATGTTGTGAGGGTCGGCAAATGCGTAAGAAATACCCTCTACCCAAAATATCATTGGATGGTCATATCCGTGTCCAAACCATAAGTGATTCTGTATTTGCAGCCAGGCTTGATGCCATATCTCGGGCCTGTAAGATAGCCCTCGATTGGTTATGCTTTCTGGGTTAACTAGTAAAAGCAGGCTGCCAATTGCTAAAGTGCTGGCCAGCACGTTATAGGCAACACGGTTGCGTTGCAGTAGTACTAGCCAAGTGCAAGTTGCAGCTAATCCTAATAAAGGGGTGCGCGATCCTGTTAAAATTATTAGTGTGAACAGCGCGCTAAATATGGGGAGTGTATAAGGCAATTGATTTCTTTTGGTGTGAAAAAATAGTGCCATGCACATGGCTGCAAACATCCCGTACACATGAGATGTTAATAGGGGGTTATAGAGGGCGCGATAGCCGGGGAGTCGGTCGGTTGTGTCAAAAAAAATAAAGTAACTTACTGATAAGGCTGCGCTGATTGCTGCGATGGTCATGCCTGTTAGGATGACAGAGTATAAATTTTTTTCACTGTGCAGGGCAATTAATGTAACTGCAAAAAAAAGCAGGCTAATGTAGAGGGGGCGTTTTGCTAGTGATGTAAGTGCGTTGTCCGTGCCGGACCATGTTAGGCTTAATAAACAGTAGATTGAGAAAATTAAAAATATTAAAAATATCCCATTTGAGAAGAGTAGCGGAATTCTGCGAGGTGCCATCACTAAGGCTATGAATGTCGGTAGTGCGAGCGTGATATAAAATGCTCGATGATAGTCTGGGCGTTCAGGTAGCCAGAACATACCGCTTAGCAGGATAAGGAATCCGAGACAGAGTATATGGTGGATGGTTTTGCTATATCTGTAGTGTGGGTGTGAGATTTGCATTCTCATTCTGTTCTTTGGTTGTTGGGTAGTGAATTTTTCATTTTTAGTTGTTTTGGTTTTTTTGGTTGTGCTCGGTTGTTGGTGGGTTTTATGTTTTGCGGTGTGCGTGTATCGGGCTGCATGAATTTTGTTTTGAAAAGGTTTTCTCTGGTTTTTATTATGTTCCGTGATCAGTCTGTTGTTGTATTTGTTTCAAACAGTTCGTCAGTTCGATATGCCAATTAGGTGCGTCGAGCTTTAGTAGTTTTTGGCTTCGATTGCGGTCTAGAACCGAGCATTGCGGGCGCCTGGCCGGCGTGGGGTATTGTTGCGTGGCAATCGGGTGAACCTGCGGGGCTTTCTGCAACAGGCCGCAGGCCTGGGCCTGGCGGAAAATTTCCAGAGCAAAGGCATGCCAGCTGCAGGCCGGTTGGCCGGAGAAGTGGTAGATGCCCCAGGGCAGGCTGCCTTGGGCAAGGTAGCTGGCACTCAGCGACCAGAGTGCGGCGGCGATGCTGTTGGCCGAGGTCGGGCAGCCCAGCTGGTCATCCACTACCGACAATTCGTCGCGCTCCCTGGCGAGGCGCAGCATGGTCTTGACGAAGTTGTTGCCATGACTGCCGAACACCCAGCTGGTACGCAGGATAAGGCTCTGCGGGCAAAGTTCGCGCAACAGCTGTTCGCCGGCCAGCTTGCTGGCGCCATACACATTGATAGGGGCTGTCGGGGCGTCTTCGCGGTAGGGCTGCGGACTGTCGCCGGCGAACACATAGTCGGTGGAAATATGCAGTACGCCGGCGCCATGGCGTGCCGCACTGCGGGCCAGGTTGGCCACGCCCTCGGCGTTCACCGCGTAGGCCTGCGCCGCGTCGCTCTCGGCCTTGTCCACGGCGGTATAGGCCGCCGCGTTGATGATCAGGCGCGGCTGCAGGCGGGCGATGCACTGCTCAACGGCCAGCGGATCACGGATGTCCAGTTCGGTAGAAGCCAGGCCGGTTACCTGTAGGTGCTCCGGCGCCTGGCCCATCAGCGCATGACCGACCTGGCCCTGCGCACCGGTGACGAGAATGCACGCGCTCATGCGTTGCCATCCAGCAGCTGAGCCAGCGTCGGATTACGCTGATCCTTGGCCGAGAGCAGCGGTTGTTCGATGGGCCAGGGGATGTTGACCTGCGGATCGTTCCACAGCAGGCCGCCTTCATCCTCCGGGATGTAGTAGTCGGTGCACTTGTACTGGAAGTCGGCGATGTCGCTGAGCACGCAAAAGCCATGGGCGTAGCCCGGCGGTATCCACAGCTGGCGATGGTTCTCGTCGTTCAGTTCGACGGCGACGAACTGGCCGCAGGTCGGCGAGGCCGGGTTGATGTCCACGGCTACGTCGTAGACCGAACCGCGACTGACGCTGACCAGCTTGCCTTGCGGACGACTGCGCTGGAAATGCAAGCCGCGCAACACGCCACGTGCCGAGCGCGAGTGATTGTCCTGCACGAAGGTGTGCGCGATGCCCAGCTGCCGGTAGCGCTCGGCCTGGTAGCTTTCCAAGAAAAAACCCCGGGCATCACCGAATACCTTCGGTTCGATGATCAGCACGCCGGGCAGTACGGTTTCCAGCACCTTCATGAGCGTGGCTCCTGGCTAGCCAGGCGCAGCAGGTACTGGCCGTAGCCGGTCTTGCCCAGTGCGGAGGCCTGGCGCTGTAGTTGCTCGCGGCTCAGCCAGCCCTGCTGATAGGCGATTTCCTCCAGGCAGGCGACCTTCAGCCCCTGGCGGGCTTCGATGGTCTGTACGAAGTGGCTTGCCTCCATCAACGAGTCGTGGGTGCCGGTATCCAGCCAGGCAAAGCCGCGGCCCAGCAGGCTTACATTCAGGTCGCCGCGCTGCAGGTAGGCATTGTTGATGTCGGTGATTTCCAGTTCGCCACGCGCCGAGGGCTTGACCTGCTTGGCGATCTGTACCACGTCGTTGTCGTAGAAATACAGGCCGGTCACCGCGTAGTTGGATTTGGGCTGCGCCGGCTTTTCCTCGATGGACAGCGCCTTGCCCTGGGCGTCAAAGGCCACCACGCCAAAACGCTCCGGGTCGCTGACGTGGTAGCCGAATACCGTAGCGCCGCGGGTGCGGCTGGCCGCTTCGCGGAGCATGGCGCTGAAGCCGTAGCCATAGAAGATATTGTCGCCGAGGATCAGGCACACACTGCTGTCGCCAATGAACTGTTCGCCGATGAGGAAGGCCTGGGCCAGTCCGTCCGGCGAGGGTTGTTCGGCGTAGCTGAGCTGGATGCCGAACTCGCTGCCATCACCGAGCAGTTTGCGGTAGCCGGGCAGGTCGTCGGGGGTGGAAATCAGCAGGATCTCGCGGATGCCGGCAAGCATCAGCACCGACAGCGGGTAGTAGACCATCGGCTTGTCGTAGATCGGCAGCAACTGCTTGGAGACGCCGCGGGTGATGGGATGCAGGCGGGTGCCGGAGCCGCCGGCGAGGATGATGCCTTTCATGCCTGTTCTCCCAGACGATTCAGTTGATAGGTGCCGCTGAGGACGTTTTGCCACCAGCTGCGGTTGTCCAGATACCACTGCACGGTCTTGCGCAGACCGCTCTCGAAGGTTTCCTGGGGTAGCCAGCCCAGCTCGCGTTCAATCTTGCCGGCATCGATGGCGTAGCGCCGGTCATGCCCCGGGCGATCCTGTACGAAGGTGATCAGCTCGGCAAAGCGGCTGATGCCGGCCGGTTTTTCCGTGACCAGTTCATCGAGCAGGGTGCAGAGGGTTTCCACCACTTGCAGATTGCGCTTCTCGTTATGGCCGCCGATGTTGTAGGTGGCGCCGGGCTGGCCACGGGTGAGCACTTCAACCAGGGCGCGCGCATGGTCCTCGACATACAACCAATCGCGAATCTGCGCGCCGTCGCCGTACACCGGCAGGGGTTTTCCGGCCAGGGCGTTGAGGATCATGTGTGGAATCAGTTTTTCCGGGAAGTGATACGGACCGTAGTTGTTCGAACAGTTGGTGATCAGTACCGGCAGCCCGTAGGTACGCTGCCAGGCGCGTACCAGGTGGTCGGAGCTGGCCTTGGAGGCGGAATAGGGCGAGCTGGGGGAGTAGGGTGTCTGTTCGGTGAACAGCTCCGTGGTGCCTTCCAGGTCGCCGTATACCTCGTCGGTGGAAATATGATGGAAGCGGAAGCGGCTCCGCGCTTCCTCGCACAGGCCGAGCCAGTACTGCCGGCAGGCTTCCAGCAAGCTGTAGGTGCCGATGATATTGGTCTGGATAAACGCCGCCGGGCCGTCAATGGAGCGATCCACATGCGATTCGGCAGCCAGGTGCATCACGGCATCCGGGCGGTGTTCGGCCAGTACGCGCGCGACGCCCTCGGCATCGCAGATGTCGACCTGCTCGAAGCGATAGGCTGGGTTCTCGCTGGCTCCGGGTAGCGACTGCAGGTTGCCGGCATAGGTGAGTTTGTCGAGGTTGACCACCTGGTGCGGGGTGTTCTTCAGCAGATGGCGAACCACTGCAGAACCAATAAAGCCGGCGCCGCCGGTGACGAGAATCTTCATGGGGAAACGCTTGTCTTCATGGCGCCGGCGAAGCGGCAGGCGACAAAGTCTAATGATTTTACCCGCGCTCTGCACTGCAGCGCTCTGCACGGCAGTGTTGGGCAAAGTGCTAATATCGCCCCCTTTTGCAGGAATGGCCGGCTGCCCGCAGGGCGGCTGGGGCGAGAGGAGCGGTGGGATCATGTCCAAGAGTGCGTCAACCACGCGGGTGCAGGCGGGCTTCCGTGCAGATATCAATGGCTTGCGCGCCTGGGCGGTACTTGCCGTGGTGCTCTATCACTTCGCGATTCCAGGTTTTTCCGGGGGATTTTCCGGGGTCGACGTATTCTTCGTCATCTCCGGTTTCCTCATGGCGGGTATCGTCGTAGGCGGCCTGGAACGCCAGCGCTTCAACCTGGCCGACTTCTATCTGGCGCGCGCCCGGCGCATCCTCCCGGCTTTGCTGGTGCTGGTGGCTGCGGTGTTGCTGGTGGGCTGGTGGTTGCTGATCCCCAGCGATTATCAGGTGCTTGGGCGGCATGCGCGCGAAAGCGTGCTGTTTACCGCAAACCTGCAGTATCTGTCCGAGGCCGGCTATTTCGATGCGGCGTCCCATGAGAAATGGCTGCTGCATACCTGGTCGCTGGCCGTCGAATGGCAGTTCTACCTGCTGTATCCGTTGGCGCTGTTGGCGTTTCAGCGCTTCTTTGCCAGCTGGCGCGCTCTGTTGACGGTGCATGTGCTGGCTCTGCTGGTGTCGCTGGCGCTGGGCGTGTGGTGGACCCTGGAGACGCCGGGCAAGGCGTTCTATCTTCTGGCGCCGCGCGCCTGGGAGCTGTTGCTGGGCGGCTGTGTGTTCCTCGTGAGCCAGCGCTGGAGTCCATCACCGGCCCTGGCGCGTGGCATGGAGCTGAGCGGTTTGCTGGCGATCGTGTTCAGCATGACCCTGCTGGATGCCGGGCGCGCCTGGCCCGGTGCCTGGGCGCTGTTGCCCACCCTGGGGGCAGCGGCTGTCCTGCTGGCGCGTCGCGAGTCCTTGTGGACGGCCTCGCGTCTGGCGCAGTGGCTGGGCACGCGCTCCTATTCCATCTACCTGTGGCACTGGCCACTGGTCGCAGGCCTGGTGTATTTCGACCGCCAGCACCTGGGGTACTGGGTGGCGGCAGGCATTGTGCTGTCGCTGCTGCTTGGCGATCTTTCTTATCGTCTGATCGAAGGGCCGAGTCGTCGCTGGCTGGCCACGCGAAGCCGCTGGGCCTGTCTGGGCTGGCTGTTGCTGGCTTTGCTGGTGGTGGCGCTGTCGGCGCAGGCGGTGCGTCGCAGTGGCTTTCCCGATCGTCTGCCGGAAAGCCTGGCGCAGGTGGAAGCGCAGCGTCACAACAAGAATCCCCGCCAGGACGAATGCCTGAAGGCGGATGCCCGCTGCGTATTTGGTGGCGAGCGGGTGCGGGCACTGGTAGTCGGTGATAGCCATGCCGATGCCATCGTCAATGCCATTGTTGCCGCACTGCCGGAGGCCGAGGATGGCCTGTACTTCCGCGCCGAGAGTGCCTGCCTGTTCGTCAAAGGCGTTCGCTGGGCAGGCAAGGGGGAGCGCGAAGACTGCCAGCAACTGTTGCGCGAGGTGCCGCAGGAGTTGGCTGATGCCGATCCCCGCTTGCCGCTGATCCTCATTCACCGCACCAGTGCCTATGTCTTCGGCCAGGACCTGGATCCACACAATCCGTCACCCAGGCCGATGGTCTATTTCAGCGAGCTGCGTGCCGGTAATGATCCGGCCTTCCAGGCCGAGTTCCGCCAGCATTATCTGGATACCCTGTGTACCCTGGCTCGCCAGCGCCCGGTCTACCTGCTGCGCCCGGTGCCAGAGATGCCGGTGCATGTGCCCAAGGCGGTGGGGCGTGCGCTGATGCGCGGCTTGCCGGCGGATGTGTCGATCAGTCGCGAGGATTATCGTCAGCGGCATGCCTTTGTCTGGGCGCTGCAGGACGAGGCGGCCAGCCAGTGCGGTGTGCAGTTGCTCGACCCGCTGCCCTATCTTTGCGATGAACAGGTCTGTCACGGCAGCGTCGCGGGTGTGCCGCGCTATGTGGATATGGACCACCTGAGCGAAAGCGGCAACCGCTTGCTGACGCCGCTGTTTGCCCCGATATTTGCCCAGCCGGCCGCGGAGCCGGCTACTGAACGCTAGGAGCCGGCAATGCTGCAACAGCTGAAACTTTGGCTGCATAACGTGGCCTACAAGAACCGGCGCAGCGTGCGCGCGGGTAACTGGCTGTAGCTCCGGAAACCGTGGTGGCTACGCGCTCCCTGGTCAGCCGTGCTTTCGATGAAGGGCGTGGTGTGCTGGGTGGCGTGCCGGCGGTGGTGATCAAGCGCGGTATTCGCTGGGGCCGGCGCCTGCTGTGATAGCTCAGTGTTTGTCTGATTGGCGTTCGTAGCGCTGTAACAGTTCGTCGAGCGGGAAGTCGACCAGCTGCTTGCGTTTGAGATAGTGACGCAGGTGCTGGAAGTTGCGCTTGATCTGCCAGCTGTTCAGCGGCCGACGCTTGTGTTGTAGGTCGAGGATGTCGATCAGGCCGTAGTTACCACCAGGCAACTGCAGAATGTTGCCCAAGTGCAGCGAACGAAAGTAGACGCCCTGGCGATGCAGGTGACGAATGAAGCGGGCCAGCGAGTCGAGCAGTGGCATGACCTGCTGCGGGTCGTCGATGAACAGCTGCTCGACGGACTGCCCGGGCAGCGGTTCGTAGAGGCAGCCGCTGAGGCCCTGGTCGCGGTCGATCCAGAACAGCTCGACAACCCGCGGTACGGCAATTTCCTGGGCCTGCAGGCGGCGGGCATTGTTGGCGAAGCGTCGTGCCGCAGGTTGCAAGCGGGCCAGCAGCGGGTGGCGACGGGTATGGAAAATCTTCAGGAACAGGCCGTTGTCCAGCGCGACTACCTTGGGTCCCCGGCCATCCTTTTCCAGTAC
Organism: Pseudomonas fluvialis; assembly: GCF_002835605.1. Taxonomy (NCBI): domain Bacteria; kingdom Pseudomonadati; phylum Pseudomonadota; class Gammaproteobacteria; order Pseudomonadales; family Pseudomonadaceae; genus Pseudomonas; species Pseudomonas fluvialis. Next base: position 25,793 of record NZ_PIYS01000004.1, on the reverse strand, counting down.
CTTGCCATGGGTCAGCCAGCTTTCCAGTTGTTGCGCTGTTACAATCCGCATCGTTTTCCTCTAGCCAGTCTTGTGGGGCTTGCCGTATGGCCAATTCTACCCAGCAATCCAGCCTGAAGGTGTATTTGCGGTTGCTGCGTTATGTCGTTCCCTATTGGGGGATCTTTGCCCTCAGTATTCTCGGCTTCCTGATCTTTGCATCTACCCAGCCGATGCTGGGCTACATGCTCAAGTACTTTGTCGATGGCCTGTCCAATCCGGAGGCCAGTCTGTTTGCCAATGTGCCCTGGTTGCTGGAGCATGCCCCCTGGCTGGCGCAGCTCAAGCTGCTGCAGGCGGTGCCGCTGCTGATCGTACTGATCGCCGTGTGGCAGGGTGTGGGTTCTTTCCTCGGCAACTATTTTTTGGCCAAGGTTTCCCTGGGCTTGGTGCAGGATTTGCGCATCGCGCTGTTCAACAACCTGCTGACTTTGCCCAACCGCTATTTTGACAACCACAACTCTGGGCACCTGATCTCGCGGATTACCTACAACGTCACCATGGTGACCGGTGCCGCAACCGATGCCATCAAGGTGGTGGTGCGCGAAGGCATGTCGGTGATTTTCCTGTTCGGCACGTTGTTGTGGATGAACTGGAAGCTGACGTTGGTCATGGTGGCCATCCTGCCGCTGATCGGTTTGATGGTGGTCAGCACCAGCCGCAAGTTTCGCAAGCAGAGCAAGAAGATCCAGGTAGCCATGGGCGATGTCACGCATGTCGCCTCCGAGACTATCCAGGGCTATCGCGTGGTGCGCAGTTTCGGTGGCGAGGCTTACGAGCAACAGCGTTTTCATGACGCCAGTGAGGAAAACCGGCGCAAGCAGCTGAAGATGGTCAAGACCAATGCGGTCTATACGCCCAGCCTGCAGTTGGTGATCTACAGCGCCATGGCGGTGCTGATGTTCCTCGTGTTGTTGTTGCGTGGTGATGCCAGTGCGGGTGACCTGGTGGCCTACATTACTCTGGCAGGTCTGTTGCCCAAGCCCATTCGCCAGCTCTCGGAAGTCAGCTCGACGGTGCAGAAAGGTGTCGCTGCCGCGGAAAGCATTTTCGAGCAACTGGATGAGCAACCAGAAGTCGATCATGGCAGCCAGGAGCGCGAGCGCGTCAGTGGGCGTGTCGAAGTCCGCGAGCTGAGTTTTGCCTATCCAGGTACTGATAAGCAGGTCTTGCACAACATCAGCTTTACCGCCGAGGCAGGGCAGATGGTGGCGCTGGTCGGGCGTTCCGGTAGCGGCAAGTCGACGCTGGCCAACCTGATCCCGCGTTTCTACCACCATGATCAGGGGCAGATCCTCCTCGACGGGGTGGATGTCGAGGATTACACGCTGCGCAACCTGCGTCGGCATATCGCGCTGGTTACCCAGCACGTGACGTTGTTCAATGACAGCGTGCGCAACAATATTGCCTATGGCGACCTGGCGGGCGCACCCTTGGAGGCTGTGCAGCGCGCGGCCAGCGATGCCTACGCCGCCGAGTTCATCGAGCAGATGCCACAGAGTTACGACACCTTGGTGGGGGAGAATGGCGTGCTGCTTTCCGGCGGCCAGCGTCAGCGCCTGGCGATTGCCAGGGCCTTGCTCAAGGATGCGCCCCTGCTGATCCTCGATGAAGCCACCTCGGCGCTGGATACCGAGTCCGAGCGGCATATCCAGGCGGCACTGGATAAGGTCATGGAGGGGCGTACCACCCTGGTGATCGCCCATCGACTGTCGACCATCGAGAAAGCCGATCTGATTCTGGTTATGGATCAGGGGCAGATCGTCGAGCAGGGCAATCATGCGCAACTACTGGCCTTGGGGGGGCACTATGCACGCCTGCATGCGCGCCAGTTTGCCGAGGATGGCGACAGCGCTGTCTCTCCCGCCTAGACCGCCATGCTGCTAGTCTGCGTTGAACAGGGATTTTCACGCAGGCCGGGGTGGGGTGGTGTATGCAGCATGTGCCGGTTCATACAGCGCAAATGCAACAGTGGTTGCTCTGTCCGGGGGACTGGGTCGAGCCACCCAACCAGCGGCGTGGTGGCCTGAGTGGTGTACAGCGTGTTCAGCTGGATGACGGTCGCCTGCTTTACCGCAAGCAGCAGGTCGGTCATCTCTATCACAGTTGGCGTCATCCGCTGGGCTACCCAACCCTGATGCGTGAGCGTGATGCGCTGTATGACTGTTTGCGTCTTGGCGTGCCGGTTCCCCCCCCTTCTGCTGGCGCAGTGTGCGCGACAGGCCGGCCAGTGGCATGCCTGGCTAGTGACCGCTGACCTGACGGGTTTTGCCAGCCTGGAGCAATGCTATGCCGAGCAGCGTGAACGCGGCTGGGGAACGGAGCGACATGCGCAGATTCTCGAGTGCCTGGGGCGCGCCGTGGGGCGCCTGAATGGCGCGCGTCGCCAGCACGGTTGTCTGTATCCCAAGCACCTGTTTGTCAGCCTGGCCGATGGTCCGCCAAACGTCGCACTGATCGATCTGGAGAAAAGTCGGCGTCGCCTGACTCGTGCGCAAGCCGCCCGCCACGATCTGCAGCAGCTATGGCGGCGCTGCGGTTGGCGAGGTGCCATGTGGCAAGCATTTTTGCGTGGATATCGCTACAGTTACGGCCCTTTGCCGCGCTTGCCGGCTGCACTCAGAGATGCGGGACTGGATGTAAATGCTTGATCTGCTGCGATTTCGTCGAGAACGAGGCTGGGAACCCTGCGATGCCGGCACCTATGCCGATGCCTGGGCCCAGTTTGGTGGCAGTGTTGCCACGCATCCGCAGGTGGTGGAGCGCCTGGCTGCCTTTGCCGGCATACCGGTGCGCTACCTGGCCTGGGTCGAGAACGGCCAGTTGCAGGCTGCCATTGCCACATGGGGGCGCCATCTGGCGTTGTCCAAGGATGTTCTGAAAAAACAGGGAAAACGTGGCCTGTTCGATCTGGGTAATGCTGAGCTGATCCTTCCCCTCGCCCCAGGTGCGCAGGTAGCCTTGCGGCATCGTGCGCGTTATCTGTCCGAGTTGATGGCACCGGGGATCACTACCCTGCAGGCGCAGCCTGAAGGTTTGGCCCTGGCGCGCGAGCCGGAACAGTACAGCAAGAAGTTTCGTTACAACCAGCGTCGCGAGCAGCGCCTGCTGGAGGAGGCCGGTGGGCTGATCCGGCCCATGCTGAGCTTGACGGCCAGCGAGCAGGCCAGCGTGTACAGCGAGCTATTCCAGCGGCGCTGGGGGTTTGCGGCAACCGGCCAGGAACACCTGGCGGAGGTCTTTGACCTGTTGCGCGAGTTCATGACCGGCTCGCTGATCTACCTCAATGACCAGCCGGTGGCCATCCAGATCCTTTACCGGGTCGAGGCGCCGCGCTGGATCAGCCTGGAGTACATCAATGGTGGCGTCGACCCGCAGCAGCGCGACTTTAGTCCGGGTAGCGTGCTCAGCTTCGTCAATACGCAGGATGCCTGGGCGGAGGCCCGGGCGCTGGGTAAGCCGTTGCGCTATTCCTTTGGTCGCGCTGATCGGGAGTACAAGGATCGCTGGTGTCATCGTGTCGCCTGCTACCAGACCTGATGTTTTGAGCGCTCTGAGAACCCCTTGCCATGCCGCGTGCCGATCATGACCCGTCGTAAACAAGTCCTGTTGAAACGCCATCGCCGCAACAAACGCCTGGTGTTGCTGCTGGCTTTGTTGCTGCTGGCGCTGAGCAGCCTGCTGGCTGTCTGGCTGCCACCGCTGCTGTTGGTATTGGGCTGGGTCGTTCACGAGGCTTGGTTTGCCGACCACCTGTTCTATGCGCCCGGTGACGATTATCGCTATGACTTTCCCGAGGACTGCCTGAGTATTCCTGCGCATATCGAGGGTGGACGACTGCACGTCGAAGCGGCACTGCAGGGATATGACACTGTGCTGCTTGAGTTGCGCTTGACGGCTACCTGGCTGGGGCGCTGGCTCGATCCCTATGTGCGCCTCGGTAGTGATCGCCAGGATTTCGAACGTGGTGTGGCCGGGCGGCGTTACCTCAACCTTTCCGGCCTGCCTGTGGCGGACCTGGCTATTGCGCCGCGCTTCTGTCGCATCGAGGGGGCGTTGCGCGTGCATGCCATGCGCAATCCGGATTTTGCCGAGCAACGCCTGTTGATCATTGCCCCCCATGCCGACGATGCCGAGCTGGCCGCTTTCGGCCAGTACAGCCGGTGCGCGGAGGCGGCCATCGTCACGCTCACCCAGGGCGAGATCGAAGCCGAAGCCTATCAGCGCCTGGGGTTGGATAGGGCGGCAGCAGCACGTCTGAAGGGCCGCCTGCGCAGCTGGGACAGCCTGGCGGCCCCGCTCTGGGGGGGCGTAGAGCAAACGCGCTGTGTGCAGCTCGGCTACTACTGCCTGCAGCTGAGTGCCATGGCCGAGCAACCGCAAACGCCGTTCGGCTCGCGGGAGTCCGCTGAGGCTGACGTGCGTAGCGTGCGCCACAACCCTTTGTCTCTACCAGGCGACAAGGATGGCCAGCCGACCTGGGATAACCTAATTGCCGATCTGGTCGCGGTGATCGAGCATTATCGCCCCGAGATACTCCTGGCTCCGCATCCGGAGCTGGATCCGCACCCTGATCATGTCGCTAGCACCCGTGCCGTGCTCGAAGCCTGCGCGCAAAGTACCTGGCAACCGGACACGCTGTTGCTCTATGCCAACCACCTGCACGACAACGATCGCTGGCCGATGGGCCCTGCGGGGTATGGCATTGCCTTGCCGCCAGTTTTCACCCCACTGCCGGGGGACCGCCTGTGGAGCCCGCTGCTGAGCGCCGAGCAACAGCTGGACAAAGCCATGGCGCTTGGTTTGCAACATGACCTGCAGGGCGCGCTGCCCCTGAAGAGACGCCTGCGGCGGTGGATTCAGCGGGCGCTGGCCGGGCGACGCTGGCCCGCCACGGGGGAGAACGAATTCTTCCGCAAGGCGGTGCGCCGCCATGAACTGTTCTGGGTGAGGCATCTGCGCTGAGTTGTGCGGGGTTCGGGCGGTTTGACAGCATGCTATGATCGGCGCCGATTTTTACCTGTGGAGTCCCCATGAAGCTGTCCATGCCCCGTTACGATCAGGCTGCCGTGCTGGTGGTTGGTGATGTCATGCTCGACCGTTACTGGCATGGCGGTACTTCGCGCATTTCCCCCGAAGCCCCGGTGCCGGTGGTCAAGGTCGAGCAGATCGAAGATCGGCCGGGCGGTGCGGCCAACGTGGCATTGAATATTGCCGCGTTGGGCGGACAGGTTCGTCTGGTCGGGGTGACTGGGCGTGATGAGGCGGCCGGCTCTTTGCAACGCAGCCTGCAGTCGGCAGGGGTGGCCTGCCATTTCCAGCAGGTCGAGGAGCAGCCGACCATCGTCAAACTGCGTGTGTTGAGTCGCCACCAGCAGTTGCTGCGTATGGATTTCGAAGAGCCTTTCGCGACCGATGCGCAGGCGCTGGCGGCTCAGGTCGAAGCGCTGCTGGATGGCGTCGCTGTACTGATTCTCTCCGACTACGGTAAGGGCGCATTGCCCAATCATCAGGCGCTGATCAGTCTGGCACGTGCTCGCGGCATCACGGTGCTGGCTGATCCCAAGGGTACGGATTTTTCCATCTACCGGGGCGCCAGCCTGATTACGCCCAACCTCCACGAGTTCGAGACCATCGTTGGCCGTTGTGCCGATGAAGCCGAGCTGGTGCGTAAGGGCGCGGCATTGATGAATGAGCTGGCACTGGGGGCGCTGTTGATTACCCGCGGCGAGCATGGCATGACGCTGCTGCGTCCCGAGCAGGCTCCGTTGCACCTGCCCGCCCGTGCCCGTGAAGTGTTCGACGTGACGGGCGCCGGTGATACGGTGATTTCGACCTTGGCGGCCTCCCTGGCAGCGGGTGAGTCGCTGCCCAATGCAGTCGGCCTGGCCAACCTGGCGGCTGGTATCGTCGTTGGCAAACTGGGCACGGCAGCCATTAGCGCTCCGGAACTGCGCCGTGCGGTGCAGCGTGAACAGGGTTCGGAGCGCGGGGTGGTGGGGGTCGAGCAGTTACTGTTGGCCCTGGAAGATGCGCGTGCGCATGGCGAGAAGATCGTCTTTACCAATGGTTGCTTCGATATCCTGCATGCCGGCCATGTTGCCTATCTGGAGCAGGCGCGTGCCCAGGGAGATCGCCTGGTACTGGCGGTCAATGATGATGCCTCGGTCAGTCGTCTCAAGGGGCCAGGCCGGCCGATCAACAGTGTTGATCGGCGCATGGCGGTACTCGCCGGCCTGGGCGCGGTGGATTGGGTAGTGAGCTTCAGTGAGGACACGCCGGAGACGCTACTGCGTAGGGTGCGTCCGGATGTTCTGGTCAAGGGCGGTGACTACGGCATCGAGGGGGTGGTCGGCGCCGATATCGTGCGTGCCTATGGCGGCGAAGTGCGTGTGCTTGGCTTGGTGGAGAATAGCTCCACCACGGCCATTGTGGAGAAGATCCGCGCACAGGACTGAGCCCGTGCCGCGGCCAGGGGCCAGCGGGCGGGGGCTGGCATTCTGGCTTGTTCTATATGCCGGTGTGCCGGTGAATTCTTGCGCGCTATCCGTAGGGATCGCGACTTCCTGTAAACAGAAGGAATACGGAGCTGCATTGTCGGCCCGTAAAAGGGGATAAAGCGTGTCTGATTTATCGACACCCGTGCGGACTGAGCGGGAGTTTCGTGCCGACATCAACGGCCTGCGGGCCTGGGCGGTGTTGGCCGTGGTGCTTTACCACTTTGGTGTAACGCCCTTTTCTGGGGGCTTTGCCGGGGTCGACGTGTTTTTCGTCATTTCCGGCTATCTGATGTGTGGAATCATCCTTGGCAGTCTGGAGCGAGGGAAGTTCTCACTCTGGAGTTTCTATCTGGCGCGTGGGCGGCGGATCTGGCCGGCGCTGATTGTGTTATGTCTGGCGGTATTGGTGTTCGGCTGGTTCTTCCTGATGCCCGAGGAGTACCAGCGACTCGGCAAGCATGCGCGCGAAAGCCTGTTGTTTGCCTCGAATATCGAGTACTTCGGCGAGGCGGGTTATTTCGATGTCGCTTCACAGCAGAAGTGGCTGCTGCACACCTGGTCGCTATCGGTGGAATGGCAGTTCTATCTGGTATTTCCGCTGCTGTTGATGCTGTTGTACCGCCTGGGCTTGCGTGGGACCGGGCTGACGCTCTGCCTGGCGGTGCTGCTGCTGGTTTCCTACCTGCTCACCGGTTGGCGTAGCCAGGTTAACCCCGATGAAGCCTTTTATCTGTTGCACACGCGTGCCTGGGAAATGCTGGCCGGGGCCTTGGTCTATCGGCTGCAGGGGCGTGTACAGCTGGCCCCGGCAAGCCTGCGTCTGCTCGAAACGGTTGGCCTGGCGCTGATCCTGCTGTCAGTGCTGGGCTTCGACAAGCGCATGCTGTGGCCTGGCTGGCTGGCCGGTATTCCGGTACTGGGTGCAGCGCTGCTGATTCTGGCGCAGCGCCAGGATTCCCTCTGGACCTGTTCGCGGCCTATGCAGTGGTTGGGCACCTCATCCTATTCCATCTACCTCTGGCACTGGCCGGTGGTGGTGGGCTTGGCCTACTTCGGTGTGCAGGACAGCGCGTTGTGGATCGCTGCCGGTATTGCCCTGTCGCTGTTGTTGGGGCAGCTCTCCTATCTGTGGGTGGAAACACCGGCGCGGCGTGGCCTGTCGCGGCTTTCCTCCGCTCGTGCGGCAACGTTGCTGATACTGGTGGTAGTGGTTTTCGCGGTACTGGCGCAGCAGGTGCGGCGCCATGGCTTTCCTGATCGTCTGCCTGAGGCGGTAGCGCGGGTCGAGGCGGTGCATGCCGACAAGCATCCGCGTAGTCGGGATTGCCTAGACGAGGGGGGGGAATGTTTGTACGGGCAGGGACCGGTGCGTGCGATCCTGATGGGCGATAGCCATGCCGATCATCTGCTCGCTGGTTTGCTTGAGAACATTCCGGAGGGCCAGGGTTCGGTGTCGTTTCGTGGCATGGCCGCCTGTCTGATTACATTCGATGCACGCTTCAATCAGGCGGGTGGGGAGCGTTGTGACCAGATGAGCCAATGGCTCAAGGAAAACCATCGCAGTTTGCCGGCTGGTGTGCCTTTGGTACTGGCGGGAGCCTACTCTCGCTATACCAACAGCAGCGAGATTTCCAACCGTGAGGTGCTGTTTTATTTTGATGAGCAGCTGCGCACTTTTAGTGCGGAATATTTCCAGACCTTTCGCGAGCGTTACGTGGCTATGGTTTGCGAGCTGGCTCGTGAGCGGCCGGTATATCAAGTCCGCGCGACGCCTATCCTGAATCAGGATGTACCGCAGATTATGGGGCGGGCGCTGCTGCTAGGGCAGCCGGTGCCGGAACTGAGTCTTTCTTTGAAGCGCTATCGTGAGCAGCATGCGCTTATGCAGGCATGGCAGGACGAAGCGGCGCAGCGTTGCGGCGCACGGATCATCGATCCGCTGCCTTTACTCTGTGATGATCAAGAATGTCCGGGGGCGCGTGACGGTTTGCCGCTGTATCGTGACAGCAACCACCTGAGTCAGCGTAGCAGTCGGATGCTGGCACCGGTTTTCGCCGAGGTTTTCGCCAACGAGCAACAAGCTGTCGCGCCCTAGCAGGCTGGCAACGGTGCCGGTGCTTCGATACGCTGGTGCTGGCTCTGTCAGGGAGTTTCGTAGGCACTGGCCCGTTTTGCTGCGTTGGGCTGGTTGTTGATAATTATGCGCATGGCGCCAGGTGCGTATGTTCAGTCAGTGGGAGATCAGCTTTGCTGTGCCCTTTGTGGAGTCTGTCTGCGGAGAAGCCTGACGCCTGAGACGCAGGGTGGCCGTGTTGCTGGGGGGCTGCCTTACCTGTACTCTGCTGGCACGTTGCCGGTGGAGAGGGGCTGTCGGCATGTTGAAAGGCCTTGATGATTTTGTTGCTCAGGTTTGGTTTAAACGTATTCCGTTACGTACAGATGAGTAAAACGCTGGCCGGGTTCTGGCGCTATAAGAAAAATTATCGGGTATTCATTTACTTACCTCGTGCGTCTTGAGATTTAGATTAAAAACAAGGAGCAACATGATGAAGCTTGGTTATTACCTGCTGCCTGGTCTGCTGCTGGGAATTTCCGGTTGTGCCTCAACCACGCCGGACAGCGAAGTGGACTCGGTGCACTACAGCCAGTGGGCTGAGCAACAGGCCCAGCAGAATGCTGAGGCGGCACCGCAGGTGGCTGCGGAGCCTGTGTTGGCGCAGCTTGACGAAGCGACTCCAGCCGCTGCAGAAAACACTAGCCAAGCCAGCCAGCCAGCGGCCTTCGTAGTGTCGGCTAACCAGTGCTGGGTACAGTCGGTGGTCCGTCCCAAGCCGGTACAGAAGCCGCTTGAGGTGGTAACCAAGGATTCTGTGAACAAAATCCAGGTGACGCCGACGCAGCTTAGCCAGGAGCGCAAGCAGGTGGTGACCAAGGATGGCGTGACCATGTACAAGGTCGAGCCGCCGGTTTACCGCCAGGTCAAGGAGCGCGTCGAGGTACGTCCGGAAATTGTCCGTACCATCGTCGAGCCGGCTGTCTTCGAAATGAAGAAGGAAGTCGTCGAGGTCGAAGCCGCCCGTACCGAGCTGGAAGCCTGCAAGACTGCCGGCGTGACCTTCGCCCGCGAGAACACGGCGCGTACCCTGTGTGCCCGGCTGATCCCGGCCAAGACGGCTACCGTCATGAAAAAGACCCTGGTCAAGCCGGAAACGAAGCGTGAAGTGGTTGAACCGGCGGTTTTCAAGGAAGTGACCCGCTGGGTGCTGGAAACCCCGGCCCGTGTGGTTGAGGTACCGGTAGCCAACGAGACAGCCGAACTACCGGTGCAGGTGGTGGCGCAGGCCGAGAAGGTGGATGAGCAGCAAGTTCCCGCCGAAGTACGTCAGTTGACGGCTACCGAGTACACCGGCGAGCCGCAGATGGTAACCGTACGTGCCGTGTGCGATGCCGATCTGAATGCACCGATGATTGTTTCCATGCAGAACGCCCTGCAGTCTGCCGGACTCAATCCCGGGGCGGCCGATGGCAAGCTGGGTCCGCGCACCGTGGCGGCCCTGCTGGAATACCAGCGTCGCCATGGTCTCGCCTACGGCGCCTTGACCTATGAAAGCCTGCAGCACCTGGGTGTGGTGCAGCAGTAAGCACTCACGGCTACGCCTACTTACAACGCCGCAGCATTCTGCGGCGTTGTGCATTTCGGGATGGGCTTTTTTGTTCAGGCGGCGCGGCGTAGCCAATCGTGCCAGGCGATGCGCTCATCATGCACCAGCCAGCCATCGCGCGTGGCAAAGGCTTCGGAAAGCCAGAGGGCTTGCGTGTGCTGGAACGGCCGAAGCTCGCCCTGTTCAAGGGTGAACAGGCGATTCTGCTCGGGCGCGAGGAGAAACAGCTCATGCTGAGGTTCCAGGCGGGCGACCAGCGCATCGCCCTCCAGGCGTTCATCGGCATGCTGCAGGCTTATTTGGCGAAGGTTGTCCGGCAGCTGCAGGCGCAAGTCGTAGACCAGTTGCAGCGAGGCGCTGGGTAGGTGCACGTAAGCCTGCGGGCGCTCCATGAGGGGTTGGCCCTGGCAGTACACCGCTAGCGCCGCACCACATTGCGGGCGCAGCTGGAAGTACTGATGGCAATAGCGCAGCGTGGGGTAGGGAGTTGCCAGCCAGGTATCCAGATAGCGTCCCTGTAGCCAGCCTGCTGGGCTCTGTACCAGGCATTCTTCGGCCACTTCGGTGACTGCGCTGAGCAGTGGCAGCTGTAACTCGTGGGCAGGCACGTAGCCAGAGATCAGTTTCAGGACACAATCGCCGCGGTCGCTGCGCCGCTGGCGAACCAGCACCTGGTAGTCCTGTCCCTGCCAGGCCAGGGTCAAGCGTACGGAAACCCCAAGGTTGGCCAATTCCAGGACGAATTGTCGGCTGTCCTTGGGCGCGGCGAGAGGTCGGCGGCGTGCGAGCATTTGCTGGAAGTTGAGCGGCAGGGGCAGGCCTTGGTAATGCAGGGCGTGTGCGTCGGCCTCGACGTGAAGGGCCTGAGTCTTGAAGTGCTGGGGATCCTTGCGGGCGAGTACGGTCGACATGGGCGGGTCCTCGGCGTGGCCCGGCGAACCCTCAGTCCGCGGTGGGCATGGAACGGAGCAGCTGGCTCAGCAGCGCTACGTTATGCGACAGATGTTGCGGGTTGATGGTTCCAACGATCGCACTGCTCACCCCAGGATGGGCAAACACCAGCTCGAAGCTGGCGCGCAGCGGGTCACTGCCTGGCTGCAGGCAGACATGGCCGCTGGCCAGGGCCTTCTTGATCAGGATGGCTTTGCCGTGGGCTGCAGCATAGTCGAGCACCGGCTTCTCGGCTTGTTCGTTGAGGTTGTAGGTGACCATGGCGCAGTCGCCTTGCTCCAGCGCCAGCAGCCCACCCTCGACGGTTTTGCCGGACAGGCCGAAGGCGCCGATCTTGCCCTCGCGCTTGAGTTCGGCGAGGGTCTCGTAGACGCCGCTGTCGTGCAGGATGGCCAGGTCGTTGCCGTCCGAGTGCACCAGGACCAGCTCGATGTGTTCGGTTTGCAGGCGCTTCAGGCTGCGTTCCACGGAGTAGCGCGTGTGCGCCGGGCTGAAGTCGAAGCGCGACTGGCCCTGCTCGAATTCCTCGCCGACCTTGCTGACGATCACCCAGGCGTGGCGCTGGCCGCGCAGCAGCGGGCCGAGACGTTCCTCGCTGACACCATAGGCCGGCGCGGTGTCGAGCAGATTGATGCCCAGTTCGCGGGCCTGGTCGAGCAGGGCGCGGGCAGCGGCGTCATCGGGGATGCTGAAGCCGTTGGGGTATTTCACGCCTTGGTCACGGCCCAGCTTGACGGTGCCCAGGCCCAACGGTGAGACGTGCAGGCCGGTGCTGCCCAGCGGACGCCAGAGGTCGTGCAAGGTTGCTTGGTTCATGCCAGCAGCTCCTCCCAGGCCGGCTGTGCCACGGGCGGGCAGGGCAGTGCGGGCAGCGGCGCATGCGTGCCCGGGCAGATGCCGTCGCGGGTCAGCTTGGTCAGTACCCGATCAGCCAGGTCCGGCGACAGTGCCAGCTTGGTCGGCCAGCCGACCAGCAGGCGGCCTTGTTCGGCGAGGAAGGCATTGTCCGGGCGCACCAGACCGGATTGCGCCGGCTCGGCGCGATCGACGCGCAGGGTGGCCCAGCGGGTGGCGCTCTGGTCGACCCAGGGCAGCAGCTCGCCCAGCTCCTTCTGTGCGGCGCGGATCTGCGCGGCCTCGTCGCGGGCCACGCCATCGGCCTCGGCCAGGTCGCCGCCGAGGTACCAGACCCACTGGCCGTCGGCGGCCGGATGGCTGGTCACGGTCACCCGTGGCTTGGGCCCGCCGCCCAGGCAGTGCGCGTACAGCGGTTTGAGGGCCGGCCCCTTGGCCATCACCATGTGCAGCGGGCGCAGCTGCTGGCGCGGCTCGGCCACGCCCAGCGCGGCGAGCAGCCCGGCGTTGCCGGAGCCTGCGGTGAGCACGATGCGTTGGGCGCGAATGGCGCGGCCGTCGACGTTCAGGCCGACCAGCTCGCCGCCCTCGTGCAGCGGGATGATCTCGCCGGCGGCCAGCAGGCTGCCTTCGGCCAGCTCGGCCAGGCGCGCGATCAGGCTGGGCACGTCCAGCACCAGCTCGGCCAAGCGGTAGACCTTGCCCTTGAATTTGGGATGTTGCAGCGCCGGAGGTAGTGCCTCGCCCTTGACCTGGTCGACCCGGCCGCGCACCGCCTTGCTGGCGAAGAAGCTGGTCAGGTTGCCGGCCAGGGTGCCGGGTGACCACAGGTAGTGAGCCTCGGAGAGCAGGCGCACGCCAGCCAGGTCCAGCTCGCCCTGGCTATCCAGCGCCTCGCGCCAGCGCCTGGGCATGTCGGCGATGGCCTCGGAGGCACCGGTCAGGGCACCATGCAGGGCGTACTTGGCGCCGCCGTGGATGATCCCCTGCGACTTGACGCTCTGCCCACCGCCGAGCGTGCCGCACTCGATCAGCAGGGTGGAGAAGCCTTCCCGGCGCAGGCGGGCGTTCAGCCAGAGGCCGGCGACGCCGCCGCCGACGATCAGGACATCGGTGCTGAGGGGGTGGGACATGCGTAGGCCTCTCCGGAAAACGGGTGGGCAGTATAACCCTGGGGCGTCGTCGCACGCTGCAGGCTGGGTGTTGCGCTGCTCTGCCGAGGTGCCTGGTCAGTGCCCGTTATGCGTCGAGAACAGCTGGATAACGGCCACGCCGCTGATGATCAGTGCCATGCCCAGCAGTGTGGCTGTATCCAGGCGTTGGCCGTAGATCAGCCAGGCAGCCAGGCTGATCAGTACAATACCCAGGCCTGACCAGAGTGCGTAGGCGACGCCCACGGGAATACTGCGCATGACCAGGGCCAGCATGGCGAAGGCCAAGGCATAGCCGACCACCACCAGGAGCAGAGGCAGTGGCTTGTTCAGTCCGTCCACCGACTTGAGGGCTGTGGTGGCAATGACCTCGGCGATGATCGCCAGGGCGAGAAATACATAGCCTTGCATGGGGACTCCAAACCGCGGCAGCACCGGCATGGTAAGCTGCGCAACCATGAATCGTGCCCTGTATACCTTACTGTTTCATGTCGCCCTGCCACTGATCCTGCTGCGCTTGGCCTGGCGGGCCTGGCGTGCGCCGGCCTACGCACGGCGGGTGGCTGAGCGTTTTGCCCTGGGGCTGGCGCCGCTGCAACCTGACGGCATCTGGCTGCATGCGGTGTCGGTGGGCGAAAGCATCGCGGCGGCGCCGTTGGTACGTGAACTGCTGGCGCGTTATCCGCACCTGCCGATCACCATCACCTGCATGACGCCTACCGGTTCCGAGCGCATTCGTGCGCTGTTTCCTGCCGAGCAGTATGCCGGACGCATCCAGCACTGCTACCTGCCCTATGACCTGCCGTGGACGACGGCGCGCTTCCTGCGCCAGCTCCGCCCGCGCCTGGCGGTGATCATGGAAACCGAGTTGTGGCCCAACTTCATTGCCGCCTGCGAACGTCGCGCCATCCCCGTGGTGCTGGCCAATGCCCGCCTGTCCGAGCGATCGGCACGTGGCTATGCACGCTTTGCCCGGCTCACTGCGCCGATGTTGGCGCGTTTGCAACTGATTGCCGTGCAAAGCGCTGCCGAGGCGCAGCGCTTCCTGCAGCTCGGTGCGCGCCCCGAAGCCGTGCAGGTGACCGGCTCGATCAAGTTCGACCTGCAGGTGGATGCCCAGTTGCTGGCGCGCGCCACAGCCTGCCGGGCCGACTGGGGCGCGCGGCCGGTATGGATTGCTGCCAGTACCCATGCCGGCGAAGACGAGATTGCCCTGGCCGCGCATCGCCAGTTGCTGGCGCGCTGGCCACAGGCCTTGCTGATTCTCGTGCCGCGTCACCCGGAGCGCTTCAACAGCGTTTACGAGCTGTGCCAGCGCCAGGGTTTTGCCACCTGCCGGCGCTCGGCGGGCGTGCAGCCCCAGGCAACGGATGCGCTGTTGCTGGGCGATACCATGGGCGAGCTGCTGTTCCTTTATGCCCTGGCCGATGTGGCCCTGGTTGGTGGCAGCCTGGTGGCCAACGGTGGGCACAACCTGCTGGAGCCTGCCGCACTGGGCAAGCCGGTGCTCAGTGGCCCGCATCTGTTCAATTTCCTGGAAATCTCCAGCCAGCTGCGCGAGGCCGGTGCCCTGCGCGAGGTGCAGGATGCCGACAGCCTGGCCCGCGAGGTGGCCCAGTTGTGGCAGAGCCGTGATGACTGGCAGGCCATGAGTGAGGCCGGGCTGGCGGTGTTGCGTCGCAACCAGGGTGCGCTGGCGCGTCTGTTGGGTGGCATACAACGCTTGCTGCCCTGATCCCGCGTATCAGCAAAACGCCCCTGACCGTTAGCGGGCAGGGGCGTTTCTGTGGTAGCGGCTGAAAACAGCCGCTTGTGCTTTAGCTCAGAACTGCGGGTTGCCCTGCAAGGTCGCCTCGGCGGCCTTGGCCAGGTCTTCCGGGAGGAAGTCCTTGTCCGGGTCGTAGAGCGGATTGAGGAAGCCATCCAGCGCTTCCAGGTCGGCCGGGCTGAGCGTGCCGGCGGCCTGCTTGAGGCGCAGGTTGTTGAGCAGGTAGTCGTAGCGCGCATTGTTGTAGTTGCGCACCGCGCTGAACAGCTGGCGCTGCGCATCGAGCACGTCGACGATGTTACGCGTGCCGACCTGATAACCAATCTGTGTGGCTTCCAGCGCGCTCTGTGTGGAGATGATGGTCTGCCGGCGGGCTTTGACCTGTTCCACGTCGGTATTCACCGCGCGGTGGAAGTTGCGGGTGTTTTGCACCACCTGGCGGCGCAGGCTTTCCCGGCTTTGCGCGGCCTGGTTGAGGCGCTGATAGGACTCGCGTACCTGGGAGCTGGTCAGGCCACCGCTGTACAGCGGGATGTTCAGCTGCAGGCCGATGCTCTGCTGCTCGGCATCCGGGCCGTAGCGCAGTGGCTGGCCGGCACTGTTGCGAAAGCCCAGCAGGTCGTTGTCGCCTTTCTGGTACTGCGCCACGGCGTCCAGCGTGGGGGCGTGCCCGGCCTTGCGCTGGCGCAGGGTTTCTTCGGCGGCCTGCACGGCAAAGTTGCTGGCCTGCAGGTTGAGGTTCTGTTGCGCGGCAGTATCGACCCAGGCTTGTGCATCGTTGGGCACGGGCTCGACCACCGGCAGGCTGTGCTTGACCCCTTCCAGGCCTTCGTACAGTCGATCAGTCAGCGTGGTCAGCGACTGGAAGGCATCGGCCACGTTGCGCTCGGCGATCAGCCGGTTGGCGCGGGCGTTGTCGTAGCCGGCCTGCGCTTCCAGTACGTCGGTCTTGTCCGACAGGCCCACGTCGAAGCGCTCGTTGGCCTGGTCCAGCTGGCGCTTGAAGGCGGCTTCTTCGGCCTTGGTGGTGGCCAGGTTGTCCTGGGCACGCAGCACGCCGAAGTAGGCCTCGGCGCTTTGCAGGATCAGCCCCTGCGAGGTGGCCGAGAACTGCAGGGCCGCCTGCTCGCTGCTGGCCTGGGCGGCCTGCAGCTGGAACCAGCGGTCGGCACGGAAAATCGGCTGGCTGAGGCTGGCCTGGTAGGCGATGCCACTGCGTGAGCCGCTTTGCGTACCCAGCGAGCTGTCCACTTCGCTGCGTGTATCGCTGACATTGGCCCCGGCATTGACCTGTGGCAGCAGCCCGGCGCGGGCCTGCGGCACCACTTCGCGCTGGGCCTGATACTCGGCCTGGGCGGCGGCGAGGTCGGCGTTGTTGGCCAGGGCGTCCTGATAGATGGTCAGCAGGTCGGCCCGGTTGGATGTCTGCGCCGGTTCGGCCCAGGCACCATGGGAGATGGCGGCGATGGCAACAGCCAGTGAAAGTCTGCGCAACATGGTCAGTCCTGGAGTGCGTGATAACCGGGCAAGGCTAAGGCCGGTAGCAGGGGCGGTCAAGGTACAGTTGCCGCGCCTGCGCAGCCTGGGCGATTGTGCGCGTGCTGTGCCGCGCCGATTGTCGTCTGCTCGATTGCTGGCGTCGCTCAGGCTGTTTAGACTGCGGGCAGTTCTTGTCGGGGTGCCCAGAGTCGTGGGCTGAGATCGGACAGTTCCGGATCCCGTTGAACCTGATCAGGTTAAGGCCTGCGTAGGGAACAAGATGTGCTCGCCTCCTGGGCGACCCCCTCTGGCACCGCTCCCGGTGCGCCCGTCGCCTTCAGGTTCGCTCCGACAGTCAGCCCGGAGAAGCCGATGAGCGTGCAACACCAGAAGAACCTCAGCGAAAGCGCACAGGTCGACCAGCAGTCCGTACAACCCTTCCCTCGTTCTCAGAAGGTCTACGTGCAGGGTTCGCGCCCGGACATCCGCGTGTCGATGCGCGAGATCAGCCTGGACGTGACCCCCACCGCCTTCGGCGGCGAGATCAACGCCCCGGTGACCGTCTACGACACCTCCGGCCCCTACACCGACCCGAATGTGACCATCGACGTGCGCAAGGGCCTGCCGGACGTGCGCAGTGCCTGGATCGAGGACCGTGGCGATACCGAGAAGCTGCCTGGCCTGTCCTCCGAGTTTGGCCAGCGCCGTCTGAACGACGCCGAGCTGTCGGCCATGCGCTTTGCCCACGTGCGCAACCCGCGCCGCGCCAAGGCCGGCCACAACGTCAGCCAGATGCACTACGCGAAAAAGGGCATCATCACGCCCGAGATGGAATACGTTGCCATCCGCGAGAACATGAAGCTGGCCGAGGCGCGCGAGGCTGGCCTGCTCAAGGAGCAACATGCCGGGCAGAGCTTTGGCGCCTCGATCCCGAAAGAGATCACCGCCGAGTTCGTGCGCAGCGAAATCGCCCGCGGCCGCGCCATCATCCCGGCGAACATCAACCACGTGGAGCTGGAGCCGATGATCATCGGCCGCAACTTCCTGGTGAAGATCAACGGCAACATCGGCAACTCGGCGCTGGGTTCTTCCATTGAAGAGGAAGTGGCCAAGCTGACCTGGGGCATCCGCTGGGGTTCGGACACGGTCATGGACCTGTCCACCGGCAAGCACATCCACGAGACCCGCGAGTGGATCATCCGCAACTCGCCGGTGCCGATCGGCACCGTGCCGGTGTACCAGGCGCTGGAGAAGGTCGGCGGCATCGCCGAGGACCTGACCTGGGAGCTGTTCCGCGACACCCTGATTGAACAGGCCGAGCAGGGCGTGGATTACTTCACCATCCACGCCGGCGTGCTGCTGCGCTATGTGCCGCTGACCGCCAAGCGCGTCACCGGTATCGTCAGCCGCGGCGGCTCGATCATGGCCAAGTGGTGCCTGGCGCACCACAAGGAGAATTTCCTCTACACCCACTTCGAGGAAATCTGCGAAATCATGAAGGCCTATGACGTTAGCTTCTCGCTGGGTGATGGCCTGCGTCCGGGCTCGATTGCCGACGCCAACGACGCCGCGCAATTCGGCGAGCTGGAGACCCTCGGTGAGCTGACCAAGATCGCCTGGAAGCACGACGTGCAGACCATGATCGAAGGCCCCGGTCATGTGCCGATGCAGCTGATCAAGGAGAACATGGACAAGCAGCTGGAGTGCTGCGACGAGGCGCCGTTCTACACCCTCGGCCCGCTGACCACCGATATCGCCCCCGGCTACGACCACATCACCAGCGGCATCGGCGCGGCGATGATCGGCTGGTTCGGCTGCGCCATGCTCTGCTACGTGACTCCGAAGGAGCACCTGGGCCTGCCGAACAAGGATGACGTGAAGACCGGCATCATCACCTACAAGATCGCCGCGCACGCCGCCGACCTCGCCAAGGGCCACCCGGGCGCGCAGATCCGCGACAACGCACTGTCCAAGGCGCGCTTCGAGTTCCGCTGGGAAGACCAGTTCAACCTTGGCCTCGACCCGGATACCGCGCGCGCCTTCCACGACGAGACCCTGCCCAAGGAGTCGGCCAAGGTCGCGCACTTCTGCTCCATGTGCGGGCCGAAGTTCTGCTCGATGAAGATCACCCAGGAGGTGCGCGAGTACGCCGCCGAGCACGGCCTGACCGACGAGCAGAAGGCCATCGAGGCCGGCTTCGCCGAGCAGTCCGAGCGTTTCCGCGAGGAAGGCGCGGTGATCTACCGGCAGGTGTAAGCCGGCGACTGGCATGCAGGCAGCGAGTGCGGCTACTCTGCCTGCATTGTCAGTGTGTGGTGTGCAGACTTATGTCCGAGTTCCATCCCAGCCAGGCGGTTGATGCCTGTGAGGTCGTGCAGCGGGAGCAGTGCTTCCGCGGCTTTTACCGTGTGGACCGTTTGCAGCTGCGGCATCGTCTGTTCAATGGTGAACAGGGGCCGCTGCTCAGTCGTGAGTTGTTCGTGCGCCCGGATGCGGTTTGCGTGCTGCCCTACGATGCGCCGCGCGATTGCGTGGTGCTGGTCGAGCAGTTCCGCGTCGGCGCCCTGGACAAGAGCGTCAACCCCTGGCTGATCGAGCTGGTGGCCGGGTTGATCGACAAGGACGAGCAGCCAGCGGCGGTGGCGCGCCGCGAGGCGCTGGAAGAGGCCAACCTGACGCTGGCTGAGCTGTGGCCGGTGTGCCAGTACTACCCGTCGCCAGGCGGTTCGGATGAGCGGGTGCACCTGTTTGTCGGTCGTTGTGACAGTCGCGGCGCCGGCGGTGTGCATGGCCTGGCCGAGGAGGGCGAGGACATCCGTGTGGCGGTGTGGTCGCTGGATGAAGCCCTGGCCGCTGTAGAGGACGGGCGCATCGACAACGCGGCGAGCATTATGGCCTTGCACTGGCTGGCGCTGAATCGCCAGCGCGTACGCGAGGCCTGGGCATGAGCCTGCTGCGCGAGCGCTACCGCGTCGATCTGAGTGGCCTGCAGGCGATCTGCGAGCTTAACTATCTGCGTCTGCTGCGCTTATTGCCGGACATGCGCGATGGCCTGGCGCAGCGCAACCTGCTGCTGAGTCAGGGCGAACAGTCGTTCGGCCAGCTGCATATTGCTGTGCTGGAAAACTGCCCCTACACCACCACCCTGCGCCTGTGGCAGGTGCAGCCACTGGCCTGGTTGCCGCAGGCCTGCCTGCAGGTGCGGGCCTACCATGACGCACGGATGGCCGAAGTGGTGGGCGAGGATGACAGGCAACGCCTGCACGGCAGCTACCCTTATCCCAATCCGGCCATGTACTTGCCGGATGAGAAACTGCAGGTCAATCGCTTTCTCGGTGAATGGCTGAGCCATTGCCAGGCACACGGGCATGCCGCAGAAGCGCTAATCTGAACAACGTGGCAAGATTTCAGCGCCGTTAACTGTGATCTGTTTCCAGTTGCCGGCTTTACCCTGCGGTGGCGCAGACACCATAATTCCGAGCACTTTCCCTGGAGATGGCCCCTTGCCGAGTGCTGCCACCCCCTCTGCCGCCCCCTCTGCCGATAGCTCGGTGTTGCTGGTGCAGCTGTCCGACAGTCACCTGTTCGCCGAGGCGGATGGCCGGCTGTTGGGCATGGATACCTGCGACAGCCTGCAGCGGGTGATCGCGCTGGTCGAGCAGGAGCAGCCGCGCATCGACCTGGTACTGGCTACGGGGGATCTTTCCCAGGATGGCTCGCTGGCCTCCTACCAGCGTTTTCGCCAGCTCACCGACAGCCTGGCACCTCAGGTGCGCTGGTTTCCCGGCAACCATGACGAGCCGGCGGCCATGCAGGCGGCGTGCGCCGGTACGGCGTTGCTCGACAGCGTGCTGGACATCGGCCAGTGGCGCATCATTCTGCTCGACTCTTCGATCGTCGGTGCCGTACCCGGTTATTTCGCCGAAGAGCAGCTAAGCCTGCTCGATCAGGCGCTGGATAGCGCCGGCGCACGACATGTGCTGGTGAGTTTCCATCATCATCCGGTCTCCATCGGCTGCCGCTGGATGGAGCCTATCGGCATCCGTAACCCGCAGGCCCTGTTTGCCCGCCTGGCCGGGCGCAGCCAGGTCAAGGCCTTGCTGTGGGGGCATGTGCACCAGGAGTTCGACCAGCAACTGCACGGTATGCGCCTGCTGGCCTCGCCCTCGACCTGTGTGCAGTTCGCGCCGGGTAGCGAGGATTTCCAGGTGGATCACGAGGCGCCCGGCTATCGCTGGTTGCGCCTGCATGACGATGGCCGCCTGGATACCGGGGTGTCACGGGTTACCGGCATCGACTTCGAGATCGATTACAGCGTCAAGGGCTATTAAGCGGCTTCTCGCTGCCCTGCTGGGCATGCCGTTGCGCAGGCGATAGCGCTCAGAAATCCCCCCACAGCTGCTGCGCCACGCTGAGTG
This sequence comes from Pseudomonas fluvialis, assembly GCF_002835605.1. Taxonomy (NCBI): domain Bacteria; kingdom Pseudomonadati; phylum Pseudomonadota; class Gammaproteobacteria; order Pseudomonadales; family Pseudomonadaceae; genus Pseudomonas; species Pseudomonas fluvialis. The sequence continues at coordinate 4,970 of NZ_PIYS01000004.1, read as the reverse complement.
CGACCACCGGCGCGGTTTCCGTGCGCAGTACCCGTGGGCCGAGGCGTGCGCCGAGAAAACCGGCCGCCTGCGCCTGGCTGACCTCGCTGTCTGCCAGCCCGCCTTCCGGGCCGATCAAAAAGGCCAGGCTGCCCGGGCGCGGGTGGCTGGTCAGCGCCTCGGCCTGTGGATGCAGGACCAGCCTGAGGTCGGCGCTTTGCTGGGCCAGCCAGTCAGCCAGCAGTTGCGGGGCGTGGATCTGCGGGACGACTGAGCGGCCACACTGCTCGCAGGCGCTGATCGCTACCTGGCGCCAGTGCGCCAGGCGCTTGTCGGCGCGTTCATCCTTCAGGCGCACTTCGCAGCGTTCGCTGACGATCGGCGTGATCGCCGCGACGCCCAGCTCAGTGGCTTTCTGGATCGCCCAGTCCATGCGTTCGCCGCGCGACAGGCCCTGGCCCAGGTGAATGTGCAGAGGCGATTCGGGCAGGCCGGCCAGCTGTTCGCTGAGTTCAACCCGCACAGCCTTCTTGCTCACTTCGATCAATGCTCCGCGATATTCCTGGCCGCTGCCATCGAACAGCTGCAGGGCATCGCCCACGGCATGCCGCAGTACGCGGCCGATGTAGTGGGCCTGGGCCTCGGGTAGCGTGTGTTGGCCCAGGGACAGTGGGGCGTCGATGAAGAAACGGGATAGGCGCATAGGGTAGCTGCACGCGACGAGTGGAAAGCCGCGAGTGTAAAGCACCGGACGCCTCCGCGGTGACTGGCCGCGTGGCGCTGTCGCTAGCCCGGATCGCGATGATCGGGATAACGATTGTCTACCGCGACGCTGAACGACGCGCGCGTGGCGATATCGATGCCCTCGCTGGCTACCTCGGCGAGGAAATCGATCTGCTCGGGGGTGATCACGTACGGCGGCAGGAAGTACACCACGCTGCCCAGCGGGCGCAGCAGCGCACCGCGCTGCAGGGCGTGCTGGTATACCGCCAGGCCACGGCGTTGCTGCCAGGGGTAGGCGGTCTTGCTCGGCTTGTCCTGGACCATCTCGATGGCTAGGGCCATGCCGGTCTGGCGCACTTCGGCGACATGCGGGTGGTCCTTGAGGTGTGCGGTGGCGCTGGCCATATGCGCAGCGAGTGCCTGGTTGCGCTGAATCACCTGGTCGTCGCGGAAGATGTCCAGGGTCGCCAGGGCGGCGGCACAGGCCAGCGGGTTGCCGGTGTAGGTATGCGAGTGCAGGAAGGCGCGCAGGGTCGCGTAGTCGTCGTAGAAGGCGCCGTACACCTGGTCGGTGGTGAGCACCGCGGCCATCGGCAGGTAACCGCCGGTCAGCGCCTTGGACAGCACCAGGAAGTCCGGGGTGATGCCGGCCTGCTCGCAGGCGAACATCGTCCCGGTGCGGCCGAAGCCGACGGCGATCTCGTCGTGGATCAGGTGCACGCCGTAGCGGTCGCAGGCCTCGCGAAGCAGCTTGAGGTAGATCGGGTGGTACATGCGCATGCCGCCGGCACCCTGGATCAGCGGCTCGACGATGACGGCGGCGACTTCATGGTGGTGCTCGGCCAGGGTCTGTTCCATGGCGGCGAACATATTCCGCGAGTGCTCTTCCCAGCCCATGCCCTCGGGGCGCAGGTAGCAATCCGGGCTGGCTACCTTGAGGGTGTCGAGCAGCAGCGCCTTGTAAGTGTCGGTGAACAGCGCCACGTCGCCCACCGACATCGCCGCCACCGTTTCACCGTGGTAACTGTTGGTGAGGGTGACGAAGCGTTTCTTCTGCGGCTGGCCGCTATTCAGCCAGTAGTGGTGGCTCATCTTCAGCGCCACCTCGATGCCCGACGAGCCGTTGTCGGCGTAAAACACCTTGGCCAGCCCGGGCGGGGTGATCTGCACCAGGCGCTCGGACAGTTCGATCACCGGCTGATGGGTGAAGCCGGCCAGCATCACGTGCTCAAGGCTGTCCAGCTGCTCGCGGATGCGTGCGTTGATGCGCGGGTTGGCATGGCCGAACACATTGACCCACCAGGAGCTGACCGCATCCAGGTAGCGCTTGCCGTCGAAATCTTCCAGCCAGACGCCCTCGCCACGGCGGATCGGAACCAGCGGCAGGCGCTCGTGGTCTTTCATCTGCGTGCAGGGGTGCCAGAGCACGGCCAGGTCGCGCTGCATCCACGGTGTATTTGCGTTCATGGGCTTCTCCTTGGCAGGGATAGAGAGCCTAGGGGCTGCATGCCTGTGGATGCAAGGTTGGACTGATCAACCTGATAGATATGTTTCAGTTAATTTTTCCCCTTTTATTCGATGGGTTAACCGCTAGGCTAGACATCCATCGACAGCGCGGCCCGGTCTTGCCAGGTGCGGCGCACAACTCGGCAATTGTGGAGAAACAACCATGCAATGGGCTAATTCGGCATCCCGTTACGGGCTGGTCAGTGTGTTGTTGCACTGGCTGGTGGCTCTGGCGGTATTCGGCCTGTTCGGCTTGGGTTTGTGGATGGTCGGCCTGGACTACTACAGCAGCTGGTATCGCACTGCGCCGGATCTGCACAAGAGCGTGGGCATCCTGCTGTTCGCCGTCATGCTGTTGCGCCTGGGCTGGCGACTGGTTGCCGCGCAGCCCGCTGCGCTGGCCAGTCATGATCGGCTGACCCGGCTGGCCGCCAAGGCCGGGCATGCCCTGCTGTACCTGCTGCTGTTTGCCCTGATGGGCTCGGGCTACCTGATTTCCACCGCCGATGGCCGGCCCATCGAGGTGTTTGGCCTGTTCAGTGTGCCGGCGACCCTGACTGGCCTGCCGCGCCAGGAAGACCTGGCCGGACAGGTCCATGAATACCTGGCCTGGGGGCTGATGGCGCTGGTGGCGGTGCATGCCCTGGCGGCACTCAAGCACCACTGGCTGGATCGCGATGCCACCCTGCTGCGCATGCTAGGACGTGGTTCGCGTTGACACGTGTTTTGGCAGTACCCGGTCGCCGCAGGGCGACCATCCCCTACTACAACAGGAGACTCACCATGCTGAAGAAATCCCTTGCTGCACTGACCCTGGGCGCTGCGCTGTTCGCCGGCCAGGCGCTGGCGGCCGACTATGCGATCGACAAGCCCGGCCAGCATGCCTTCATCAACTTCAAGATCAGCCACCTGGGCTATAGCTGGCTGTACGGCACCTTCAAGGACTTTGACGGCAGCTTCAGCTTCGATGCGGCCAACCCCGAGGCCAGCAAGGTCAACGTGACCATCAATACCGCCAGCCTGGACTCCAACCATGCCGAGCGCGACAAGCATTTGCGTAGTGCGGATTTCCTCAACGTCGACAAGCATCCGCAGGCCAGCTTCGTGTCCACCGCCGTCAAGTCCACGGGCGAGGGTACGGCGGATATCACCGGCGACCTGACGTTGAATGGCGTGACCAAGCCGGTGGTGATCCAGGCTCGCCTGCTGGGTGAGGGGCAGGACCCCTGGGGCGGCTATCGTGCCGGCTTCGAGGGTTCGACACGTATTGCCCTGAAGGATTTCGGTATCACCAAGGATCTTGGCCCGGCCTCTCAGGAAGTCGAGCTGATTCTCTCGGTGGAAGGCATCCGCCAGTAAGCCGCGCAATAGCTTAGCGCCCATAAAAAACGCCGGCATTGCCGTAATGCTGTTCACTTAAGCGGAGCAGCCTTTCGATCCACTGGATAACGGGTCTTTGAGATCTTCACCGTCCTTGGTCTTGATGGCCTTGGACGGTGATCCAGAAACAGCCCACCGATTCCTGCTCTCAGCTCCGACAATCGTGTTCCTGTTGCTGAAATCGGGTTGGCCGCCGCCATCACGATCAATTGCACGGCGATGTATTGAGCTACTGGTTTGAAGCGGATGTCGCCCGGAGAGCGGCCGAAGGCGACGGCTGCCTGACCGGCTTCGCGGCGGATGATGTTGTAGGCCAACAACAAGCCCCAGACCTCCTGGTAGACCAGCTCCGTTACCTTGCTGCGCAGGGTCATCGCATTCTGCTGCAGAGAGCTTTTGATATCCCGGAAGCCCAGCTCGATCTCCCAGCGCTCCTGATACAGCTTGGCGATGGTCTTGGCGCTGTAAGTATCCGCAGGCAGCGAGGTGAGCACTGTCTTGATCTTGTCCTTCACGGCGTAGCTGACTTCACGTACCTCCCAGTGCGTCGGCAGGTCGGGGTTGCGCTTTCGTGCCTGTGCCGACACCTTCATGCGCAGCAAACGATCGCCCTTGCCGTAACGAGCGACTTCCTCGCCAACCAGCCCTTGGCGGGCCGGAATCAGCCAGTGCCGGCTTTCCCCTGCGGCGCCCAGGCGCAACAGCAAGTCGGCACTCCAGAAGCCCTTATCGAACAGCGTCACCGACTGATTGGGAATCTGCTGCATAAACTCATCGGCCAAGCGCATCTCACTGCGCCGGTAGGGACTCACCTGCGCATCCAGAATCAGGTGCGAGCGCACGTTCATCAGGGCTACCAGTCGCAGCATGGGAAACGGCGTCTGGCGCTCGGTGGAGGTATTGCCGGAGCCGAAATGCTCTCGGAGTTCAGGCGTGTCTGGGGTGCGCAGGAGTGCGCCATCCACGGCCAATACTTGCAGGCCCTGCCAGGTATCGCCCTCATAGCGCTCGCAACCCCACTGGTTACCCGTCTGACGAAACAGCCACTCAACCGGATCGGCACCCAATCGTTTACGCGCCTCGGTGACACCGCTTCGGGCCAGCAGGTCGTGAGAGGCCAGCCCCTGGGCACAGATATTCAGGCGTCGTGCGACCTCATGCACCGGCTCGTCACGGAACAAGGCCATGCCAAGCACCAGCCAGAGCACCTGATCGCTGGGCAGACGCCGCCGCCTTATGGTGGCCTGGGCGGACAAGTCCAGAGCGGATGCCACCCACTCGATCGGGATGTTTTGGGTGAAGGTGCTCAGATCCGAGAAGTTGAACAGTTCACCTAAGTCGAGCAGTTGCTGTTGCAGAGACATAAAAAATCCGATGCCAGG